>NZ_KI260510.1 GCF_000468015.1 Ruminococcus callidus ATCC 27760 | reverse complement strand
ACGAACATGACGAGAACTGCACCTGCGGCTGCCATGACCACGATCACGAGCATCACCACCATGCAGACGAAGTGTTTACCAGCTGGGGCGTAGAGTCTGCCCGGAAGTACACCAAGGAGGAGATCACCAACGCTCTGACGGCTCTGGAAGACGCAGACAAGTACGGCATGATCCTCCGTGCCAAGGGCATTGTACCGGCAGAGGACGGCAGCTGGATCCACTTTGACTATGTACCGGGTACACCGGACGTTCGCAGCGGCAGTGCCGGCACCACCGGACGGCTTTGTGTTATTGGCTCCGGCATTCACGAAGATGCCCTGACCGAACTGTTCCACGCAGAATAAAAGGAGGACAACATCATGGCAGGAGGACAACAGCCTCAGGAAAATGACGTTCCGGTATACCTGTTTACCGGCTTTCTGGAAGCAGGCAAGACCAAGTTTATTCAGGAAACCTTAGAGGACAAGCGGTTCAATTCCGGCGAAAAGACCATGCTGCTGCTCTGTGAGGAGGGCGAGGAGGAATACGATATTTCCGCTATGCCCTGTCAGGAGATCTATATCCGCACCATTGAGGAGCCGGAGGAACTGAATCCGGCACACTTGCAGGAACTGCTGAAAGAATGCGGTGCTACCCGCGTGGTGCTGGAGTACAACGGCATGTGGCAGCTACAGCAGCTGTTCCAGAATCTGCCGGACGACTGGGCAGTGTATCAGGAAATGTTCTTTGCCGATGCCACCACGTTCCTGCAATATAACGCCAATATGCGGAGCCTTGTGGTGGACAAGCTGAACACCTGCGAACTGGTAGTATTCAACCGGTTCGGCAAGGACATGGACAAAATGGAATTTCACAAGATCGTCCGCGGTGTCAGCCGCCGGACAGATATTGCCTATGAGTATGCAGACGGACATGTGGAATACGACGAGATCGAGGATCCGCTGCCCTTTGACGTAAATGCACCGGTGATTCGGCTGGCAGACACGGACTATGCTCTGTGGTATCGGGACATCATGGAAGACCCGAAAAAATATGACGGCAAGACCGTTTCATTCCGCGGTATTGTTGCCGTAGATCCGAAATTCCCGCCCAATACGTTTGCCGTAGGCAGACACGTGATGACCTGCTGTGTGGAAGATATTACGTATAGCTGCGTTGTGGCAGAGTGGGAAAAGGCAAGCGTGCTCCAGACACGGCAGTGGGTGCAGGTGACCGGAAAGATCCACGTGCAGAAGCATAAGCTGTACCGCGGCAAGGGACCGGTGTTGCAGGTGCAGGAAGTCGTGATGACAAGTGCACCGGAACAGGAAGTGGCAACGTTCTATTAAGGCGAATCGCTGCTTGCGAGGTGCTGTACGCATGGTGAAAAATTGCACCGAAAAGTAAAGTTTTTCGGTCCAGCAGTTTTTCAAAAATGCTGGCGAGGTCCAGGGCGAGAAGCCCTGGTCGCTGTCCGCAGACAGCGAAATCTCTGTGCCATGCTTTGGGCACACGGAGAAAAGGGTGAGAAAATCGACAGATTTTCGAGGGAAAGCGAACAAGACCGCTTTCCCTGGCTGCCCTTTTTCAAAAAGAAATAACTTGAAAATATCCCAGCGGGATATTTCCAACGAATTTTCACTCCCATTCTGCACAAACTCTCTACAGCTGCAAATGCAGCGAGGGAGGGAATGCAGATGAGAAATCGTTGGACGACTGGTCTGTTGTCCGGCTTGCTGACAGTGGCAGTGCTTCCGGTTTCGCCGGTCAGTGCCGTCAGCGGCGAGGTGATCGGCTACGGGCAGGGCACCGCGGTGGACAGTGAAAACCGTCCCGTTGATGCGGTGGCATTTGACGCACAGTATGCCCGATACGATGCCTACGCCACAACGCCCGACCGCAGCCAGATCTTGCTGACCTTTGACCAGGGGTACGAGAACGGCTATACCGGACAGATTCTGGACACCCTGCGGGAAAAGCAGGTGCACGCCGTCTTTTTCCTCACCGGCGACTATGCCAAAAAGGAAACAGATCTTGTGAACCGCATGATCGCAGAGGGACACGTGCTGGGCAACCACGGCATGACACATGCCAGCCTGCCTACGCTTTCCGAAGCAGAAGCCAAGGCGGAAATTATGGATCTGCACCAGTATGTGCTGGACAAATACGGCTATGAGATGCAGTATTTCCGCTGCCCCTGCGGGGAATACTCCGAGGCGGCACTGGAAACCGCACAGGCATGCGGCTATCGGACACTGTTCTGGAGCGATGCCTACGTGGACTGGAAAACCGATGCCCAGCCGGATCCGGCGGAATCTCTGGAACGGCTCAGGGCACACGCACACGGCGGCGAGATCCTCCTGCTGCACGCGGTGTCTTCCACTAACGCCGAGATTCTGGGCGACCTGATCGATGCCCTCCGTGCAGAGGGATATACACTGTAATGGAAACAACCCGACGATTTGTCGGGTTGTTTTTGTCACGGCTGCCGAATGTTGTACCTTTCCGCAGATATGGGGCAATTTCACAGTACGGTATCTGTCTAAAACGTCAAAATTTTAAAACACATAGAAAACCTATTGACACTATAGGCGAATTGTGATATAATACAACCATAGCAAAGGAAACCAAACCGAAAGAAACACTGCATAAAGCCCGTCTGACGGCTTTGCACACAATCTGCTAGCAGTGTTTTCTGAATGCCCGCAGGGCACGGACGAAATAGAAAGGAAAGATTCACCATGGCAAATCAGGAATATCGTTTTGAAACCAAACAGGTACATGTCGGTCAGGAACAGCCGGACCCGACCACTGATGCAAGAGCAGTGCCGATCTATGCGACCACTTCTTATGTGTTCAAGGATTCCGCACAGGCAGCTGGCCGTTTCGGTCTGACAGAATCGGGCAACATCTACACCCGTCTGATGAACCCGACCAACGACGTTTTTGAAAAGCGTATCGCCGCACTGGAAAACGGTGCAGCTGCACTGGCAACCGCAACCGGTTCCGCAGCAATTGACTATTCCATTCGCAATATCGCAGGCAGCGGCGACCATATCGTTTCTTCGCAGACGGTTTACGGCGGCACCTATAACCTGTTCGCAAACACTTACGCAGAGATCGGTATCGAAACCACTTTCGTAGATGCACACGATCCGGCAAATATCGAAGCAGCCATTCGCCCGAACACCAAGGCAGTGTATGTGGAATCTCTGGGCAACCCGAATTCTGACGTGGTAGACATGGAAGCAATTGCAGAGATCGCTCACAAGCACGGTCTGCCGCTGATCGTGGACAACACTTTCGCAACACCGTTCCTGTTCCGTCCGCTGGAACACGGTGCAGATGTTGTGGTACACTCTGCAACCAAGTTCATCGGCGGTCACGGTACCGTGATGGGCGGCGTTGTTGTAGACGGCGGTAAATTTGACTGGGCAGCAAGCGACAAGTTCCCGGGACTGTCTAAGCCGAATCCGTCCTATCACGGCGTTGTCTTTACAGAAGCATGCGGCAATATCGCCTATATCATGAAGCTTCGCACCACCCTGATGCGGGATACCGGTGCGACCCTGTCCCCGTTCCATTCGTTCCTGCTGCTGCAAGGGCTGGAAACCCTGTCCCTGCGTGTAGAACGCCACGTAGAGAACGCTCTGAAGGTGGTAGATTACCTGAAGAATCACCCCATGGTCAAGAAGGTCAACCACCCGTCGCAGGCAACCGGCAAGGATCTGGAACTGTACAACAAGTACTATCCGAACGGCGGTGCATCGATCTTCACCTTCGAACTGAACGGCACCAAGGAGCAGGCACAGAAGTTCACAGAATCCCTGAAGATCTTCTCGCTGCTGGCAAACGTCGCAGACGTGAAATCTCTGGTGATCCATCCGGCATCTACGACCCATTCGCAGATGACTGAGGAAGAACTGCTGGCAGCCGGCATCACACCGACCACCGTTCGTCTGTCTATCGGTATCGAGCATATCGACGACATTCTGGCAGATCTGGAGCAGGGCTTCGAGGCAGTCAAGTAAAAAACCAACAGCAATTTCGAGAGAGAAAACTGGTTATCAATAGAAAAGCGGGGAGTGCCGGAAACCAGCGGCAATCCCCGCTTTTTGTTCTAAGGAAACGGAGGAATCCCCATTGCAAATATACGCAGATAATGCAGCTACCACAAAGCCCTCTAAAGCGGCAGTGCGTGCCATGCTGTCCTGTCTGGAACAGAACTACGGCAACCCCTCCAGTCTGCACCATATAGGGCAGGCTGCCGCAGAAGCCTTGTTGCAGGCACGGCAGGACATTGCCGGCTGTCTGGGCTGTACGGCGAGAGAGATCTACTTCACCTCCGGCGGCAGCGAAGCCGACAATCAGGCACTGCGGTCTGCCGCCTATGCCGGTGCCAGGTCCGGTAAGAAGCACCTCATTTCCACCGCGATCGAGCACCACGCCATTCTTCACACCCTGAAGCAGCTGGAGGAGGAGGGCTTTTCCGTGACGCTGCTGCCGGTTTCGGAAACCGGTATGGTTACACCGGAAGCGGTGCAGGCGGCAATTCGTCCGGACACCTGTCTGGTCAGTGTGATGTTTGCCAACAATGAAATTGGCACGATCGAACCCATTGCAGAGATCGGAGCAGTCTGCCGTGAAAAGGGTGTGCTGTTCCACACCGATGCCGTGCAGGCGGTGGGACATGTGCCGATCGACCTGTCGCAATTGCCGGTGGACATGCTCTCTCTGTCCGCCCATAAATTCCATGGTCCCAAAGGCGTGGGTGTGCTGTACGCCAAACGGGGGACACCGCTGCACAGCCTGATCTGCGGCGGGGCACAGGAACGGGGCATGCGTGCCGGCACGGAAAATCTGCCGGCAATCGCAGGCATGGCGGCGGCACTGCGGGAAGCATGTGCAAATCTGGAACAGAACGCTGCCTATGTTGCCGGTCTGCGGGATCGGCTGATCGCAGGGCTGGAAACCATTCCCCACAGTCTGCTTAGCGGCGACCGGAAGAACCGTCTGGCGGGGAACGTGAACTTCTGCTTCGAGGGCGTAGCGGGCGAAGCCCTGCTGCTTCTGCTGGACGCAAAGGGCATCTGTGCCTCCTCCGGCTCTGCCTGCACCTCCGGTTCACTGGAGCCCAGCCATGTGCTGCTGGCAGTGGGCGTGCCCTATGAGGCGGCACACGGCTCTCTGCGGCTGTCGCTGTCTGCGGAGAACACGCCGGAAGAAGTGGAATACTTGTTGAAAGCAGTGCCGGAAGTGGTGACACGTCTGCGGAGCATGTCGCCGGTTTGGCGGGACTTGGAAGAAGGGAGAAAGCCCCATGTTATATAGTGCAAAGGTCATGGATCATTTCATGAACCCGCGGAACGTCGGCATCATGGAGGACGCAGACGGCGTGGGACAGGTGGGCAGTGCCCGCTGCGGCGATACCATGAAAATTTACCTGAAAATTCAGGACGGCATCATCACCAGGGCGACCTTTGAAACGTTCGGCTGCGGCACTGCCATTGCTTCCAGTTCCATGGCAACGGTATTGATTACCGGAAAGCCCCTGTCACAGGCACTGGCTCTCACCAATCAGGCCGTGGCAGAGGCTCTGGACGGGCTGCCGGAACAGAAGCTGCACTGTTCCGTGCTGGCGGAGCAGGCAGTCCGTGCCGCGGTCAGGGACTACTACGACCGCAGCCACATTCCCTATGATCCGGCAGATTTTCCGGTGTATGAGGAAGAATAGGCAAACTCAGACCGTGCATTTGAAATGTGCGGTCTTTTTGCATTTTCCAGATTTCTCCAATATTTTCGTGGAGGAACAAAATAGAGTATCATTTCTTGTTGAAGATACCGAAATTCTGCTGTTGATATTGACGGATGTGCATAAAATAATTATAATGAAAATGGGAACACAATCCCTCATTATTATAAAGGAGATGATTTTTATGATGAAAAAATGGAAAAGGATACTGGGATCTGCGTTGGCAGTGACTACAGCGGCGGCTTCTGTTTCCAGTATGTCTGCCGGTGCGGTGGCGTTTTACAGCACCAGTCTGGAACCACCCAAGGGATACACCGAACTGGACGATAAGTCTTTTTTGGCAAGGGCGACAAATTACAGCGATGCCTATACCGTTTATACCGACGGAAAAGCCGAATCGGCAAATCTGTATATTTTTGAACACTATATGTTTAATAATACGGGGATTCTGGTTTCCGATCTGGATACATTTGAAAAGGTCTACGCCGAAAATCAGGCGGCATTGGGCTTCGGCGGATACAGTAAGATTCAGGACAGTGATAAGAACTGGCTGATTTCCATGTGTGATGAGAAGAATGCAGACGGCGTAAATTCCAAAAATCCCGCTGATTTTGAAAACAAGCGAGATGCTGTGCTGAAGCTTACCCGTGACTTGCAGAAAGCCGGCGTTTTGCTCCAGTCAACCTATCACGCAGTTTGTGCAATGGGAGCAGAGGGGAACTACTACAACGGCATCTGGGTGAAAAATGTGGAGGAATCCGAAAAAGATGCTGTGCTCCGGCTGGCACGGACAGTGGATTCTGATGCAGAAGTGGAAATCCGAAATATCGATTACAGCGACGGCATTTCTTGGGAATCGATCAACGTTACCAAGGTAGAATCCATCTATGACGGCATCGCTCTTGCAGAAAAATTGCAGGAGGCATATCCCGCCGCAGAAGTGGGGCTGGAATATCTGATGTCAGCAGCCGAGAGTATACAGACTTCCGGAGAGCCGGTAGACCTGACTGCTGCGTACTATACCGGCGATGTGGACAATGACGAGGCGATCACCAGCAGCGACCTCTATGCCGTCATGCAGTATCTGGCGTGGAAAGGTTCCGGCAAGGAAGCTGTCACTCTGACCACAGACGGCGAAGCTGCTGAAGCAGCTGCACTGGACGCGGCAGATGTCAACGGGGACGGAAAAATCGACACCACCGATATGTATATGATTCTGAAATACTGTGCCGAAAAGGGTGCAGGTCTGACACCGAGTTGGACAGAATAACAGGACAGATAACGATAAGAAACGCCGTCCGGCAGGCATATGCTCCTGTCGGACGGCGTTTTTTTGTTTCTGTTGTATGGTGTTCGGTCACTGTACCGCTGCGGCGACACGTTCCGCCATTTGTTCCGGCGAAACACCGCCGTCTACCACGTGGGAAGCGTGGGCACGGTAGATGCCGGCACGCTGGTCAAACAGCTGGTGCAGTTCTTCCTTGGTGCTGCGTTGCACAATGGGGCGGTTGGTGTCGCCCTGAATCCGTGCATAGCAGGTGTCGAAGGATTCGTTCAGCAGCACCACAGCTCCGTTTTCGCGGGCGTAGGCAGCACTGTCCGGATTCAGCATGGCACCGCCGCCGCAGGCGATCACGGCGTTTTTGGTGCACAGGGTGCGGATCGCCTGAGCCTCCACCTTCCGGAAATACGGTTCGCCCTCTTGAGCAAAAATTTCCGGAATGCTCCTGCCTTCCTGTTCCACAATATAAGCGTCCGTGTCGATCAGCGGCAGCCCCAGCTGCTTCGCCAGAATCTCGCCCACAGTGGTTTTGCCGCAGCCCATGAAGCCGCAAAGAAAAATCGTCATATGCAGCCTCACTTTGTCTGGTTCTGTTCGTCGATGCGTTCTTCCATGTCACAGATAATGGATTCGATCTGCTTGTCGGTATAGCTGTCGCCGTTCCAGATCTCGTGGGCACGGACTGCCTGCAATACCAGCATAGCGGCACCGCCCTTTGCCACCTTGCCCTGAGCCAGAGCCTTGCGGAGGAACAGCGTCTTGGTGGGGTTGTAGATGACATCGAAGAAATAGTTCGCCCCGTCGATCAGTTCATCAGATACCGGACACGCGTCCACTTTGGGGAACATGCCCACCGGAGAAGCGTTGATGATGACATCAAACTTGTCGTGAATGTCCGCAGTGACAGCATAGGTCACCTTGGCTTCCGGCATGGTCTGTTTTGCTTCCTGAATGAACGCTTCCACCAGCTCCTTGTCCTGCGGGATAATGCCAATGGTCAGGTTCGCCCCGTGCCGCAGGGCTTCGGTGGCGATCATTCTGCCTACGCCGCCGCAGCCGATGAGCAGCACCTTGCCGTCCATGGGGTACTCTTTCACAGACATGGTGAAGCCGTCACAGTCGGTGTTATAGCCGATCAGCTTGCCGTTCTGGTTTGCCACACAGTTGACGGAGTTGTACCGCTTTGCACTTTCGTCCAGTTCGTCCACTATGGGAATAATCGCCATTTTATGGGGAATGGTAATGTTGAATCCCTGTAAGCTACGCAGATAGGGCTCTTTTCCCTCCAGATGCTCCGGTGCAATGTCGGTAAGGGTATAGCTGGCTTCTCTGCCCGCCATGGCGAACAGCCGTTCGTGAATAAACGGGGACATGGAGTGTCCCAGCGGGTGTCCGATCAGTGTATACTGTTCCATTATGCCAGTGCTCCTTCCAGTGTGTCCACATTTTCCACGTTCTTTGCAGTCACGCCCTTGAGGGTTTTCTTGACCAGTCCGGTGAGAACGCTCTTGGGACCGAATTCCACAAAGGTGTCAATGCCGGCTGCCTGCATGGCTGCCAGTTCGTCGGTGAAGCGTACCGGAGAAACGATGTGTTCCGCCAGAGCCTTGGGCATATCGGAGAAGTTTGTCCGGACAGCACCCAGCACGTTGGAGTAGAAGGGCACCGTCGGAGCAGAGAACTTCACGTTCTGGATCGCTTTATAAAAGGTATCCGCAGCCGGCTGCATCAGCTTTGTGTGGAATGCACTTGCCACAGCCAGCGGTACGGCTCTTGCCTTCAGTGCGGCACAAGCGGCAGCCGCCTTTTCCACAGCATCACGGTCGCCGGCGATCACGGTCTGTACGCTGGAGTTGTAGTTTGCCGGAATGACATAGCCTTCCGTTTCCTGACAGATGCGTTCCACTTCTGCGGGAGCCAGCTTCAGGATTGCACACATGGCACCGTCGGCTGCCTTTGCCGCAGCGTCCATGGCTTCTGAACGAGCTTTGATGACCCGAAAGCCGTCCTCCAGAGAGAGCATGCCCGAAGCGACCATTGCGGCATATTCGCCCAGAGAGTGGCCGGCAACGGCGTCATAGGTGAAACCATGCTTCTTGGCTGCCTCCAGGCAGATCAGAGAAGTTGCCATGATTGCCGGCTGGGCATAAATGGTGTGAGCCAGTGTCTGTGCGTCGCTGTCTGCGATGACCGCATACAGATCGAAGCCCAGAACCTCCGAAGCGACTTCAAAAATTTCCTCCAGTGCAGCGTCCTGCTGTACCAGATCCAGTCCCATCTTCTCATATTGAGAACCCTGTCCGGAAAAAAGTGCGATTGTTGCCATAACTACCATTCCTTTCTCATAAGAGTTGTACAAAGATGTACAAAATCAGAGGCTTAGATTTGTGCAAAAAATAGTATTTCCTCTTTCACGACTTGAAAAACCACTCGGAAACATTGCAAATTGCGTAAAAATATTCTATAATAGAAAGTGTATCCTGTGATTGCAGGGAAACTCTAAATTTTACAGGGCGTACCGAAACCTCTGTCTGCGGTACGTTCCCTATCTATCATACCACAAAATGAGGAAAGTGACAAGAGGAACGGAGGAAATTTTTCCATGGGAATTCGCGTTTTAGGAACAGGAAGCTATACGCCTGCATTTCAGGTGACCAATGAGGATATGGCAAAGATCGTTGAAACCAACGACGAGTGGATCCGCACCAGAACCGGCATCGGCACCCGCCACATTTCAGACGGCGAGCCGACATGGTACATGGGGGCAGAAGCTGCCAAGCGTGCCATTGCTGCGGCAGGCATCGATCCGCTGGAGATCGGTCTGCTGATCGACACCACCATTACACCGGAGTACTGCACCCCGTCTATGTCCTGCATCATTCAGCGGGAAACCGGTGCAGCCAATGCGGCATGCTTTGATATGAATGCGGCATGCTCCGGCTTTGTCTATGCCATGGACACCGCACACCGCTTCCTGAAAACGGATTCCTCCATGCGGTATGCACTGGTTGTTGCAAACGAGAGCCTTTCCAAGATCACCAACTATAGTGACCGTTCTTCCTGCATTCTCTTCGGGGACGGTGCCGCAGCGGCAGTCATCGAGTACAAGGAAGATGCTCTGTACACCAGCCATCTGGGTGCAGACGGCACCGGTGCAAAGTTCCTCTATGCCCACAGTGCACTGCCTCAGTCGCCCTTTGTGAAGCCGGAGCGTCGGGCAGAATATGATGACGGCATCGGAGCAGGTCCGGAGGGCTGGGAACACACCATGCTGCAGGACGGCAGAGAGGTGTACAAGTTCGCCACCCACGCACTGGCAAAGGCGGCAACAATGGCAGCGGAAAAGATCGGCTTCGACCTGAACGAACTGGATAAGATCGTTCCGCATCAGGCAAATATCCGTATCATTGAAACGGCAATGAAGTTCCTGAAGCAGCCTATGGAAAAAGTCATCACCAACATCGAATATCACGGCAACACTTCCAGTGCTTCGATCCCCATTGCCTTTGATGAAGCGATCCGTGCCGGAAAGATCCAGCGTGGCGATAAGGTTTGTCTGGTCGGCTTCGGAGCAGGTCTGACCTATGCAGCACTGATTATGGAATATTGAGAAAACATCTCCTGAAATAGAAAGGAACATAGCTATGGAAACCAGAATTACAAAACTGCTGGGGAGCAAGTACCCCATGATTCAGGGCGGTATGGCGTGGATCGCAGAGAGCACACTGGCATCTGCGGTATCCAATGCCGGAGCAGTCGGCCTGATCGCCGGCGGCAGTGCCCCCATTGATTACCTGCGGGAACAGATTCGTATCTGCAAGGAAAAAACGCAGAACCCGTTCGGCGTGAACATCATGCTCATGAGCCCCAACGCTGACGATCTGGCACAGCTGGTCATTGACGAAAAGGTGCCGATCGTGACTACCGGTGCCGGCAACCCCGGCAAGTACATGGAGGCGTGGAAAAATGCCGGCATCAAGGTGATTCCGGTGGTGCCGTCTGTGGCTCTGGCAAAGCGTATGGAGCGTTCCGGTGCAGATGCACTGGTGGCAGAGGGCACTGAGTCCGGCGGACATATCGGCATGAACACCACCATGTGTCTGGTGCCGCAGGTGGTCGATGCGGTAGACATTCCGGTCATTGCTGCCGGCGGTATCGCTGACGGCAGAGGCATCGCCGCAGCCTTTATGCTGGGTGCCGAGGGCGTACAGCTGGGCACACGGTTCCTCGCAACAGAGGAATGCCAGATCTCTCCGAAGTACAAGGAACTGGTCGTTAAGGCAAAGGACACCGACAACCAGATCACCGGCTTCTATTCCGGCAGCCCCTGCCGCGGCATCAAGACCAAGTACACCAAGAAGTTGCAGGCAATGGAAAAGGCAGCCTGCCCGCCGGAGGATTTCGAGGCAATGACAGTCGGCTCTCTCCGCAAGGCAGTGGTAGACGGCAACGTGGACGAAGGCTCGTTCCTGTGCGGTCTGATCGCCGGCATGGTGCACGATGTCAAGCCCTGCAAGGAAGTCATCGACGAGATGTGGGCAGAAGCATATCAGTTGTTAGAGAAACACCGAGCAAAGCTTGTGGTAAGATGCGTCGTCAGATTTTTCGGTCGACAGATTGCATAGAAATTCCGCAGGCATACTTTCCGTATGGCAAGGGATTTCTGGGCAATATGACGAAAAATCTGCACGCAGATTGCGTGCAAAGCCGTCAGGCGGGCTTTATTCAGTGATTCCCTAGGCAAGAACTAAGGCAGATACAGATAGATACTAAATAAAGGAGAAAAATCACTATGGCAACAGCATTGATCACAGGTGCATCGCAGGGCATTGGTGCCTGCATCGCAAAGCGTCTGGCAAAGGACGGCTACAATGTAGCGATCAACCATTTCCCCAGCGATTCCGATAAAGCAAATGCAGAAAAGGTGGCAGAAGAATGCCGCAGCTTCGGCGTAGAGGCAGAACTGTTCGCAGCAAACGTGGCAGATTATGCCCAGTGCGAAGCAATGACCAAGGCAGTAAAAGAGCGTTTCGGCTCGATCGACGCACTGGTCAACAACGCCGGCATCACCAAGGACGGTCTGATGGTTCGTATGTCCGAGGAACAGTATGATGCCGTGATCGCCGTCAACCAGAAAAGCGTGTTCAACATGATGAAGCTGGTGGGTGCTGTCATGATGCGGCAGCGGCACGGACACATTGTCAGTCTGGCATCGGTAGCCGGTCTGTACGGCAATCCGGGACAGATCAACTATTCCGCTTCCAAGGCTGCCATTATCGGCATGACCAAGACCGTGGCAAAGGAACTGGGTGCCAGAAATGTCACCGTCAACGCCGTTGCTCCGGGCTTCATCAAGACGCCCATGACTGACGCTCTCACCGAGGAACAGCGGAACAAGATGCTGGAACTGGTGGCAATGAAGCGGTACGGCAATCCGGAAGAAGTGGCGAGCGTGATCTCGTTCCTCTGCTCGGAAGATGCAAGCTATGTCACCGGTCAGACCATCGAGATCTCCGGCGGACTGATGATGTAAGGGACTTTTCCACCAGCTTCGCAGGTTCGCCTTCTCTTTCAGGGAAGGCAGTCTGAGAATGCTTTGAGATGAAAAACAAGCTTGCCGCAGCACGGCGGCAGAGAGCGAGGAAATATGAAAAGAGTAGTAATCACCGGACTGGGTACGGTAAACCCGCTGGGCAGCACCGTAGAAAAGTTCTGGGAAAACGTAAAAAAGGGAACACTGGGTGTTTCCAAGATCGACAGCTTTGACACCACCGAACTGGGTGTCAGCGTTGCCGGCATTATCCGCGATTTCGACCCCGCAGAATATTTTGAACGCAAGGACATTCGCCACATGGAACGCTTTACCCAGATCGCCGTGGCATCTGCGATTCAGGCGTTGCAGGACGCAGGCACGGACTTCAAGGATATGGATCCGTATCGTGTAGGCACCATTATCGGCTGCGGCATCGGCGGCATCGGCAGAATCGAAGAAGAACACGACAAGTATCGTGCAAAGGGACCGGGACGGATCTCTCCGTTCTTTGTGCCCATGATGATCGGCAACATGGCTGCCGGACAGGTAGCGATCCGCACCGGCTTCCGCGGCGACAACTTCTGCACCACCACTGCCTGTGCATCGGCGACTCACGCCATTGGCGAAGCGTTCCGCAAGATCAAGGACGGCTATCTGGACGTTTGCCTCTGCGGCGGCAGCGAATCCACCATTACCGAATTCACACTGGGCGGCTTCCGCACCATGAAGGCACTGACTACCGAAAGCGATCCGGCAAAGGCTTCTACCCCGTTCGACCTGAACCGCGGCGGCTTTGTACTGGGTGAGGGCTCTGCGGTACTGGTGCTGGAGGAATACGAACACGCCAAGGCTCGCGGTGCAAAGATCTACTGCGAACTGGCTGGCTACGGTGCGACCTGCGACGCATACCACATGACAGCTCCGGCAGACGAATGCGGTGCATCTTCCAAGGCAATGATCGAGGCTTATACCGAAGCTGGTCTGAAGCCGGAGGACATCACCTATATCAATGCCCACGGCACCTCCACACACCTGAACGATATGCTGGAAACCAAGGCGGTGAAGATCGCTCTGGGCGAGGAGCAGGCACGAAAGGTGAAGATCAACTCCACCAAGTCCATGACCGGTCACATGCTGGGCGGTACCGGTGCAGTGGAAGCGGCAGTTTGTGCCCTGTCCATTCGGGACAGCTTCATTCACCAGACCATCGGCTATACCACACCGGATCCGGAGTGCGATCTGGATTACTGTGTGGACGGTCCGGTAGAGATGCCGGTGAATGCTGCACTGTCCAACTCGCTGGGCTTCGGCGGACACAATGCGACACTCTGCTTCAAGAAGTGCACAGACTAAGGAGAATCAGACATGAGTGAAAAAATTTATAACATGGTGGATCTGGAAACCATTGAAAAACTGGCAGACATCGTGGCTGCAAAGGAACTGGGCGAGATCACCATTGCGGACGGTGAAAAATATATTACCGTAAAGGGTAAGAAGTGCCTGCCGCCGATGCCGCTGGCAGGTGTACCTGTGGCTGCTTCGCCGGCAGTTTCCGCTGCTGCTCCGGCAGCTCCGGCAGAAACACCGGCAGTTTCCCAGAAGCCCGCAGGCAAGTCGATCAAGGCTCCGCTGGTAGGCACTTTCTATGCGGCTCCCTCTCCGGATCAGCCGCCGTTTGTACAGGTGGGTGATACCGTGAAAAAGGGCGACGTGGTGCTGATTATTGAATCCATGAAGCTGATGAACGAAGTTACCAGCGACGTGGACGGCGTAGTACAGGAAATTCTGGTGAAAAATGGCGATGCGGTAGAATATGACCAGCCGCTGATGATTCTTTCGTAAAGGAGTGCAGACATGGCAGAAGTATTGCTCAATCAGGAACAGATCAAGGAGATCATTCCCCACCGTGCCCCGTTCCTCCTCATTGATGAGGTTCTGGAAATGGAAGTGGGAAAGCGTGTTGTGGCACGGAAATATATCAAGGCAGACGACTTTTGGTTCAAGGGACATTTCCCCGAAAAGCCGGTGACACCGGGCGTGCTGATGGTCGAGATGCTGGCACAGGCAGGTGCGGTCTGCATTCTGTCCCAGCCGGAATTCAAGGGCAAGATCGCCCTCTTTGCCGGAATCGATAAGGCAAAGTTCCGCCGGCAGGTAGTTCCCGGTGATGTGCTGGATCTGGAAGTGGAGATCATTGCACAGCGTGGACCGGTAGGTGTCGGCAAGGCGATCGCCAGCGTAGACGGCAAGCGTGCCGTGACCTGCGAAATCAAGTTCGCAGTGGAGCAGTAAGGCGGCAGCAAGATGTTGAAAAAGGTTTTAATTGCAAACCGCGGTGAAATTGCCGTGCGTATCATTCGTGCCTGCCGTGAAGCAGGCTTGCAGTGCGTCACGGTCTATTCCACTGCGGACCGGACGGCTCTGCATGCAGAGATCGCGGACGAATCCGTCTGCATCGGACCGCCCTCGGTACAGGACAGTTATCTGAACATGAACGCCCTCATCTCGGCGTGCCAGAATACCGGTGCAACAGCACTGCACCCCGGCTTCGGCTTTTTGTCGGAGAGTGCGGAGTTTGCACAGCTTTGCATCGATAACGGCATCACTTTCATCGGCCCGTCACCGGAGTCGATCTCCATGCTGGGCGACAAGGCACGTGCCAAGGAAACCATGAAGGCTGCCGGCGTGCCGGTAATACCCGGTTCGGACGGTGCCATTTCTTCTGTGGAAGAAGCCAAGAAGATCGCCGCAGAGATCGGCTATCCGGTACTGGTGAAAGCCTCTGCCGGCGGCGGCGGACGCGGTATTCGCCGGATCGATCGGGAAGACCAGCTGGAAGAACAGATGTCCGTGGCAAAGGAAGAAGCCAAGCTGTTCTTCGGCAACGATGAAGTCTATCTGGAAAAGCTGATCGTGGGGCCGCATCACGTGGAGATCCAGATCATTGCAGACCAGATGGGCAACACTGTGGCACTGGGCGAACGTGATTGCAGCATGCAGCGGCGGAACCAGAAAGTGCTGGAGGAAAGCCCCAGCCCGCTGATGACACCGGAACTGCGGAAAGCCATGCAGGAAGCCGCTGTCCGTGCGGCAAAGGCGTGCGGCTATTACAACGCCGGTACCATTGAATTTCTGGTAGACGACGACCGGAACTTCTATTTCATGGAAATGAACACCCGTATTCAGGTGGAACACCCTGTCACCGAATGGGTCACCGGAGTTGATCTGGTACAGACTCAGCTGCTGGTGGCACAGGGCAAGCCCCTGCCGTTTACACAGGAGGACATTCAGGTTCGCGGGCATGCGATCGAGTGCCGCATCAATGCGGAAAATCCGGAGCAGGGCTTCCGTCCCTCGCCCGGAAAGATCCGGTCGCTCCATATCCCCGGCGGTCCGGGAATCCGTGTGGACAGTGCTGTGTATCAGGGCTACACCATTCCGCCGTACTACGATTCCATGATCGCAAAGCTGATCGTCCATGCCCCGACCCGCAGTCAGGCGATCATGAAAATGCGGTGGGCACTGGCGGAATTTATCGTGGACGGCATCGATTCCAATATTGACTTCCAGCTGCGGCTGATCAAGAACAAGGACTTCGAAGCCGGTACATATGACAACACCTTTTTGGAAAAATTCCTTGCGGATTCCAAGAACGGCGAGAAGGAAAACGGAAAGTAAGGTGAGAATGTAACATGGCATTGGAAGAACTGTTCAAGAACGTCACCAAACGATTTAACGACGACGCACCGGAGGAACATGAGCCGGTGTTCAAGTGTCCCCGCTGCCAGCAGACCACGCCGGAAAGCAAGTTTCAGGAACTGAATAAGGTCTGCCCCCACTGCAACTATCATGCACGGCTCACCGCCGCAGAACGCATGCGGCTGACGGTGGACAGCGGTTCGTTTGTGGAATATGATGCAGAGATGCACAGTGCAGATCCCCTGCAATTTCCGGGGTATGCCAGAAAGGTGGAATCCCTCCAGACCATGACGGGGCTGAAAGACGCTGTCATCACCGGAGAGTGCACCATTAAAGGCTCCCGCACCGTGCTGATTATCATGGACTCCCATTTCATGATGGCATCTATGGGCAGCGTGGTGGGCGAAAAGATCACCCGTGCCTTTGAAACCGCTACGGAAAAGGGCTTGCCGGTAGTGGCATTCACAGCCTCCGGCGGTGCCAGAATGCAGGAGGGCATCATTTCTCTGATGCAAATGGCAAAGACCTCGGCAGCAGTGGCAAAGCACAACGATGCCGGACTGCTGTATCTGACCGTCATGACAGACCCCACCACCGGCGGCGTGACCGCTTCGTTTGCTTCGCTGGGAGATATTATTCTGGCAGAGCCGAAGGTGCTCATCGGGTTCGCCGGCAGACGCGTCATCGAGGGGACGATTCGCCAGCGGCTGCCCGACAATTTCCAGCTGGCAGAATTTTTGCAGGAAAAGGGCTTTGTGGATATGATCGTGGAACGCCGCAGCATGCGTAGCACGCTGTCGCATCTGCTGAAACTCCACGGCTACGATCGGGAACAAGAAGCAGGAGGTGCTTGACAATGGAACAACAGCAGCAGCACCGGACGGCGTGGGAACGCCAGCTTTTGATACGGGACAAAAACCGTCCCACCGTTCGGGATTATATCCCGCGGATCTTTACAGATTTCTATGAAATGCACGGCGACCGGAATTTCGGGGACGATGGTGCCATTATCGGCGGCATCGGCAGACTGAACGGCTTGCCGGTGACGATTCTGGCACAGGTCAAGGGCAGAAACCTGCGGGAAAACAAGGCATCGAATTTCGCCATGCCGCATCCGGAGGGCTACCGCAAGGCTCTGCGTCTGGCACATCAGGCGGAGAAATTCCACCGCCCGATCATTTGCCTGATTGACACCCCCGGTGCGTTCTGCGGCGTAGAAGCCGAGGAACGGGGGCAGGGCGAGGCAATCGCCAGAAATATCGCAGAGTTCATGATGCTGAAAACGCCGGTGATCTCTGTGGTGCTGGGCGAAGCCGGCAGCGGCGGTGCTCTGGCACTGGGCGTGTGCGATGCTCTGGCAATGCTGGAGAACGCGTTGTACTCTGTGATTTCTCCCCGCGGAGCCGCATCGATCCTGTGGAAAGATGCCTCCCGCGAACAGGAAGCTTGTGAGGTCATGCAGATCACAGCAGAGGATATGGTGCGTTTTGGCGTGGCAGAAGCTATCATTCCGGAGCCGGAAGCAGGGGCACAGGGCGATATAGACAAAATCTCGGCAAATATCAAGGAATATTTGGCGGAAACGATAACAGAAAAATTACAAAAAGATATTGACGTTTTGCAAAAAGAACGGTATACTAAGTTTAGGAAAATCGGCGTGTTTGAAGAAAACTAAAACCATGCCGGTTTGAACGGCGAAACCCGTCATGGTTTCTGCCGGTGACGCCGCCCTCCGCAGAAGGGTGCAACATCAAATTATTGGAGGAAGAAAGAACATGGCAAAAGAAGAAATTTTTGACAAGCTGAAGGAACTGGTCGTAGATCAGCTGGGTGTTGAAGAAGACGAAGTGACAATGGAAGCTTCCATGCAGGACGATCTGGGTGCAGACTCTCTGGATCTGGTAGATCTGGTAATGTCCGTTGAGGAAGAATTCGGTGTCAAGGTTGCTGACGAAGATCTGGAAAACATCAAGACCGTTGGCGACATCGTAAACTACATCGAAGACAGAGCGTAAGTTCTGACGCGGTGCAGCATATGTGAAACAGAAAAGCCGGAGCAGTTTTTTTCTGCACCGGCTTTTTGTTTGCCGTGAATTTTGGAGAAATCGATTCCATTTTTCGAAAAAGCGGCAGCCTCTTGTGCAATCTGTCGGAATGCCGGAAAAACATTGACTTTTTCGCGGAAATCGGTTATAATAAAATATACGTGTATTCTGCACGAACACTTTGATTCGGGCTTGCCGTGCAGAAAACAGCAGTGCAGTACCGCAAGCCCCAGACAGGACGTTTTTATGAAAATTTGCAAGGAAATTTATCAGTATCGCCAGATGATCTTCAGTCTGGTGAAAAAAGACCTGCGTGGACGGTATAAAGGTTCCGTGCTGGGCTTTTTGTGGACGTTTATCAACCCGCTGATGCAGCTGGTAGTTTACACCTTTGTGTTTACCTACATCATGAAAGCCGGCATCGACAAGTATTATCTGTACCTGTTTGTCGCCCTGATCCCGTGGATCTTCTTTTCCTCGGCGATCACCGGCGGCTCCAGTTCCATTGTGGCACAGAAGGATCTGATCAAGAAGATCTACTTCCCGCGGGAAGTCATACCGATCTCCTATGTGACAAGCTGCTTTGTCAACATGCTGCTGTGCTTCCTCATCATTTTCCCCGTCATGGTGATCTCCGGCATTTCGCTGAACCCGCTGGCTCTGCTGTGTCTGCCGGTGATTATGATAGTGGAATATTTTCTGGCACTGGGCATGGCGATGCTGTCCTCGGCAGTCACGGTCTATTTCCGCGATCTGGAGCACATTCTCGGCATCATCACTATGGTGTGGATGTACATGACACCGATCTTCTATTCCATTGACATGATTCCGGAGAAGCTGCGGTTTGTCTATCACATCAACCCCATGTCCTCGGTCATCAGCTGTTATCGGGATGTGCTGTACTACGCTCAGGTGCCGGATCTGACCAGTCTGCTGGAGGCAGTCGTGCTGGGAGCCCTGTTCCTGGTGCTGGGTATGCTGGCGTTCGGAAAATTGAAAAAGGGCTTTGCGGAGGAATTGTAATGGCGGCAGAGAGCAAACAGGAAAATGCAATTATTGTGGACCATGTCAAGAAGCACTTCAAGGTGTTTCTGGACAAGGGACAGAGCTTTAAGGAACGGCTCCTGTTCCGGAACCGCCGGCGGTATGAGAACCGTCAGGTGCTGCGGGACATTTCTTTCACGGTAAAGCGTGGAGAAGCCGTGGGTCTGATCGGACACAACGGCTGCGGCAAGAGCACCACGCTGAAGCTGCTGACACGGATCCTCTATCCCGACAGCGGCACCATCACCATCAAAGGTCGGGTGTCCAGCCTGATCGAACTGGGTGCCGGTTTTCATCCGGATATGAGCGGACGGGAAAACATCTACACCAATGCTTCCATTTTCGGACTGAGCAAGAAAGAAATCGATTCCCGTCTGCAAACGATCATCGACTTTTCCGAACTGGAACAGTTCATCGACAATCCGGTGCGTACCTATTCTTCCGGTATGTACATGCGGCTCGCCTTTTCCGTAGCGATCAACGTGGACGCAGACGTGCTGCTGATCGATGAGATTCTGGGGGTAGGCGATGTCAACTTTCAGGCAAAGTGCTTCCAGAAGCTGCAGGAGATCAAGGCTGAAGGTACTACCATTGTGATCGTGTCCCACTCTATGGGACAGATCGAACAGATCTGCGACCGGTGTATCTGGATCGAGGACGGTCTGATTAAGGAAGAAGGCGTTCCCAAGTACGTGGACGAGCACTATCTGTCCGAAATGGAACAGATCCGTCTGGAACGGGAAGAAGCCGACCGCCAGAAAGAACACGCTGCCGCAGAAGAAGCCGAAAAAGCCGCAGAGGGATCTGCGGAAACGCCTGCCGAGGAGAAAACCGCAGATGCGGAAAAGCTCTCCAAGCAGAAACTGCCGGCATTCTGTGAAAAGTCGGCAGTTCGTCTGGGAACCGGTCAGGTACAGTTTACAGATGCCGCCCTGCTGGACGAGGACGGCGAATCCAAGTATGTGTTCCGCACCGGTGACGAGATCACCCTGCGGCTCAAATATCATTGCGTAGAACCGGAAAAGACCCCCAAGGGCAACTTCGGGTACGGGATCTTTCGGGAGGACAGTGTCCACTGTTACGGCACCAATGTGGAGATCGAATCGGACTCGTGGGTGGCATTGCAGCCCGACGGCGAGATCGAAGTGCGGTTCCGCAATCATTTGCTGCCGGGACGCTATTTTCTGGACGTGGCAGTCCATGCACCGGACGGCACCTATTACGATGACATTCGCCGGATTCAGGCGTTTGCCGTGACTTCAGAGCATCGGGACATTGGTGTCTGCCGGCTGGAGTCCCAGTGGTTTGTGGACGGAAAGGCACTGGAACGCAAGACAGGAGAATAAAAAAGAATGAGCGATATTGTGAAAAAGGGTTTTTTTCGCCGCTGTCTGTATCGGGCGACTGGTGCGTATCTGCTGGAACAGCACATTCAGATGCTGGAACAGCAGGTGAAAACGCAGCAGATGCAGCTGGCACAAATGGAAAAAGAGGGAGAAGAAAGGAAAGCACAAGACGCACAGCAACAGCAATTCAACACGGCATCGCAGGAACGG
The DNA here is from genome assembly GCF_000468015.1 of Ruminococcus callidus ATCC 27760. Taxonomy (GTDB): domain Bacteria; phylum Bacillota; class Clostridia; order Oscillospirales; family Ruminococcaceae; genus Ruminococcus_C; species Ruminococcus_C callidus. The sequence goes on along the minus strand of NZ_KI260510.1, from coordinate 9,820 downwards.
CTGGATCATCTGGAACTGCACGCTGCCGCACAGGACGAGCATCGCAACAACATCGATGCCCAGCTGCAGCAGACTGCGGGACAGACAAATGACTTACAGCGGCGTATGGAGTGGGCAGAGGACGGCATGAGAGAAGCGGGTCTGCTGCTGCCGTCTGAACTTCAGCTGTTCAACAAAAAAAGCTATTCACAGGCAGGCGAAGATGCCATTCTCATGTACATCTTTGTCATGCTGGGTGTTCCGCTTTCACAATGCAATTATCTGGACTTGGGTGCCAATCACCCCTGCGATATGAGCAACACCTGGTTCTTCTATCAGCAGGGAGCCACCGGCATTCTGGTCGATGCCAATCCGAAGCTGGCAGAGGAACTGCGGCGGGCAAGACCGAAAGACCAGGTCATCAACGCCTGTGTCGGTCCGGTTTCCGGCGAAACGCTGGACTTCCATGTGCTCAGTGCCGACGGGCTTTCGGCTCCGGGAGATGTTTCCGAGGTGCTCCGTGCCAATCCGGCAGTGCGGGTGCTGGAAACCATTCCCATGCAGACCGTGGCGGTCAACGACCTCATGGAACAGTTGGGCGGTGCCCCGAAGATCCTGAATCTGGATATTGAGGGCATGGAAATGGAGATCCTCCGCAGCATCGACTTTGCAAAATATCGTCCCACCACCATGATCATTGAAATGATCCCCTATTCCAAACAGCTGGTGGCGGGAAAGAAGAATCCGGAGATTCTGCGGTTCATGCAGGAAAAGGGGTATGTGGAATATGCCTTTACGGGTATCAACTCGATTTTTCTGGACAAGCAGTTTTATGAAAAAATCACCGGCGTTTCGCTGGAAGGGTAAAGGAGTATCGCAGCAATGAGCGTAAATGTAGAAGAGATCATGTCCGGAATTCGGGCAGAAATTCAGGAAAAGGGATACAGCAGTGACATGCTGTCGTTTGCCGATGTCCCCGCAGATGCAGATGCAGGGATCTATGTGGAACGGTTCGATGCGGACATGCTCCGCGGCAACGTGCAGTATATCAGCGAACACCACCGCGTAGACCCGTATCGTCCTCTGGCAGGAAATCCCGTGGCAGTCTTTTTCAAGAAAGTCCTGCGGAAATTCATGAGCTTCTATGTGGAGCCCTATGCGGCAGAGCAGAGCAGCCTGAATGCCAATATCGCACAGGCAGAGCAGCAGGTGGAACTGTACATTCGGGAATCCCGCATGCACAGCACCAAGGAACTGCTGGATAAGGTGGAGGCACTGGAACTCCAGCAGAAGAACACCAAGATCGCCATGGAACAGATGCAGGCACAGATCGCCGCATTACAGGCGAAGCTGAACGGGGAGGACGCTCGATGAAAGTATTGCAGCTTTTGCCTACCCTTGCCATGGGCGATGCGATCGGAAACGATGTCCGTGCACTGGACAAGGTCATTCGCGGCATGGGCTATCAGACCGGCATCTATGCAGAAGTCATTGACGGCAGACTGCCGGAGGGCACTGCACAGCAGGTGGAGAAAATGCCCCGCCTTTCCGGCGAGGACGTGATTTTGTATCACATGTCCACCGGTTCGGAACTGAACTTTTCTCTGGAGAAGTACCCCTGCCGGAAACTTATGGTATTCCACAACATCACTCCGCCCCGCTTCTTCAAAGGCTATAATGAGGCGGCAATGGAATCGGCAGAATACGGCATGCGTGGACTCTGTCATCTGGCAGACAAGGTGGACGGCTGTATGGCAGACTCCGCCTATAACGGCGATGTGCTGCGGGAACTGAACTACCGCTGCCCCATTACCGTGCGTCCGATCCTGATCCCCTTTGCTGACTACGCCAAGACACCGGATCAGTCCGTCATGGAACACTATCAGGACGACGGCTACACCAATTTCATTTTCGTCGGCCGTGTGGCTCCGAACAAGAAGCAGGAGGACGTGATTCGGGCGTTTTACTGCTATAAGAAGTACTGCAATCCCAAGTCCCGCCTGTTCATCGTGGGTTCGTACAACGGCATGGAACGGTATTACCACCGCCTTCGCCGCTATGTGGGAGCGTTGGAACTGGACAACGTGGTCTTTACGGGACACATTCCTTTTGCACAGATTCTGGCATACTATCATCTGGCAGACCTGTTCCTGTGCATGAGCGACCACGAGGGCTTCTGTGTGCCGCTGGTGGAAGCGATGTACTTCAATCTGCCGATTCTGGCATACGATTCATCGGCAATTTCCGATACGCTGGGCGGAAGCGGCATTTTGCTGCCCACCAATGATCCCATGGAAGCGGCACTGGCGGCAGACCATGTGCTCCGCAATGCGGAACTGCGGCGGGAGATTGTGGCAGAACAGCACCGGCGGCAGCAGGAATTCGCCTATCCGGAAATTCGAAAGGTGTTCGAGAGACAGCTGCAGCAGTTTATCGACACCGTTCCGCCGATTTCGAAAAAGCGGAAGTAAAGGAAACACTGCATAAAGCCCGCCTGACGGCTTTGCACGCAATCTGCGTACAGATTTTCCCGTCATATTGCCCAGAAATCCCTTGCCATAATAACGGCAGTCTGCCTGCGGAATTTCTGAGCAATCTGCCAAAAAATCTGACTACGCATCTTACGCACAAGCTTTATTCAGTGTTTCCTAAAAATCATTATAGGGGAAAAAATTTTTGGGCAGTACCGCATAAAGCCGGTGCGTAAGATGCACTTCCGGCCGTCAGGCGGGTTTGGTGCAGTGCTGTCTTTGAGAAGGTACGCCGCAGAACGCGGTACATTGGCAGGAGGTCATATCGTCATGCAGAAAATTGGATTCGTTATTCCGTGGTTTGGAGAAAATATTCCCGGCGGTGCAGAAATGGAACTGCGGGAAGTCACTGCACACTTGCAGCAGGCAGGTATGGAAGTGGAGATCCTGACTACATGTGTCAAGGAATTCACCGCCGACTGGAATGAAAACTATTACGCCGCAGGAACTGCCGTGGTGGGAAACATCACGGTTCGCCGGTTTCCGGTGCGGCGGCGGGACACTGCCGCTTTTGACCGCGTGAACCGGAAGCTGATGGACGGCAAGCAGATCTCTCCCAAGGAAGAACAGATCTTCGTGGAGGAAATGGTCAACAGTCCCCAGCTGTACGAGTACATGCGGGACACTGCCGACGAGTATGGTCTGTTTGTCTTTATTCCGTATATGTTCGGTACGACATACTACGGCATGCAGGTTTGTCCGGAAAAGTCGGTGCTGATCCCCTGTTTCCATGACGAAGCCTATGTGTACATGCGGCTGTTCCGGCAGGCGTATGTGAAAGCACGGGGCATGATCTACAATGCTATGCCGGAAATGGAACTGGCAAATCGGGTGTACGACTTCACCACCACCGAGCAGATCTGCATGGGTATCGGTATGGATACCAGGATTCAGTCCGATGCGGAAACGTTCCGGAAACAGTACCATATCGATAAGCCTTTTCTCCTGTACGCCGGCAGAAAGGACGTGGGCAAAAACGTCCACACTTTGCTGCGGTACTTTGCTGAATGGAAACAGCGGCAGAAGGACGACCTTCAGCTGGTGCTGATCGGCGGCGGCGATATTGCCATTCCGGAATCGGTGAAAGACGATGTCTATGACTTGGGCTTCGTTTCCAAGCAAGACAAGTACAACGCCATGGCAGCGGCAGCACTGCTCTGTCAGCCCTCTCATAACGAAAGCTTTTCGCTGGTCATTATGGAAAGCTGGCTCTGCGGCAGACCGGTGCTGGTTTCGTCCCAGTGTGCCGTGACAAAGGATTTCGCCAAGCGTTCCAACGGCGGTCTGTATTTCAAGGATTACTTTGAATTCGAGGGCTGTGTGCAGTACATCCTGCAAAATCCGGAGGCAGCCGCAGAACTGGGTGCCAACGGCGGGGCGTTTGTACGGGAAAACTTCGAGTGGGACGTGATCGTGGAAAAATACCGGACATTTTTCCAGAAGCTGATGGGAGCGTGAGAGCATGAAGCGAATCGCACTGGTTCACCCGCGGTACGGGCTGGAGATCAGCGGCGGCAGCGAAACCTATGCCCGAAAAATTGCAGAACATCTGGCGAACCGGTATGAAGTGGAGGTGCTGACCACCAAGGCAGTGGACAGTGCCACATGGAAAGACTGGTATGTGCGGGACGTGGAGATGATTCGCGGTGTCACAGTACGCCGGTTTTCCGTACAGCAGATGCGTGCCAGAGATTTTCAGGCATTCGACGAGGCATATCTGGCAGAACTGGCACAGGGCAGATCCAATCTGGTGACGGAGAAAGAGTGGTTCGAAAAACACGGTCCCTATGCACCGGCTCTGATCCGTTATTTGCAGCGGTATCGGGAAACCTATGGGGCGATCCTGTTTCTGTCCGATGCCAACTATCTGACTTATGCCGGACTGCCGCTGGCGGGAAATCGGGCGATTTTTATCCCTATGGCACAGGATACCCCGTTCCTGCGGTTTTCCACACTGGAAAGCCTGTACCAGAAGCCGCGGGCGTTTGTCTTTTTGTCGGAGGAAGAACGCCTGCTGGTTCGCCGGCAGTTTCCGCTGTCAGAGCCGATTCCCTGTGCCGTAATGGGACTGGGCATGGACGTGCCGCGGCAGGTGGACACCGGCACATTCCGGCGGCAGTACGGGCTGGACGGCGAATATCTGCTCTATGTGGGGCAGGTAGACGAAAAAAAGGAGTGCCCCATGCTGATGCGGTACTTCATGGAGTTCCAGAAGCGGACCGGCAGCAAGCTGAAGCTGGTGCTGGCGGGAAAGAAGATCTGCCGGATTCCGGAGCATCCGGATATTCTGGCACTGGGCTTTTTGCCGGAGAACGAAAAGTTCAGTGCCATTGCCGGAGCCAAGGCCGTGGTGATTCCGTCCCGACAGATGGGCGTTTCCATGACGCTGCTGGAATCTATGGCAATGTCTGTGCCGGTGCTGGTCAACGGAGGAAGTCCGGTGCTGCAGGGACACTGCAAAAAGAGCAACGGCGGCTTGTTCTATCAGAGTTATTTTGAGTTTGAGGGTGCCCTGCAATATCTGATGCAGCACCCCGTGGAGTATATGCAGCTGTGTGCCAATGCGAGGGCATACATCACGGCATATTACGATTGGGAGAGTATCATGCAGCGTTTTCAGCAGATCATAGAGTGGGTCAGTCCGGAGAAAGACTGACGCGGAAAACGCAGTGGAGGAAGAAGAAAAAGGGATGAGTTTATTTACAGGAGCAGTGCTGCTGGGGGTTGTACTGGCGGCACTGACAGTTGGTGTCTGGTGGAAAAAGACCAATGTGCTGGAACTTTTGGTGCTGGGCGTGGTTTACTGGCTCTGCACATGGGTGATTTCCGGCATGGGGCTTTTTGTACTGGATCAGTTTTCGCTGCGGCGTTGTGTCATTGCAGCAGTTTCTGTGGAACTGCTGGTAGGCATTGCGGCAGTATTGGTACGAAAGCTGCGGGACAAGACCCCGTGGAAACAGCTGGTGCGGATTTCATGGAACGTGCGTGCCTACTGGATTCCTGCGGTGGTGCTTGCCGGCGGTTTTGTGCTGGTGGCATTCAAGCATGAGCTGTTTGGCATGGGACAGGACGAGGGCGTGTATCAGACGGTGGCGGTCAACTTCCTGAACGGCATCACAGACCGCCAGCAGGACTTTGCGGAATATCATACGCTTTCCAAGGAGCAGCAGGAATTGTTTCACGACAAGGTGTTTTCCTACTTGGTGGGATACGACTTGGAAACAGAGGATTATCCCGCTACAGTCTATGACCGCAATGTCAGTCCGGTTTCCGGCATCTATCACGGAATCCCCACCTATGCATCGATGCTGGCAATGTGGGGAAAAATCTTCGGTATGGCAAATATGCAGGGGGTACAGACCTTATGCTATGGCTGTACTATTTTTTTGTTGTTTTTTCTTTGCCAAAATTTGAAAATTCGGAAAAGCAGCAGTGCACTTGCCTGTGCAGTATTCGCGGCTTCGCCAATCGTGGTCTGGGTGGAAAAGTCCGCTCTGACGGAAAGTTTTCTGGCGGTGCTGCTGGTATTGTTCCTCTATTTGCTGACAGATGAGGAACACCCTTATCGGCAATGGCTTTCGATCATTCCCATTGCTGTTTTTTCGTGCTTTCACGTGTCGATTTATACCATGATACCGCTGTTTGTGGTGCTTTATGGCGGCATGTTCTGGATCACCCGCCGGAAAAGCTTTGCGATTCTCATGCCGGTGACACTTGTGGGCTATTGCATCAGCTTTTTCGCCATGCGGCATGTCCAGCCGTTCTACACCATGAACAACTACCGCCCGTTTTTCGTGGCAGGGATCTCCCCGAAAGATCTGCCGGTGCTGGTGCCGCTGCTGTGCGGCGTGGGGCTGGTGGCTGTGGGAATCTACCTGTGTCTGGTCTATTTCCTGATCTGCCGGAAAAATCGGGACACTTCCACGGAAGTCTATATGCAGTGGGTGCAGCACTCCAAAATTGCAGTGGTGCTGGTAGAATTCCTGTTGGTGGCACTGGTGCTGTACATCGGTGCAAAGGTGCTTACCGCAGAAAATCCATTGCTGAAATTGCAGGGGAACACCCTGTGGGGATTTGTCTGTGGTTCGGGCTTGTTCCTGCTGCCCATTGCGTGGGTAGTGGGTGTGATTTGCCCGAAAACCTATCTGGAAACGCCCAAGCATCTGGTGATACTGGTAGCCGCATGTTACTGCGTGGTGGTGTACTCTGCATTTTTGCGGACAGAGGTGGAATTCTACTATTATTATGGTCGCTATCTGGCACCGTTTATGCCCATTGCCGCCGTGTTTGCGGCACTGACACTGGACAAACTCCGTGCGAGAGTGACGCTGCCGGTGATGACGGCATGCCTGCTGTTTGTTTCGCCCTTTGACTATTTTCTGGCGACGCATCAGGACGACACCCGCATGACATGGTCGGTGCTGGAGGACTTGTCCAATGAGATCGATTCTGATGACTGCGTGATCGTCGGCGACGACGACATGTGGACACTGTATCTGACGCTGCGTGCCACCACCGGTGCGGCAATGTATCCGGAAATGGAAGATCCGGAAACACAGGCGGCAGAACTGGCTGAGCAGTATGACCATGTGTACTATCTGGGGAATGGCAAGTGGAACGATTCCTTTGAGCATCAGTTCCAGCAGGTATACACCAATACCATTACCCAGAGCACAGATGAAAACTACAGCAATACCGGCAGACGCATCATCATGTTCCCGCTGTCCTATCAGGAAGTCAGCTATACGGTTTCCCTGTATGCGTACTGGGGCGAGGAACAGAACCTGTCCTATCCGGCAAGCACCTGTGCCAATACGGCATACTTTGGGTTCTATCCGCTGGAAGGGAACTTCTGCTGGTCGGGCAGCGAGAACGCTTCCGTGCAGTGTGACCTGCAAAAGCGGGATTACAATATGACGGTTTCGCTGGGCGGAGCCGTGCCGCTGTACCAGATCCACCAGAATCCGTATGTGGTGCATGTGTTGGTAAACGGCAACGACGTTGGAACGATCACGCTGGACGACCAGCAAAACGACGGTGCGTATACGCTGTCGGTGTCCAAGGAAGTCCTGCACGACGGCTCGAACATTGTCACATTCCAGTCGAAACTCTGGAAGGGCAGCTGTGTGATGGAGGACGATGAACGGGAGCTGGGAATCCCGTTGCAGGATGTGGAATTCGAAGCGGCATAAGCGGCTCTGAAATATGGAGAAAGGGAAGAAGTATATGAAACTGATCATTCAGGTACCATGTTACAATGAGGAGAAAACACTGGAACTGGCGTACAATGACCTGCCCCGTCACATTGACGGCATCGATACCATTGAGTATCTGATTATCAACGACGGCAGCAAGGACAAGACGGTACAGCGGGCGAGAGAACTGGGATTTCACCATGTCGTGTCGTTCCGGCGGAACAAGGGTCTGGCACGGGGCTTTATGGCTGGTCTGGACGCTTGCCTGCGGCTGGGTGCGGACATTATCGTCAACACCGATGCAGACAACCAGTACTGCGGCGAGGACATCGAAAAGCTGGTGCGTCCGATTCTGGATCGCAAGGCGGATATGGTCATCGGCGAACGTCCCATTGACGAAACCGAACACTTTTCGTGGAAAAAGAAGAAATTCCAGCATCTGGGCAGCTGGGTGGTACGGGTGGCTTCGAACACTGACGTACCGGACGCACCGTCCGGCTTTCGGGCATATTCCAGAGAAACTGCCATGCGAATGAACGTGGTCAACGAGTATACCTACACGCTGGAAACGATTATTCAGGCGGGACAGAGCAAAATGGCAGTGGCTTCGGTGCCGATCCGCACCAATCCGGAAACCCGCCCCTCCCGTCTGTTTTCCAGCATGTGGCGGTACATGAAGCGTTCCGCATCGGTGATCATTCGCTCTACGGCAATGTACCGCCCGCTGCATTTCTTCGGCGTTCTGGGAACGATCCTGTTCCTGCTGGGCGTTGCTGTGGGAGTTCGTTTTCTGGTGTACTTCTGCATGGGCGGCGGACACGGCCATGTGCAGTCGCTGATTCTGGCATCGTCCCTGATGATGATCGGATTCCAGACCATTACCATTGGTCTGCTGGGGGATACTGTGGCAGCCAACCGGAAGCTGCTGGAAGATGTGCAGTATCACGTGCGGAAAATGGACTATGACGATCATCCGGAAGCCAAAACGCCGGACGACAAGCCCTTGCCGGAGCAGGCAGAACAGAAATAAAACATTTTTGAGCGGTGCTGCAAAAGCAACACCGCTTTTGTTTGTGAGATGTGCTGAATTTGCAGAGAAAAGTTTGTGTAATATCACGTGTTGGAAAGGTTGACAAATCAAGAAAAAACCATTATAATAAAATTAGGTAAATGGCTGTTAAAACGACAGAGATTTATCACATTTTCAACCAGAAAGGGGTTTTATTTATGAAGATCAGAAAGGGTATTTCCGCGGTACTTGCAGGTGTCATGGCACTGGCGGCATTGCCGGTATCTGCCATGAGTGCAAGTGCTGAGGGAGCGTATGCACTGGGTGACGTAGATATGGACGGTTTCATCACCGGCCACGATGCGGCTATGGTGACACATGCACTGTATGTGGACAATGAAGCAATGACCGCAGAACAGTTAAAGCTGGCAGATGTAAACGGTGACGGTGTTGTTGACCAGAGCGATGCAGACTGGATCCATGAGAATCAGGTGTATGAACTGGGAAAGACTGATAAAAGATTTCGAATGAATGCGATGACGGTTTATTATCAGGCGTATTGTATTGCCGCAGACGGTACTGGTAATAATGGAGAATTGCAGTACTCTTTGGAAAAGGGTGCGGATCTTTGGGAAGGCGGTTCTTACGACGACAAAGTGTTGCCGGAAGTCTGCTACAACCTGCTGGACGTGAATGGTGACGGTGTTCTGACTGTTGACGATATCCTTCTCACGGCGTTTGATGTATGTTACATGGGCTGTGGTGCAAGCAAGACTATCTATTTCGAAGAAGGTCGCTATGATCTTACAGAAGATACCATTCCGGTAGATGACTATCAGCCGGCACGAATCAACATGGGATAATCAATATTTTTCACAGAAACTCAAACAGCCGTCGGCGACATTGCCGGCGGCTGTTTTGCATCTGCGGAAAAGCACTTGAAAACAGGCAGCTTCTGTGGTATAATAGAGTATAATCAATAAAGCATAATCAAAAGTAGGAGTGTGATACTATGAAGGTGGTTTTGCTGGCACATACCCCCACGCCGGAACAGACCGTTGCCGCTGCGGCACGGCTATGTTATTCTGACACCGATGTAGAGGCTC
>NZ_KI260509.1 GCF_000468015.1 Ruminococcus callidus ATCC 27760 | reverse complement strand
CGCCAGACGCTCTTTGTGCGGTATTGCCTTTTGTCAATTTTTCCGTCACTGCTCTTGCAGCATTTCGTCCAGCAGTTCCGCTGCTGTTTCCACGAACCGCACACAGGGGCGTACCTTGTAATATTGTTCGGTACGCGGCTGCGGGTCTTTCTGGAGTTTCTCCGGCAGGGATCGCAGCAGCTCCCGACAGACCAGCGTGTCATGCTTCTGGCGAAACTGCTCAGCCAGCTGGCGGATACGGGCATAATGAGCCTTTTTTCCGTCGTAATCCGCAGGGTCGTCATATCCCATCAGCATGCCGGCAACCAGAAACATGCCGGTGACAGCACCGCAGGTTTCCCGCAGTCCGCCCATGCCGCCGCCGAAAGAAGATGCCAGCCGCGTCGCTTCTGACAGGGACAGCCCCATTTCCTCATGAAATGCCCCTACGACCGACTGGGCACAGTTATAGCCCTCCCGAAAGAGATCTCTCGCTTTTTCTGCGTGATTCATATGTATACACTTCCTTTGCCCTAGAAAACACTGAAAAAAGCGTTGGCACAGTGTCTGCACCAACGCTTTTCATTATATCACAGTGAAAAGAATTTGTCAATTTTTTGTGGAATTGCTGTCTGCATCAGCGGTTTCTTCTTCTGCTTCTGCCTTTTCCAGAGCCTCATACGCCTGTTCGTAGAAGTATTCCTGTGAATTGATCAGCGGTTCCTGTGCCAGCTCTCTGGTATAGGTGCCGTCCGGCTGCTGTACCCGAGCCTTGACGTTGTCCGTCATCATCACATCGAACATATCCAGAATGCGGTGCTTGATGTCTGCATCATAAATCGGTGCGGCAACTTCCACACGTCGTCTGGTGTTTCGGGTCATCCAGTCCGCAGAGGCAATGTATACCTTGCAGTTTTCGTGTGCCCCGAAGATATAGATGCGGGTGTGCTCCAGAAAACGTCCCACAATGCTGCGAACAGAGATATTTTCTGTCAGTTCCGGAACGCCTGCGATCAGGCAGCTGATGCCGCGAACGATCATTTCGATTTTTACGCCAGCCTGTGAAGCGGCGATCAGTTTTTCGATCAGGTATTTGTCTGTCAGCGAGTTGATCTTGATGCCGATATAGGCAGGCATTCCGGATTTCGCCAGTTCCGTCTGCTCGTCGATCATATCTGCCAGCTTGTTTTGCAGGCACTTCGGTGCTACCAGCAGATGCTCGGTGTGCTCCACAGTCTGTCCCAGACAGAGTGCATGGAATACCCGATTGGCTTCCAGACCGATGTCGTGGTTGGCGGTCATCAGGGAATAGTCTGTGTAAATGGCAGAGGTCTTTTCGTTATAGTTGCCGGTACCCACCTGTGTGATATAGGAAATTTCCGTACCCACTTTTTTGGTGATCAGGCAAAGCTTGCTGTGTACTTTCAGGTTGTCCAGTCCGTAGATGATGCGGCAGCCGGCATCTTCCAGACGGCGGGACCATTCAATGTTGTTTTCCTCGTCGAACCGAGCCCGCAGTTCTACCAGAACCACTACGTCCTTGCCGTTTTCTGCCGCTTCGATCAGGGCTTCTACAATTTTACTGTTGGAAGCAACGCGGTACAGGGTCATTTTAATGGAAACGACCTGCGGATCTCTGCCGGCTTCGTTCAGCAGGGTGAGGAACGGGCGGATGCTTTCGTAGGGGAATGCCAGAAAACGGTCCTGTTCCTCTACTTGTTCGATCATGCGTTTGGATATATCCCGCCATGCCGGCTTCTGCGGAACCCGTCGCTGATAGAACAGGCACTTGTTGTGGCGGAGCATATCCCGTACCACCGACAGTACAGAGAGATTCAGCGGAGCTTCCGAGTAGAATACCTGTTCTTCTGTCAGATTCAGGTAGTTACACAGTGAGTGAATGACAGCAGTGTCCATCAGGCGGGAGAATTCCAGCTTGATCGGGCAAAGCTTTTTCCGGTCACGAATCAACTGTTCCATTGCTTCGCGGTAGTCGCATTCTTCTTCCATGCGTTCGTCCGGTTCAATGTCTGCGTTGCGAATGATCCGGATCAGGGACTTGCTCTTGATAGTGTGGCGGGAGAAAATCTCCGGTGCAAAGTGCAGGATCAGTTCTTCTGACAGAATGAACCGGTTCTTGCCGGTGGGCAGTGAAACGATTTTCGGAAATACGCCGCTGCTGCACGGCACAAGGCCCAGCTTTTCTGTTCCTTTCTTTTCCAGTACCACAACGGCATAGATGTTCTTGTTCTGGAGAAACGGGAAGGGCTGCTTTTTGCCGATGATCTGGGGGGACAGCAGCGGCTCGATCTCTGCCTTGAAATAGGCTTCCAGCCATGCCGCCTCCTCTGTGGTAATGGTGTGGAAATCTACAATGTCCACGCCCTGCATGCTCAGTTCTGCACGCAGGTCGGAATAAGCATCGTCCTTGTCACGGAGCAGTTCCCGCACCCGTGCATAGATCGCAGTCAGCTGTTCCTTACAGGTCATATTGGTTTTGTTTTCGCGAAAGTGGGGGTCTTCGCACATCTGGTCGTACAAAGAACCGCAGCGTACCATGAAAAATTCGTCCAGATTGCTCTGGAAAATGGAGAGAAACGACAGCCGTTCACACAGGGGATTGGCTTCGTCCCTGGCTTCTTCCAATACCCGCTGATTAAATTTCAGCCAGGAAAGTTCTCGATTGTCATAACAGTTTGCGTTCATTACAATCCCTCCGATTGCAGTTATTCAGTAATGTATTAGGGCAATACCGCACAAAGAGCGTCTGGCGAC
>NZ_KI260508.1 GCF_000468015.1 Ruminococcus callidus ATCC 27760 | reverse complement strand
CGTCTGCATCGCCAAGTATGGGAACATCGTCAAACACACCGTCGCCGTCAAAGTCGTATACCAGTTCACTGCATTCCTTTTCAGTATTGAATTGCAGCAGAACATCTTTCGATCGAACAAAGTTGATAAAATAACTTCCCAACCAGTCGAGGTATTCTTCATAGCTGCCATCGAATGCATCCTGCTCTTTATGTGCAATCATTGGCATTGTCTGTACATATACTTCTCCACCGCCGGTGATTGCAAATCCAGTATCCTGTTTTGAAACAGTCACTGTTTGATTTGGTGCGACTTCAATAGCAATGGTACTTCTGGATACTGGTGTAAAATTGTAATTGCCTTCATCGTATGTGAAAATATATGACAGTGCAATTTTTTGTGTATCTGTATTGGTATAAGTTATACCATCTTTAGAGAAATCGATTTTGCACTTCGAACCAACGCCTTTTAGTTCAGGATCCTTCCGATCAAATTGTTCTATTCTGAGACGGTATCCTTCACCAAGAATACTAAAGGCAAATCCCGACGCACGCTCATTCTTTTCCAGATGGAAAGAGGAGCCTTTTCCAAAGAAAATAAAACCTCCGTAATTGACTTTGCCTAATTTCCAAAAGTCATACGTCTGTCCGTCTTTTGTAGTAGAACTCAACTGCATCTGGTCTTTTCCGCCGTTGTAAAATTTTAATTTCACGGTTTCTGAAACATCAGTGTTGGTTTTTGTAGTACCACGGATCGGTGCCTTATAAGTCAACAGGGAATCATCATCTGAGGCATACAGTAAGACATCACCATTTTCCGAAGAGGCTTCGTATGCTGGGATACAGAACTGTTTGGTCTCCGAATTAATATAGATGCAGGCATCATCCTTAAAAGCCGATGTTTCTGTATCTGGTTTCACACAGTTGCTGTCGTAGGTGACAATGCAGGTATCATAACTGATGCCATCGAATGTCCAATTGCCGGATATTTCATCCATGCCAACCACAGCGTGTGTGCCGCCTTTTTTGGTGGAAATACCTGCCATAAAGTAAGTGCCTTTTTCCTTGCAGCGTGCTGCACAATCCAGAAACATATCGGTATGCTCTTCTTTGGACAGCATTGCAGGTTCTACAATGCTTGCGAGTTCCACCTCTGAATATAGCTGCAGAGAGTTGTAATAAGCAATCAACGCATCCACATCATCGGTCAATGTCACATCGTATAACGTTTCTGCACCTTCTTGCAAATCGCTCGGAGTCAGTTCACCATTGTGGACCAATACCGAAATGGCAGCCATGCCAAAGCAAAGTCCACTCTGATAAGCTATATAAGAGATATCTGTGCTATAACCTAAATCTAATTCCGGATCTGTCATATTAGCACTTACGGGATCAGATACTCTTTCTGCAAAATCTTCCCGTGATAAAGTACACAGGTGATTTGCAAATGAAAAAGTATCTTTGTACATT
>NZ_KI260507.1:1685-19078 GCF_000468015.1 Ruminococcus callidus ATCC 27760 | reverse complement strand
CTGTCGCACAATCTTTGTGCGGTATTGCCTTGAATCAGGCTTAAAGCCTGCCGGAAACAAAAAAGTCTGTATGCCTCACGGCACACAGACTTTTTTCATTTCAAAACACAGTTTCCCGAAAGTTCCAATCAGTTGATAATGGTTTCTTCGGTTTCCTTGTCGAACAGGTGAATCTTGTTCGGATCCAGAGCAATCTTGATCTCATCCTGCGGACGAGCAGTAGAACGCGGATCAACGCGGGCAGTCAGAGAAACGCCGGCACAAACCAGATACAGATAAGTTTCTGCACCCATCATTTCGGTGATTTCTACAGTTGCATCTACAACACCAGTGGAAGCGTTGGACAGGAACATTTCGTCATCGTGCAGAGCCTCCGGACGGATACCCAGAGTCACTTCCTTATCCACATACTTTGCCAGTTCCGGTGTTACCTTTGCAGCCGGTACTTCGACCTGATACTTGACAGCCTTGCTGGTCTTGGTAGCTTCAGCACCGAATTCTACATAGTAGTTGTCTGCCTTCTTCAGAACAGCATCGATGAAGTTCATCTGCGGAGAGCCCAGGAATCCTGCAACGAACTTGTTGCCCGGACGCTCATACAGAGCCTGCGGTGTATCGATCTGCTGAATGATACCGTCCCTCATAACTACGATACGGTCACCCATGGTCATAGCTTCGGTCTGGTCATGTGTTACATAGATAAATGTAGTACCCAGCTTCTTGTGCAGCTTGGAGATCTCAGTTCTCATCTGTGCACGCAGCTTAGCGTCCAAGTTGGACAGCGGCTCGTCAAGCAGGAATACCTGCGGATTACGAACGATCGCACGACCCAGTGCAACACGCTGTCTCTGACCACCGGACATTGCCTTCGGCTTACGATCCAGCAGGTGGCTCAGATCCAGAATCTTTGCAGCTTCTTCTACCTTGCGAGCGATCTCGTCCTTCGGAACCTTACGCAGCTTCAGACCGAATGCCATGTTGTCGAATACGGTCATGTGCGGATACAGAGCGTAGTTCTGGAATACCATTGCAATATCTCTGTCCTTCGGAGCGATGTCGTTTACCAGACGGTCGCCGATGTACAGTTCGCCCTCAGAAATTTCTTCCAGACCAGCGATCATACGCAGGGTGGTGGACTTACCACAACCGGAAGGACCTACCAGAACGATAAATTCCTTGTCCTTGATCTCCAGATTTACGTCCTTTACAGCAACTACATTGCCCGGATACTTTTTATAAATATGTCGAAGTGATAAACTTGCCATTTGCACAGTTCCTCCTAAATAAGATTTTCCAGAACGTCCCCGCAGCTGAGCCGCTTGCCGTTCCCGGTGACATATATATCATACCAAAAATAAAAACATTTTTCAAGTCGTTTATTGCCCAAAATTCTGCTTGTACATTTATCCATTATGACGAATGACTTTGGAGCGTTTGTAGCAAACTTGCAAAATCGGTTTCACATTTCAACAATTTTTGGACATCTTTTTCAGACAGCACACAACACGCTCCCAGCGGCAATTCCGGCGGCAGCAGCAGTCCGCCCATTGCAACACGTGCCAGTTCACTGACATGATTTCCCAGTGCGGCAAACATGCGGCGTACCTGATGATACTTCCCCTCATGCAGACAGATGAGGGCTTCCCGATCGGTGTCAGGAACCGGCGCTGCCTTTGCCGGCAGGCACTGTGCCCCGTCTGCCAGCGTGATGCCCTGTTCCAGCGGCTGGAGATAGCCGTCCTCCCACGGACGTGCCAGCACGATGTGATAATACTTCGCCACATGCCCCCGTGCCGCGATCACCTGATGGGCAAGCTGTCCGTCATCGGTCAGCAGCAGCATGCCGGTGGAGTCCTTGTCCAGCCGTCCCACTGGTCGCAGATCTTTCCGGCACAGTTCCGGCGGCACCAGTTCCAGCACGCTTTTCTGTCCTGCCTCATCGGCGGAGCTGACATAGCCCTTGGGCTTGTGCAGCAGCACATAGAGATACTGGTCGCCGCAGATCTCCCGTCCGTTCAGGCAGACCGTGTGGGCTTCCGGCTGTACTGCCTGATCGGCTTTCCGGACAACCGCACCGTCTACGGTGACTTTGCCTTTTTGTATCATCTGCCGCAGTTCCCGACGGGAATACATGGTACGGGCAGAGAGAAACTGATCCAGTCGCATAGAGGGACCTCCGTTCTATTTTTCATTTGGTTACATAAGCTGTACAAGCAACATTTTCTGAAAGGTGGTTTTTACATATGGGAAAACGCAGTGTACTCGCTCTGGGAATCGCAGGGGTATTGTTCGGGTGCGGGTTTTTGTGGCAGTGGCTGCACCAGCCGGAAGCAGAACCGGCACCGCAGGAGATCGTGCTCTCCGACGGAGCACAGCGGCTCGCCTTTCTGGAGGCGAACGGTCAGCCGGAACGCTGCTGTGTTGCCACAGAAACGGTGCAGCTGCCTGCCGCTGCCGATGATACCTACCGCCGCTATCTGGCTCTCCAGCAGGCACAGGGGCTGCCTCTGGCGGCACATCTGGGAGAAGCCGCCGCCCGATACACTTACACACAGAACAGCTCCGGACAGGGTTCCCTGTGCACAGAGCTGCTTCTTAGTGAAGATCAGGTTTTGCTGGGAGCGATCCAATACGACAGCACCGCACCGGAACAGTTCTCCCCCGTCCTTTCCACAGAATAATTACTTGTCAAATACGTGCAGCAGATTGCCGATCAGGGGCAGCTGCTTTGCCTTGCCATTGGCAGCGTTGAGGATTCCAATAATTATCAGAGCCAGAATTGCCAGAGAAAGCAGGGCAGGGAGAATTCTGCCCAGCAACGGAATCTTCCCCAGAATCGCATTGGCAATGATAACCACAGCTTCCGCAAGGAACAGGATAAAGCCCTGATTGGCGTGGTACTTGGCATAGCGGGACTGCCCGCCATTTACCAGCAACGGCAGAATGAACAGGATCCCCACGTAAGACAGAGCCGCCCAGATTTTGTTATTCTGCACGTCCTGTGTGTCATACAGCATGGAATCGTCCTGCGTGTTCATGAAGTCGTTAAAATCTTTACTCATCGTTTTTCCTTTCCAGTCAAGATGCAGCATTCTCTGATGCATCACTTTTCATCTGTTTTATCCAGTGCACCGATCACCGCCAGAAAGCCGGCAACATCGGTGAAGTCCTGATACACCGACGCAAACCGCACATAGGCGACTGCATCGATATATTTCAGGCGTTCCATTACCGCATTGCCGATCTCCGAAGAAGTCACAGTACTCCGCATCTGCCGGCTGTATTCGTCCTCCAGTTCTTCTACCATGGCAACGATCAGATTAGAGTTGACCGGTCGTTTCTTGATGGCGTTGAAAATGCCTGTCACCAGTTTATGCCGGTCAAAGGGCTCATAAGAACCGTCTTTTTTCTGTACCATCAGCATGGGACGGTCTACGGCTTCATAGGTCGTAAAGCGTTTGCCGCAGCCCAGACACTCCCGCCGCCGGCGAATCCGTTCATCGTGAGGACGAGAATCCAGCACACGGGTTTCCGTGTGCCCGCAAAATGGACAATTCATGACACCACAGTTCCTTTCTTTCGGGAGCACCGCACAAGCTTTGTGCAGTGTTGCCTTAACGTTTTCCCTCGATGCGGTTTCGCAGCAACGTGTAATTGGCGGCAAGTTCTGCCACATCGGAAAAGCCGCTGCGGTATAGTTCCAGAATCACAGAGCAATCCGGACTGACTGCCGCCAGTTCCTTTAGAAATGCATCGAACCGAAACCGCCCTTTTCCCAGCGGCAGACAGTCCCCGTATTCCCCGTGGTCGCTTATGTGCACATGCACGATATGGCTGTTCAGCCCGCGGAGCATGGCGAAAGGATCTTCTCCGGAACGCACTGCCTGCTTGATGTCCAGCACAAAGCGTGCCTGTTTGCCCAGTGCGTCCCGCATCTCCAGCAAAAACGGCAGCGAGGCACTGGTACAGCGTGCCACATTTTCCTGTGCCACCTGTACCCCGTAGGATTCGCCCAGTTCTGCCAGCCGGCGGAACCGTGTAAAGTACATGTCCTTGTTCACCGAAGCCGCAGGCACCTTGTTGCCGTGCAGAACAAAGACCTTTGCCCCCAGCTGCTGCATGGCGGTGAAATAATACCGGCAGTATTCCAGATAATCGTCCACACGCCTTGCGTAGTTGGAGAACAGCATGTTCGGCTCAATCTCACAGGTGTACGGGTGCAGCGAAGCACAGGTCATGTCAAACCGCTGTAACAGCCGTGCCAGCGTATCCACAAAGCTGCGGCGTAATTCGGAGTGACTGTTGATGAAGATTTCCACGTGGGAAACGCCGGAAAGTGCCAGATCATACAGGGCTTCTTCCACCACGCGGGGATAAAGACACGCCGTAGAAACACCGGCTCGCAGCATAAGATCACTCCTTCCAGTTTGTTTTCCTATTATAGCACATCACCGCGGAAATTTCAATAGAAAGACGCAGATTTTCACCAATTTTTCAGTCAGGGCAGCACTGCGTAAAAAACAAAAACCGGTACAGACACAACGCCTATACCGGTTTTTTACAATTTTGGAATCACGAACAAGTTATACGCTTGTTTTTGCCTTTTTCTTTGCAGGCTTCAGCACGGTGATGCCACGCTTGGTCTGCCACCATACCCACAGGCTGGGAACAAAGCAAATGGAGTTAAAGGTACCCATTGCAATACCTGCCATCATCGGTATGGAGAAGCTCAGGATCGAATCCAGTCCCATTACCAGTGCCACAATGGTAACCACCAGCATGGAACTGAATGTAGTAACGGAAGTCCGAATGCTTCGACGCAGGGACTGGGAGTCACTGATGTTGACCAGATCACGGATCTGGATTCCCGGCAGCAATGTCTGGTTTTCACGGATACGGTCGTAGATAACGATCGTATCGTTGACAGCATATCCCAACAGGGTCAGAATAACTGCCATGAAGTTGGAGTCGATCTCAAACCGGCACAGTACCACGCAGCCGTAAGTAACGACCAGAGTGGAAAGCAGTCCCAGCACGGCACAAACGCCGGCGGACCAGCCGCTGATCTGCTTGAATCGGAATGCAATGTAAATGATCAGGATCAGTGCGGCAAAAACAGCTGCCACAATGCACTTTGCGAAGAATTCGCCGCCGGAACGTGCATTGACATCGTTTGCATCCAGCAGTGTCACTTCATTGTCCGGACAGAGTTCCTTGACCTTGTTGGTCACGTCGTTCTGGCGGTCAATCGTCAGACCATCGTTGGAAGTGAAGGACAGGGACAGGGTCTTGGTGTCGCTGTCCAGGCTGTCACCCTGCTGTACCTTG
The DNA here is from genome assembly GCF_000468015.1 of Ruminococcus callidus ATCC 27760. Lineage (GTDB taxonomy): Bacteria > Bacillota > Clostridia > Oscillospirales > Ruminococcaceae > Ruminococcus_C > Ruminococcus_C callidus. The sequence goes on along the minus strand of NZ_KI260507.1, from coordinate 13,750 downwards.
ACGGTAGAGCCTACCAGACTGGTCAGTTCCTTGGAAATGCCGTTCTCGTCCACATCGCCTACATAGCTGTAAGTGATAATGGTACCGCCCTTGAATTCCAGTGCCACATTGACACCAGTAAAGGTGGAAAGCAATGAGATCAGAATCAATGCAAGGCCGATAATGAAAAATACTTTCGACTTGCTGCAAAAGTCACGCACTTTTACGTCAACATCAAAATGCTTTGCCTCTTTTGCTTCTTTAGTCTGCTTTGACATCGATACCACCTCCATAAAGTTTCTTGTTCTGGAAGCACTTGAAGCGAGAGAGCGACATCGTCATCAGTCTTGCAGCAAATACGCCCATGATGAAGTTCATAATCAAACCGGTCATCAGTGTGAAGCCGAAGGAGTAGATCACGCCCTCTGTGGTCGCACCGAAGAACCAGAAGATCGTATGGTTGAAGATCTTTGCCCAGATGCTGCTGGGGACACCGAATGCACCCATCAGCACGATGGAAACCAGAATACCTGTGAGGTTTCCGTCGAAGATCGCACTGAATGCACGGTGATAACCGGAGTACAGTGCTGTATCCAGCGTCTTGCCCTTCCGCAGTTCTTCACGGATACGCTCGCCGGTGATGATGTTCGCGTCAACGCCCATGCCCACAGACAGAATAATACCGGCAATACCCGGAATGGTCAGTGTGGTGCTGGACATAAAGCCGAACCAGCCGGAAACTGCTGCCAGCATACCGGCAACCTGTCCGATCAGGGTGATCGAAGCCACAACGCCCAGCAGGCGGTACAGCACGATCATGTATACCACGATCAGAAGCAGTGTGATCAGACCGGCGATCACCATAGCGTTCAGTGCACCCTCGCCCATGGTCGGGGAGATGGTCTTGAAGCTGGTGGTTTCCAGAGAGAACGGCAGTGCACCGGAATTGATCTTATCTGCCAGTTCCTTGGCACTCTCATAAGTAAAGTTACCCGAAATAGAAGCCTTACCGTCCGAGATGACTGCACTGACAGACGGTGCAGAGATCATGGTATTGTCCATCCAGATCGAGATCTGACCCTTGGACTGATACAGTTCAGAAGTTGCCTCATAGAACTTTTCCTTACCGCTGTCGTTCAGGTCCAGTGTTACCACCCATGTGATCTCACCGGTGGCATCGTCCTTGGAACCGCCGGTAGATGCCTGTGCCACATCGGCACCGGTCAGGACGATGTCGCCTGCCGGAATGGTATCTCCGTTTTCATCGGTAGAAGTATCGGTACCCTTGCGGAAAGTCAGTTCTGCGGTTTCGCCCAGTTCCTTGACAGCCTGCTCCGGATTGAAATCCGTTTCGCCCGCCTGCCACGGATACCGCACGATAATACGGTTGCTCTTGTAATCCAGATACGTTTCGCTGTCGCTGATGTTCTGGTTTGCCAGACGCAGCTTGATGGTTTCCAGTGCTGCGTCCATTTGTTCCTCCGTTGCATCCACATCGCCCGCCGGTTCAAAGGTCACGTCTACGCCGCCTTGAATATCGATTCCAAGACGAATGTCGCCAACACCGTGTACATAGGTCTTGACAATATCACCATACTGCGAATGTACGCCGAATATGGTGGAAAGCGTAAACAGAGCGATCACGGCAAATACAATGAAGAAAACAGGTTTTTTCACTTTTCTCACGATTTAGCCTCCTGTGCTGCGGTCCTGTCTGTCCCAGTACCGCATATTAAACTGTGCCGTCGGCAGAATGCACGATCGACAATTACCTATTATTATATTCCAATTTTCGCAATTAGTCAATAGGTGCGGCAAAACTTGTACAACATTGCCGATTTGAAAGGGCTTTTTTCGGCGACTTCTCCAAAATACCGGACAAAACTTTTCGAATTGCCGTTGCAATTCAGGGATACTTATGATATAATCAAAAGGAAACAAAAGGAAAGACAACACCGCACAGGCTTTGTGCAGTGCTGTCCAAACACGCAAACAGAAAGGACGAACCTCACATGGTACACTTCGGCAACGACTGGGACACCATTTTAGACGGCGAATTCGCCAAGACCTACTACCAGAACCTGCGGCAGTTTCTGTTGACGGAATACCGCACCCAGACCATTTATCCCGGCATGTATGATATTTTCAACGCCCTGAAATATACCCCCTATTCCCAGGTGCGGGCAGTGATCCTGGGACAGGATCCCTATCACAACCCCGATCAGGCTCACGGGCTCAGCTTTTCCGTGCGGAAAGGCGTGGCTCCGCCGCCGTCGCTGGTGAACATCTTCAAGGAGATCAAGGACGATGTGGGCATCGACAACACCGGCAAGCACGGCGAACTGACCAACTGGGCAAAACACGGCGTGCTGCTGCTGAACACCGTATTGACCGTCCGTGCCGGACAGGCGAATTCCCACAAGGGCAAAGGCTGGGAGCAGTTCACCGATGATGTCATCCGACTGCTGGATCAGCGGGAAGAACCGGTGGTGTTCCTACTCTGGGGCAACAACGCCAAGGCGAAAAAGGCCCTGATCCAGCACCCCCAGCATCTGGTACTGACTGCCGCACACCCCAGCCCCCTGTCCGCCTACCATGGCTTCTTCGGCTGCAAGCATTTCTCCAAGGCAAACGCGTTCCTGCGGGAACACGGGCTGCCGGAAATTGACTGGAGCATCTGATATGGCATATTCCTATCGCTGGCAGTACTGCGACATCGATTTTTTGCGGCACTGTCTGAAACAATACAGCCTGCTGCTGGAGAAGATCCCGTCGGCGATTCTCACGGAGGAAACCACGGGAACGCAGATGTTCGTCACAGGATACCTCTCCGACTGCATCAAGCGGTGTGATGACGGATTCGACGATTACACCATGACGGCACTTTTGCCGGAAGGGACAGCCTCTGTCACGCTGCAAGGAAATGGGTGGACGATTCGCCGTCTTTCCACCCGCTACCACGGCAAGTATGCGGCACTGCTTCCGGAAATAGCAGCCTATTACTTTTCCAAAGCCGGCAGACAGCGACGGCGGGATACGGAACAGGCTCTGGGAAGCCGCTGCTTCGCATTTTTCGATTATGCGTACAACAGAATGTTGGAAACGCAGTTTCTCCGGCACGATTTTCGCTGGGTGGGCGGCGAAATTCCCTCTGTCAATCATTTGAAAACGCTCTCCGACGCTGCCGACCTGACTGAGGCACTGGGGCAATTCCGGCGGGAAGAATATGGCAGGCGAAAGAAGCACGATCTCTCCCATGCAAAGCTTTGCACTTTCTTGGAAACTCAGTTTGGAATACTATATTTTGAAAATCGGTCTGCTTCGTACCTGTTGCAGCCGGTTTCCGGCGGTTTTTCCGCAGATGACGGCAGCACGGAAAGCTGGCTGCTGTGGAGATGCAACCGGCTGCTGGGCGGCACTGCTCTCACGGCAGAGCGAAAAGTGTGCCGCCTGTTTGGGGCTGATGAAAACGAACGGCAGCAGGTACTGGCGGCATACTTCTGTTTCTGCCGGCAAAAGGGGATTCCCTTTTCCGGAGAGATGCAGCTGTGCCAGCCGGAATACCCCGAACCGCTGGGGAAAGATTTCCTGCCGTGGAAGTGGGAGTCCGGCAAGGTCACGCCGCAGCTGCTGCAAACCATAGCCGACCAACTGCGGCAATGTGCTCCGGAACAAGCTGCGGACTGGTGCTGGCTGCTGGGGACACGGCTGGTATTTACTGTGCTGCCGCTGGCAAAAGAAGCATTGGCAGCACTGCCCCAGCTGGAACGAGATGCCTTTTTCGTACAGGCGGAGCAGTTCCTGCGGGAAACGGCGACTGCCTTAGGCGACCAGCCGCAGCCGCTGACGGAGCCGAACTTCGAAAAACTGACGGTACAGTACGGCAAGCTTTTGCTAGTAGATTCCAAGGAAAAGCTGCGGCGGTATGCCCGCCTGTATCCCACATTGGCATGCACCAAGTTTCCGATACGGCAGAAAAATGGCTATGTCTGGCTGCCGGAGCAACCAGTACGGCAATCAGCAAAAGCTGCCTCAGACGGCATCACCCTGCCGGAAATCCGCAGAGAACTGCTGTTGAAACAGTTGCAATTGCCGCCGGAAAAAATTGCTCTGGAACAGGTCTATCCCCTTTGCTATGAGGATATGGGATTTTTCTCTGAAAATGGGAGCCACCGCAAACGTGGTGAAGATTTTCTGAAAGAAGCACCGCAGCTGCTGCAGGATTATGAAGCACAGCATGGCAAAGTTCTCCGGGAACGGTACTCACCAGAGGAATGGGACTGGTTCCGGCAGGCTGCCGATTAACCCGAATCTGCCATAGGAAAAATTGATAACAAGCGATACGATTTTCCCGTCTACTCAAATACCTACAATTATGCTATAATATAAACAATATCATTATAGGCAATACCGCAAATTGCCGCAGAAAGGACAACACCATGAAAATCGCATCGTTATTTTCCGAAAAAACCGTTTTTTCATTTGAAATTTTTCCGCCGAAGAAAACTTCTCCCATTGAAACTGTCTATGACACGCTGGAAGCCTTACAGGATCTGAAGCCGGACTTCATCAGCGTGACCTTTGGTGCCGGCGGCAGCGGCAACGGGGAAAACACCCTCGCCATTGCACGGCGGCTGAAAGAGCACTACGGCGTACTGCCGATGGCACATCTGCCCTGTATCCACTATACCAAGGAGCAGATCGATAACATTCTGAAACAGTTTCAGGAAAACGGCATCGAAAATGTGCTGGCTCTCCGGGGCGACCGCGTAGAGGGCATGGAGCCGGCAATGGACTTCGTCCACGCTGCCGACCTCATCAGCTATATCCGCAGCTTCGGCGGGTTCGACATTGCCGGAGCCTGCTATCCGGAGTGTCACCCCGAAGCTCCCAACATGGACACGGACATCCGTCACCTGAAAGAAAAGGTCGATGCCGGTGCAAGCCACCTCATCACCCAGCTGTTTTTCGACAACGATTCCTTCTACGACTTCCGGTATCGGGCAGCCCGTGCTGGTGTCAACGTGCCCATTGAAGCCGGCATTATGCCGGTGACCAACCGGAAACAGATCGAGCGTATGGTCACCATGTGCGGTGCCAGCCTGCCCCGAAAGTTTACCAAAATGGTACAGCGGTTCGAGGACAATCCCGAGGCTCTGCGGGACGCAGGCATTGCCTATGCCATTGACCAGATCGTCGATCTGGTGACCGACGGCGTAGACGGCATTCACCTGTACACCATGAACAATCCCTATGTGGCACGGAAGATCAGCGAAGCGGTAAACGGCATCATCAAGGCGGCTCCGAAATGCTGACCCTGCCGCTGGAGGCGATCGACAAGCAGGAGGCTCTCCGCTATATGGGCTGCCCCGCAGAACCGGACGAAGCCCTGCGGACTGTCGTGGACACCTGCGAGCAGCAGCTTCGCCGGACGGTACAGCCCCGCGTAGTCTATCGGGTACTGCCCCTGTGTCGGGAAGCGGGGACACTTTCCGCCGGCGGCATGCAGCTAACCGGTGAGGACATTGCACGGCATCTGGCGGAATGCGACCGCATGCTCCTCATGGCGGCAACCCTCTCCGGACAGGCGGATCAGCTGATCCACCGTGCCGGCATCTCCGATATGACACGTTCGCTGGCAATGGACGCTCTTGCCAGTGCCGGCATTGAACAGGTCTGCAACCGTGCGGAAGAATGCTTTCGGGAGCAGTTGCCGGACACTTATTTTACATGGCGGTTCAGTCCCGGATACGGCGATTTGCCGCTTTCTCTCCAGCCGGAGATCCTCCGGCTGCTGGACGCGGAAAAGCGGCTGGGGCTGACAGTCACCGCCGAGCACATTCTCATTCCGCGAAAATCCGTGACCGCGATCATCGGACTGGCAGATCACCCGCTGAAAAAAGGGGCAAGAGGCTGTGCCACCTGCCGCATGCGGGAAACCTGTATGTTCCGAAAGGGCGGCACGCATTGTTAAAACCACTTTCAACATGGACACAGACACCTGTGTCCATATTGTGCTATCTGAGCATGTATCCATACAGCATGTTCCGGACAACAAAAGGAGCCTTATCTTATGGAATACGAAATCGTACCATATACCGAAGCCGATGTCGATGCCATGATCGAGATCTGGAACGAGGTGGTCAATGACGGCGTAGCATTCCCACAGTTAGACGAACTGAACCACAAAACCGGCGTGGAATTCTTTGGAAAGCAGGACTTCGTCGGCGTGGCAAAGGTGAACGGCGAGGTTGCCGGTCTGTATATTCTTCACCCCAACAACGTGGGCAGATGCGGACATCACGCCAATGCCAGCTATGCCGTTTCCTCGAAAATGCGGGGCATAAAAATCGGAGAAGGGCTGGTGAAGCACTCCCTGAAAACTGCCAGGGAGCTGGGCTACCGCATTTTGATTTTCAACGCCGTAGTCAAGGGCAATGACCGTGCAATTCAGCTGTACACCAAGCTGGGATTCCAGCGTGTGGGCGTGATCCCCGGCGGCTTTCTGCTGAAAAGCGGCGTGTATCAGGATATTTATGTGTATTATCATGTGCTGTAAAAAACTATTGAATCACTTTCTGGAAAGGACACTCTCCTATGCTTTCTTCCCTATTTCCGCATCGTAAATTCATTCGCTTAGACGGCGGCATGGGTTCCATGCTGCAAAAGGGCGGCATGCCCGTAGGTGCACTGCCGGAGGTGTACAACATCACCGAACCGGAACGCATCATTGCCGCACAGAAACAGTTCGTGGCTGTGGGGTCGGACATCATCTACGCCAACACGTTCGGAGCAAACCGGCACAAAATGGCGAAATCCGGCTATTCCGTGCAGGAACTCATCTCTGCCGGCATTGCCTGTGCCAGAAAAGCCTGTGCCGGCACGGACACCAAGGTGGCTCTGGACATCGGTCCGATCGGACAGCTTCTGGAACCGCTGGGCACACTCACATTTGAAGAAGCCTACGACATTTTCCGCGAAGAAGTCCTCGCCGGACAGGACGCAGACCTGATCGTCATCGAAACCATGACCGACCTGTACGAAACCAAGGCGGCACTGCTGGCGGCAAAGGAAAACTCCGACAAGCCGGTGATCTGCACCATGACCTTTGAGCCGAATCTCCGCACCTTTACCGGCTGTACCGTCGCTTCTGCGGCAATGACGCTGGAGGGACTGGGAGCCGATGCGGTTGGCGTGAACTGCTCCCTGGGTCCGGACGAACTCTTTCCCATTGTGGAAGAAATGGCAAAGTGGACCACGCTGCCGCTGGTGGTAAAGCCAAACGCCGGACTGCCGGATCCGGTCACCGGTGAATATCTGGTAGACCCTGCGGAATTCGCACAGGCAGTGGTGAAGTTTGCACAGCTGGGCGTTACGGTTTACGGCGGCTGCTGCGGCACCACGCCGGAACACATCAAAGCCGCATACGATCTGCTGGAAGAAGCAGAAATTCCCAGGCGGGAAAACATCGAGATTCCGGCGGCAGTCTGCTCCGCTTCCGAAGTGGTGCTGATCGACCAGCCACGCATTATCGGCGAACGCATCAACCCCACCGGCAAAAAGCGGTTCAAGGCGGCATTGCAGGCAAACGACATGGACTACATCTTGGATCAGGCAGTACAGCAGGTAGATGCCGGTGCCGACCTGCTGGACGTAAACGTGGGCATGCCGGGCATTGACGAAAAGGGCATGATGATCCGCACAGTCAAGGCGTTGCAGTCGATCGGCGGCACACCGTTGCAGCTGGACTCCACCATTCCGGCGGTCATGGAGGCGGCTCTGCGGGTGTACAACGGCAAGCCCATTGTCAACTCCGTCAACGGCGAAGAAGCTTCCCTGCAAAATATCCTGCCGCTGGTCAAGAAATACGGTGCCGCAGTTGTCGGGCTGACGCTGGACGAAAACGGCATTCCCAAAAAGGCAGCCGACCGGTTTGCCATTGCCAAGCGGATCCTCGACCGTGCCACTGCACTGGGGATTCCGAAACGGGACGTGTACATTGACTGCCTGACTCTGACGGCTTCTGCCGAACAGGACGGTGCCAGGGAAACGCTGGAGGCTCTGCATCGGGTCAAGACGGAACTGGGGCTGAAAACCGTTCTGGGTGTGTCCAACATCTCCTTTGGTCTGCCGAACCGTGAGGCAGTCACCCGCACATTCCTCACCATGGCTCTGGAAAACGGGCTGGATCTGCCCATTATCAACCCTAACATTGCTTCTATGGCAGAGGCAGTGCGGGCATTCCGGCTGCTCCGCGGCTTTGACGTGAACTGTGCCGCCTTTGTAGAAGCGTATGCCAACATGCCCACTGCCACAGCAGCCGCAACGCCTGCTGCGGCGGCGAAGCCTGCCGCAGAAAAGGCTCCGGAAACGTTAGACCTGCCCTATGCCATGTCCCACGGGCTGAAAAACGAGGGGGCAAAAATCACTGCCCAGCTGCTGGAAACCACGGATGCCATGGAAGTGGTCAACGAAATTCTGATCCCCGCACTGGACAGTGCCGGAAAGCTGTTTGAACAGGGAAAGATCTTCCTGCCCCAGTTGATTCAGACTGCCAGCGTGGCACAGGCGGCATTCGAAGTCATCAAGACTACCCTGATCGAACGCAATGCGGCTCCGGTCAGCCGCGGTGAGATCGTTCTCGCCACTGTCAAGGGCGATATTCATGACATCGGCAAGAATATTGTACGGGTGCTTCTGGAAAATTACGGCTACACCGTGCTGGACTTGGGGCGTGATGTGCCGTGCCAGCTGGTGGCAGACACTGCAAAGGAACACGGCGTAAAGCTGGTGGGACTGTCGGCACTGATGACCACCACGCTGGGAGCCATGGAAGAAACCATTCAGCTGGTGAAGCAGTCTTGTCCGGACTGCAAGATCGTTGTCGGCGGTGCAGTTCTAACTGCGGACTATGCCGAGAAGATCGGGGCAGACTTCTATGCAAAAGATGCCATGGAAACTGTCGCCGTTGCGAAAGAGGTTGTTGGGTAATTTTTTCCGTGGATCGCTGTCCTTTCAGGGACTTATTCCGATACATTCCCCAACCATTTTGAAAATACAAAAGAAACACCGAGCAAAGCTTGTGGTAAGATGCGTCGTCAGATTTTTCGGTGCACAGAAATTCCGCAGGCATACTTGATGTATGACAAGGGATTTCTGGGCAATATGACGAAAAATCTGCACGCAGATTGCGTGCAAAGCCGTCAGGCGGGCTTTATGCAGTGTTTCCTAAACAAGCGAATCTGAAATCACCCGCCGCCATTCCAAAGGAGGGCATTATGACAACAGAACCAAACGAAACCGAAACCATGACGGATTCTCAAAAGGAAGACGAAAAAAAAGTCCGCAAGTGGGACTTTGTCAACAAACAGTGGGCGGCAACGATCATCTTCAGCGGCGTAGTGCTGCTGTTGGTGGCGTTCCTGTTCATCAAGCGGGAAATCTTCACCGGACTGCTCGCCTATGTGTTCGATGTCCTGCGGCCGATCACCATCGGGCTGGTCATCGCATTTGTCCTATACCGTCCCACCTGTCAGATCGACAAGCTATTCCGCAAGGTACAGCAAAAATTCCCGCGGTTCCCTGCCGGTGCAATGGCGGTGTTCTGTGCATACTTCCTCATGCTGGCACTGCTCAGCATTGTCATCTGGATCATTGTGCCGCAGTTCATCACCAGTATCCGCGACTTCGGGGACAACATCATGGTATACTACAACAATATCATGAAATTCCTGAACAGCGACCGCGGCGAACAGATTCTCAAACTGTTACAGGACAACGACATCAATCCCGCAATGCTCCGCACCAAGTTAATGAGCCTGACCACCTACATTCCGGACGCAGTGGGCACACTGAGTACATGGGCAAGCGGGCTGATCGGCGGTGTCATTGACTTTTTCATCGGGCTGATCTTCTCCGTATATGTCCTCGCCGGACGGAACAAACTCCGCAGACAGGCAAAGCTGATTTTCCGGCATTTCCTGCCGAAAAAGCACTACGAACAGGTTGCCCACTACGGCAGACTGACTTTTTCCACGTTCTCTAATTTCGTCAGCGGACAGCTGTCTGATGCGTTCATTCTGGGCGTGCTGATTTTCTGTGTCATGAGTATCGGCGGACTGGAATACCCCATGATGATCGCGGTTATCATCGGCATCACCAACATGATCCCCTATGTGGGACCGTGGATGGGTACTATTCCCTGTGCGTTGATCCTGCTGATGGTCAAGCCCAGTCATGCCATTGCATTTGTCATTATCGTTATCATTGTCCAGCAGATCGACAGCAACCTGATCTACCCCCGTGTGGTTGGCACTTCTGTCGGACTGCCGGCAATCTGGGTGCTGTTCGCCATCACTGTGGGCGGCGGCTTGTTCAACGTACTGGGCATGATCGTCGGCGTTCCGATCATGTCTATCATTTACACCGTGATTCGGGAAAAGACCACCGGCAGCACCGGTTCACCGGAGAATAAGTCCACGCCCAAACCGCGGCAGTGGCATATCCGAAAATCTGTGCAGTCCCTCCGCAGCCGCGTTTCCAGAAAGGGAACGGAAGCCGAAAAGGACACCTCAAAAGAATAAGAACCTGTCTTCACGTAAAAATGCCGCCTGTTCCCTTGTTGGGAATGGGCGGCATTTGTCTGTCGACAATACCGCACAAAGAGCGTCTGGCGACTTTGTGCGGTATTGCCTTGATTACTTTCGCAGTTCCTCCGGCTGTAAGCGTTCCACTTCCCGCAGCTGACGGACAATGGCACGGGTGCGGGTGCCTGCCAGAAGTTCCAGCTGCTGTTCGGCTCCCTGCAGGCTTTTCTGTGCCTTTTCGATTGTGCCGGCAAATTTTTCGAATTCCCCGCGGACTGCTCCCAGCACCACCCATGCTTCATGGCTGTGCTTCTGAATGGCAAGGGTGCGGAAGCCCATTTGCAGGGCGTTCAGAATCGCCGCCATAGTAGACGGACCGGCAACGCTAATACTGTATTCCCGCTGTAACTGTTCCACCAGACCGCTGTTGACTACCTCGGCATACAGCCCCTCAAAGGGCAGGAACAGGATTCCGAAGTTGGTGGTATACGGCGGCTGGACATACTTGTCCCGAATGTCCTTGGCACAGCCGCGGACAACAGTCAGCAGTTTCTGCCGTGCCGCCTCCACCTGCTGAGGATTGCCCTGTTCCCGTGCGTCCTGCAACGCCGCATAAGTATCCCCCGGAAACTTGGAGTCAATGGGCAGCCATACCGGCTGTTCCCCGTCTGCGGGCATACGCACGGCAAATTCCACGTGGTTCCGGCTGTTGGGGAGAGTGGGGATCTCGGTGGCGTACTGCTCCGGCGACAAAATTTCCTGCAAAATTGCCCCCAGCTGTACTTCTCCCAGAATGCCGCGGGTCTTGACGTTGGACAGCACCTTTTTCAGGTCGCCTACGCCCACCGCCAGCGTCTGCATTTCGCCAAGCCCCTGATAGACCTGCTCCAGCCGGCTGCTGACCAGCTGGAAGGACTGTCCGATCTGCTGGTTCAGGGACTGTGCCAGTTTCTCGTTGACGGTGGTCTGGATCTCTGCCAGACTGTCCTGCTGCTGTGCCTGCATGCGGTGCAGATTTGCTGCAACGGCAGAGCGAATCTGCTCCATGCCCTGTGCGTTGGAGCGTTCCAGATTTCCCACACGACTTTCAAACTGCCGCAGCCGTGCATCCATGTTCCGTTCCATTTGTTCCAGCCGTCCTGCCTGATAGTCGCCGGACTGCCGCTGATTTTCCGACAGCAGATTCCCCAGCATCTGCATCTGGTTCTGGGTGTCGACAGCGATCTCCTGCCGCAGGGTTCGCAGGGCGTTATCGTCCTGGGGATTCCGCAGCTTCTGTACCTGTAATGCCAGCCAGATGATTGCAGCCAGTTGTATCAGGCAGAGAAATAGTAATATGTACAGCATATGATTCGACCTTTCCCAAGGAAACACCGCACAGGCTTTATGCAGTGCTTCCCGAATTTTCTTTTATCATAGCACAGTCGGGTTCCGTTTGTCAAGAAATGCGGCAAGGGAGGATTTGGGACAATACCGCACAAAGATTGTGCGACAGATGCG
>NZ_KI260507.1:0-1585 GCF_000468015.1 Ruminococcus callidus ATCC 27760 | reverse complement strand
TCGCCAGACGCTCTTTGTGCGGTATTGCCTCAGGAATCCGCGACCGACAGTGCCACAAGCAAAGAAATCAAAAAACGCCCTCTGCACGTCATGTCCAGAGAGCGTTTCCCTTGTATTTTTATTGCAATAGCGGATTGCTTACCGTTCCAGAATCTGACTTCTGTCCGGTCCGTTGCCGACCATGACTACCTTGCACTCGCAGACTTCTTCCAGCCGTGCGATGTACTTCTTGCAGGCTTCCGGCAGTTCGTCAAAGCTCTTGCAGCCGGAAATATCTTCGTCAAAGCCTTCGAATTCCTCGTAGATCGGCGAGCAGTCTGCCAGAGATTCCAGTGCTGCCGGAAAATCTTTCAGTACTGTGCCGTCCGGCTTCTGATAGCCAACGCACATTTTCAGAGTGCCGATGCCGCTGAGGGTGTCCAGCTTATTGATTGCCAGACCGTCCAGACCGTTGGTGCGGACAGAGTGCCGTACAATGACAGCATCGAACCAGCCGGTACGGCGGGGTCTGCCGGTAGTGGTACCGAATTCGCCGCCCTTGTTGCGGATCGTGTCGCCGGTTTCGTCATTCAGTTCTGTCGGGAACGGTCCCTTGCCCACGCGGGTGGTGTATGCCTTTGCCACGCCGATGATGTTGGTGATCATCTTCGGGCCAACGCCGGTACCAATGCATGCACCTGCTGCAATGGGGTGAGAAGAGGTAACATACGGATAAGTACCGAAGTCAATGTCCAGCAGGGTTGCCTGTGCACCCTCGAACATAATGGTCTTTCCTGCCTTGTTTGCCTCATAGGTCAGAACGGAAACGTCGTCCACATACTTTGCCAGACGCTTACCGTATTCGGTATACTCTGCAATCACTGCGTCCAGATCAAACGCCTTGCCGCCGTAAACAGCAGTGATGATCTTGTTCTTCAGCGTGCCGGTAGCCCGTGCCTTTTCTGCGAAAATTTCCGGATGTACCAGATCATAGATCCGCAGACCGCAGCGTTCGTACTTGTCCATGTAAGTCGGACCGATGCCACGCTTGGTGGTGCCGATGTCCGAGTTGCCGCGGAACTTTTCCGACAGACCGTCCAGCTCAATGTGCCACGGCATTACCACGTGTGCACGGGGATCGATCTTCAGGTTTGCGGTAGAAATGCCGCGGCTTTCCAGACTGTCCAGTTCAGAGATGAAGTCCTTCGGGTCCAGAACCACGCCGGCACCGATCAGGCACAGGGTTTCCGGATAGAGAATACCGGACGGGATCAGGTGCAGCTTGTACACTTCGCCGTTGTTGACAACGGTGTGACCGGCATTGTTGCCGCCTGTTGCACGAACCACCACATCTGCACGAGATGCCATGATGTCGATGATCTTACCCTTTCCTTCGTCTCCCCACTGTGAACCGACTACAATATTTGCAGGCATAAGAAATTCCTCACTTTTCAAAATAGGATTTGTTTCCGGAATCCAGCTTCCGGTGCAGTGTATCACTGCAGCATACTATTCTATTATAACAGGCTTTTTCGGGAAATGCAATAGCATTTGCAGATTTTTTTCTTTTTGTGTCTGCGTTGTCAATAGATGTGACCCATTGGAT
>NZ_KI260506.1 GCF_000468015.1 Ruminococcus callidus ATCC 27760 | reverse complement strand
GGATCTCGGAGAAGATCAATGCCATTTGGAATGCGATCGTGGCGTTTTTAACACCGATTTTAGAAGGCATCCGAACGACCTTTGAAACCATCTGGAATGCCATCTCTACTACAATTTCCACGGTTTTGACAGCGATTCAAGATGTGGTGACTACGGTTTGGAATGCCGTATCAGGTTTCATTTCGTCTGTTTTGTCTGCAATCTGGAATGTGGTTTCTTCCATCTGGAACAGCATCTTCGGCACGATTTCCAGTGTGATGAATGCCATTTTTTCTGTGGTATCCTCCATCTGGAATCGGATTTCTTCTGCGGTTTCCAATGTTCTGAACGCCATCCGGTCGGTGGTATCTAACATCTGGAACAGCATCAAGAGCACCGTTTCCAACGTGATGCAGAGCATTTCTTCTACGGTGTCCAGCATCTGGGACAACATTCGTTCTGCGGTTTCCGACAAAATCAGCGGCATCAAATCTACCATTCAGAATGGGTTTGATGCCGCTGTGGGATATATCAAGGGACTGGCTTCGGATGCCTGGAATTGGGGACGGGACATCATTCAGGGAATCATTGATGGCATTCAGAGTGCCATCGGCTGGCTGGCGGACTGCGTCACCAATGTTGCCGATACCATTCGGGATTTCCTGCACTTCTCGGTTCCGGACAAAGGTCCGCTGACAGACTACGAGAACTGGATGCCGGACTTTATGAAAGGCCTGGCAGATGGTATTGACAAAAGCAAGAAGTATGTGGAAAAAGCTGTAGGCGGTGTGGCGAAAGCCATGCAGCTGACCATGGATTCTGATTTGAATTATAGTTTGAATGGTATCTCCGGTGCAGTCGTTGGCGGCAGTTCCGGCGGTACGGTCAACAACTACTATAACAACGACAACAGCCGCACAGTGAATCAGACAAATAATAGTCCGAAGTCGCTGTCACGGCTGGAGATTTATAGGATGACGAGGAACGCGCTGAATACTTAAAAAGGAGCGATTTAAGTCGCTCCTTTTTCTCGGTAAATCAGAATTTGTCTTACTCGTTTATATTATGAGATTAGGTGACAAGATGTATGTCAAAGTGCATTCCAAATGAACAGAAAAGCAAAAACACATCCCCATGCATTTTTGTATACTTTTCTCACCTGAAGCATTCCATAAATGGCTATAAAGGTAGTTACAATTTCAATGATACCCTGTATGCTGAAGCTCATGGGATGAAAAAGAATGCCCATAATTGAAACCACAAGCGCACCCCAATCAAAGAATTTAGTTTTTACCGGGAAACGTCTGTTGATTTTCTCACAGATGACAACATAATTAAAGCCTTCAAAAAAGCCCCAGACAACCGCAATAACCAGTGTTCCGATAATGGTAGCTACGATCCCTGCTTTGTGAAGATCCGGGGTAACCATAATACTCAATGGTTCGTACCCCTCAAATTGTCCTGAAAGGAAAATAAAAAGAATATACGGGAGAAAAAACACGATCGTCCAAAGCACAGCTTTGATTGCGTTTTCCCAACGAAGTCCGAAACTTGCGAACGATTCTTTACGCATTAGGCCTACAATAGTAATGCCAAGACCCGCTATTCCAAATTCCAATGCAGCAGCCGTCAAAAGTCTTGGCCAAACGGAAATATCACTGTTTTTGCAAAAACTCATTATTCTGCTTCCGAAAACACCATAGACGATATAGACTGCTATCGTAACCAGAGCGATTATCCACAAATCTATAGTAAGCTTTTTCTTCCGTTCTTTTATCTGTTGTTCCATTTACTTTCTCCCTATACTAAATTTCCAAAGTTGATCTTATACAAATTCCGATTTTGCGTAGAGAACCAACGTCTCTGTTGTCTCTATTATACATCATTGAACACAAAATGTAAAGGGGTGCATCTCATGTTTTATACCCTGATTTTAGAAAACCAATCCGGCGAACAAGTGAATCTGTCCGCCACCGCCAACCAATACATGACCTCAAAAATCGAAGGTCTGAATCCGCCTGCCGGAACGATTTCCACTTCTTCTTATGCAGGCATGAACGGCAGCTACCTCAACAATGCCTTCATCGAAAAGCGAAACGTGGTCATCTCCTTTGCCATGCGTGGCATCGGCATCGAGAAAC
>NZ_KI260505.1 GCF_000468015.1 Ruminococcus callidus ATCC 27760 | reverse complement strand
GACTTTGCGGAAGAACTGCTGGACATTGCAAACGCCCATGCAGACCTGCTCTACATCAAAACAGACGGCTCGCTGGACGATGGCATGGAACTGGTTTCCCACCCTTGCACCATGGACTATCACATCAACGAGTTTCCATGGGAAGATATTATGCACCGTGCCGTTCGTCAAGGCTACCGTTCGCATCAGACTTCAACCTGCGGTCTGCATCTCCATGTGAACCGCAATGCTTTTTCCGACAATCAGGAAGGACAGGACGAGGTGATCTCCAGAATCCTGTATTTTGTGGAACATCACTGGAATGAGTTGTTGAAGTTCAGCCGCCGTTCGGAATACACCATGAACCGCTGGGCGGCAAGATACGGCTATGAGCATACCCCGAAAGCAATTATGGACAAGGCGAAAAAGGGTGGAAATGGTCGATATGCCGCTGTGAACCTTTGCAATTACCACACCGTGGAATTTCGTTTGTTCCGTGGCACTTTGAAGTACAACACGTTCATTGCCACCATTCAGCTGGTCAATCGAATTTGTGATGCCGCTATGTACAACACCGATGATTCCATTGCGAAGTTATCGTGGTCAGATTTTGTGGCAGACATCACAGAGCCTGAACTCATTCAGTACCTGAAAGAGCGACAGCTATATGTAAATGAAGAAGTTTGTGCAGAGGAGGAAATGTAAGATGTGTGCATTATTTGGTTGGCTGGACTATAAGGGTATTGTTTCGGACAAGCTGTTGAAAAAGCTGACACAGGCTCTAGCGAATGCGGCGGAAGAACGAGGGACAGATGCGTCTGGTATTGCCTATGTGAAAAGCGGTAAAGTCACCATCTACAAGAGACCGAAACCTGCCCACA
>NZ_KI260504.1 GCF_000468015.1 Ruminococcus callidus ATCC 27760 | reverse complement strand
AGGGCGACTTCTATGGTTTTATCCATGTCGTAGTATTTGTATTCGCCGAGGCGGCCACCGAAAATGACATTGCCTTCTGCTTCTGCAAGGGCTTTGTACTGCTCATACAGTGCACTGTTTTTAGCGTCGTTGACGGGGTAGTAGGGTTCATCTCCAAGTTTCCATTCCGAAGAATACTCTCTCGAAATAACTGTTTTCGGCAGATCGTTTCCGTTTTCATCTTTGCCGAACTCGAACCATTTATGTTCAATGATTCTTGTCCAGGGAGTTTCTCTGTCTGTGTAGTTTACAGCTGCGTTACCTTGGAAGTTTGGCTTATCAAGAATCTCATTCTCAAATCTGACAGAGCGATACTCCAAAGTTCCCAGCTTATAATCGAAATACGCATCGATTGGACCGGTGTAGATCACCTTTTCAGCGAGCTTGTCCAGTTCTTCTTTGTTTTCCAGATAGTCAACATTCAGCCGAACTTCAATACCTTCCAGCATTTTCTCGATCAGCTTGGTATATCCGCCGATGGGAATGCCTTGATAGAGTGCGTTGAAATAGTTGTTATCGAATGTCAGGCGAACTGGGAGTCGCTTAATGATGAATGCAGGCAGATCCTTGCAGTCACGTCCCCACTGTTTCTCTGTATAACCTTTTACAAGCTTTTCGTAGATGTCTCGTCCAACAAGCGAGATTGCCTGTTCTTCCAGATTTTTCGGCTCACCAGTGATTTCTTTTTTCTGCTCTTCAATTTTGGCTGCGGCTTCTTCGGGAGTCACAACGCCCCACATTTTATTAAATGTGTACATGTTGAATGGCATGGAATAGAGTTCGCCCTTGTAATTGGCCACCGGAGAGTTTGTGAATCGGTTGAAGTCAACAAAGCTTGTGACATAGTCCCATACCTCTTTGTTATTGGTATGGAAAATGTGTGCACCGTACTTGTGTACATTGATGCCCTCGACCTTTTCTGTATAGATATTTCCGCCTACATTGGGGCGTTTATCTATTACGAGCACGCTTTTTCCGGCTTTTTTTGCCTGCTGGGCAATTGTTGCTCCGTATAGACCGGAGCCGACGATAAGGTAGTTGTAGTTCATTTTATGTATCCCTCACCGATTGCTGTACATTTTTTTATAGTAGTCCTGATATTCGCCGGAAATAATGTTCTTCCACCACTTCTGATTTTCCAGATACCACTGAATGGTCTTTTTGATTCCGTCTGCAAACTTTGTCTCCGGCAGCCAGCCCAGTTCGTTGTGGATCTTGGTCGGGTCGATGGCATAACGCATATCGTGGCCCTTACGGTCAGTGACATAGGTAATCAGACTCTCTGGCTTGCCCAGTTCCTTGCAGATCAGCTTGACAATGTCGATGTTCTTCATTTCATTGTGACCGCCTACATTGTAGACTTCGCCGACCTTGCCGTTGTGGATGATGAGGTCAATTGCCTTGCAGTGATCCTCTACATACAGCCAGTCACGCACATTTTCGCCCTTGCCGTAAACCGGCAGCGGCTTGTCTGCCAGGGCATTGGCGATCATCAGCGGAATCAGCTTTTCCGGGAAGTGATACGGGCCATAGTTGTTGGAGCATCTGGAAACCGTTACCGGGAGACCATAAGTTCTGTGGTAAGCCAGTACCAGCAGATCTGCACCTGCTTTAGAAGAGGAGTAGGGGCTGCTGGTGTGGATGGGAGTCTCTTCGGTAAAGAACAGGTCCGGTCTGTCCAACGGCAGATCGCCGTAGACTTCGTCGGTAGAAACCTGGTGATAACGCTGGATGCCATACTTCCGGCAAGCGTCCATCATAACCGCTGTGCCGAGGATGTTGGTCTGGAGGAAGATCTCCGGGTTCTCGATAGAGCGGTCTACATGCGACTCCGCCGCAAAGTTGACAACGATGTCGGGCTTTTCCTCCTCGAAGAGCTTGTATACGCCCTCACGGTCGCAGATGTCCAGCTTGACAAATCGGAAGTTCGGATTGTCCATCACCGGTTCCAGTGTGGACAGATTGCCGGCATAGGTCAGCTTGTCCAGACAAACAATGCGGTAGTCTGGGTGTGCTTTCAGCATATGAAAAACGAAATTGGAGCCGATAAAGCCGGCGCCGCCAGTTACGATAATGGTCATGATAGATACTTCTTAGGATGAAGTGTGTTGTTTTTATTATATCATACTTTTGGGGGAATTGCAATAAAAAATGTACCGCTGGTGGGCGGTACATTGGGGGATATGGGGATAGACAATATCTGAAAAGGTATCGATAATTTAGGAGAGTTCTTTCTTTGCTGCGGCAAGGGCGACTTCTATGGTTTTATCCATGTCGTAGT
>NZ_KI260503.1 GCF_000468015.1 Ruminococcus callidus ATCC 27760 | reverse complement strand
GTCGCCAGACGCTCTTTGTGCGGTGTTGCCCTAAGGCAATACTGCACAAGACCTGTGCGGCATTGCCTTGACAGATAAAGGAGGGATTCCCCATGCTGGTCAAGCGTGGCGAAATTTATTATGCAGACCTGAGCCCCGTTGTCGGCTCTGAACAGGGCGGTGTCCGACCGGTACTTATTGTGCAAAACGATGTCGGAAACCGGCACAGCCCCACCGTGATTGCGGCGGCGATCACCAGCCGGCGGGAAAAAGCCAAGCTGCCCACCCACATCGACGTGCAGGCAGCCACCTGCGGACTGACCAAGGACAGCGTGGTGCTGTTGGAGCAGATCCGCACACTGGACAAACGGCGGCTGAAAGACCGCATGGGCGAGCTGGACGAACCGTCCATGACACGGGTAGACCACGCCCTGCAAGTCAGTTTCGGACTGCCGCTTTAAAGTACAAAAAGAGCGTACACCCACATCGGGCATACGCTCTTTCTCTTTGCAAAATGGAATTCGCTTTCGCTTACTTTGCAGCGTTCAGCTTCTTTGCCAGCTGGGACTTCTTACGAGCAGCTGCATTCTTGTGCATCAGACCCTTTGCACAAGCCTGATCGACACGCTTGATGGCAACGCGTACAGCAGTTTCCTTGTCAGCAGCATTTGCTGCACAAGCTGCGTCAGCCTTCTTGATCATGGTCTTCAGGTTAGACTTGCGAGCCTTATTGGCAGCAGTCTTGGTTGCACTTACTTTTACACGCTTCTTAGCAGAACGAATATTCGGCATAGTTCAGATCTCCTTTTTTACAATCAAAAATAATGGGTAGAATTCCCTCGAATCACCGGATTCTGTACGTCATACACTAATGACAGCATTGACACGGTACTGTCATTTCGTGGGGAAACTTCCCCGCAATTGGAACGACCAAATGCTGGCATTCTTATCAGAACGCCGTGACTAAACTCTATTATAACACAGCCCGTCCGAAAATGCAATAGGTATTTTCAAGGAACGCCACAATTTTTTCGCGTGAAAAGCCAGCAATTTGCACAAAAACACAGGAGGTTATGCCACATGGAGCCAATTCGCACCGACCTAGCCGTCGAACGCACCGCCGCCGCCCCCAGTCTGCCGGGGGTCACACAGGAAACCCGTGGGAACGCCTTTTCCGTCACAGAGATCCGCATCAAGAATGATGTCTGCGGTGCCCCTATCGGAAAGCCTGCCGGACGATATGTCACACTGGAAGCCCCTGCCATTTCCCGCAGCAGTGCCAACTATCAGGAAATGGCAGAGGAGCTCGCCGCGGAACTGGGAAAATTTCTGCCGCAGGAGGGCTGTGTTTTTCTGGCAGGGCTGGGAAACCGTGCCATTACGCCAGACGCTCTGGGTCCCCGCGTCGCTTCGAAAGTGCTGGCAACGCGGCACCTCCGCACCGCCCTCACTGCGGAGGAACTCACCTATCTACCGGAACTGCGGCCAGTCTGTGTGCTTGCCGGCGGTGTGCTGGGGCAGACCGGCATGGAGTCGGCAGAACTGATCGAAGCGGTCTGCAAACAGATCCGGCCGGCGGCAGTGGTGGCGGTAGATGCTCTGGCGTGTGCGGAACTCTCCCGACTGGGCACGACAATTCAGATGAGTGACAGCGGCATTTCCCCCGGCAGCGGCGTGGCAAATCACCGTGCGGAACTCTCCCGCCGGACGCTGGGGGTGCCGGTGATCGCACTGGGGATTCCCACTGTGGTAGACCTCCACACCGCCGTACAGGGCATCTACGGCAAAAGCGTTCCCAAGGATCGCCCCAACATGATGGTCACGCCACGGGACATCGACCGGCTGATCGACCACGCCGGCGATCTGCTGGCGTGTGCCCTCAACATGGCACTCCATGACGGCATGACCTTTGCACAGGCGGAGGGACTGGGGTGAACCCTATGGAAACGCTGAATAAATTGCAGTGATAAACGCTTGACAAACGAATTTCATGATAGCCTCCCCTGAAAGGGGAGGGG
>NZ_KI260502.1 GCF_000468015.1 Ruminococcus callidus ATCC 27760 | reverse complement strand
ATCAAGTACTTGTTACAGTTTAATAATCTACCCAAAAAATAAAATGAATTAGAGCTTGTGTTCATCGGTAAAGTATGCGGATTTTCGAGCATAATTTTTATGCTGACAAGGAAAATATCCGCAGGAATACTGTCGTATTGCAAGGATATTTGACGAAGTTCAGCAGGAAAATTTGCCGAAAAGACATGTGCTGAACCGATGAACACAAGCTCTTACAATTTCCTGCCCCAATCGGCATACCGTACAATCCCTCACGCATACACTGCCTTGAGGTGATTCGATGTTTTTGCAGTTGTTTCAACATTTTTTCTGTTTTTTTCTCCATGTGGGAGAGGCGGGTTCGTTCCGGAAGCCCCTGAAAAAAGAGGAGGAGCAGGCTTGCTTTGAGGCGATGGCGGCCGGTGACCGCAGTGCACGGGAAAAGCTGATCCTGCACAATATGCGGTTGGTGGCACATATCATCAAAAAGTACGGCATGCCCCAGCCGGAGCAGGAGGAACTGATTTCGATCGGCACCATTGGGCTGGTGAAAGCGGTGGACTCTTTCGACTGCTCCAAAGGGGCAAGGTTCGCCACCTATGCCAGCCGATGTATTGAAAATGAAATTCTGATGAACTTCCGTGCCAAGAAAAAGCATGCCGATCAGATCTATATGGGGGAGCCGATCGAAACCGACGGTGACGGCAACCAGCTGACACTGATGGATATCATTGACGACGGCACCGACCTGCCAGAAATGGTGGATACGCTGATGCAGTCGAAGCAGCTGTACCAGTACTTGCAGCAGTTCCTCACCCCGCGGGAAACGGAAATTCTAGTGCAGCGGTACGGGCTGTATGGCTGTGCTCCTATGACACAGCGGGAAGTGGCGAAAAAGCTGGGAATTTCGCGGTCGTACATTTCACGGCTGGAAAAACACGCCATTGAAAAGCTGCGGAAAGCGTATCAGTGTTCGTAAAATTCCAGAGAAAATGCCTGCAAAGACCATTCTTCGCAGGCGTTTTTGTTTCGGCAATACCGCACAAAGATTGTGCGACAGA
>NZ_KI260501.1 GCF_000468015.1 Ruminococcus callidus ATCC 27760 | reverse complement strand
GGAAGCTGGCTGCATATGTGATTCTCGCAGTAAGCTTAAGGAGAAACTGGGGCAGTGGAGATCATGTACCCCGACAGGCTGGACTGAGCCGGCACAGTCAGTCTGCTTCCATTCCGCTACGCTCCATTTCAGCAGACTGACTGTTGGAGAAACTTGACAAATTACGGTATGTATTGTATACTGTAAAAAAATTGAGCGGCTGTTTTTCAAGCCGCTCGCAATATCGTTTTTTATCACTGTTGTTGAATTTACAGAGATTTTTTCGCAGAGCCCATTGGTATGACAAAATTTCTTAGGGTTTTGCAAGAAATCTCTGTTCCGCTATTTTAGATTATTGCGCAAAAAATCATTCAATTCAGTTTTATCAATTTTATTCGTTTGACCACAAATTAATACTGAGGTATTACAAAACCTAAAAATTGTATTGGCTGTTTTATTTAACTCATCGCAGGAAATATTTTTAAAAGACTCTATTTTTTGCTTAATTGTAAAGTTTTCAGAACCACAAAAGTATGTATTCCACGCAAGATAATCATTAAATTGCCGTGTATCTTCGAGCCAAAACCACATATTATCCATAAAAAATGGTTTATTGTATGCAAGGCTTTCTTCTTTACACTTTTTTATACGTTCAATTTGTTCAATTATCATATTTAGGGACATCCAAAAATCATGTGCTTTTACATGATAATTGATACAAAGTACTGCTGAATCAATGTGTGTACTCACAAAAGAGTACGCATTATACATACACTTACTTTTATAACAGCAACTGGATAAACAGGATAATTCTCCTTCACCTAAAATTGAATTTAATAACGTGACACAATCTCTGTTAACAACATTAAAATTCAAATCAAAATATAATGCTACTTCCAATTCATTATCAGCATAATTTAGGAATTTGATATCAGGTTTTCTTTCTCCTATTTTAGGTGCTTGAAACGACTCTTTAACTCCGCAGGGAAATTCGGCGTTTGATAAAAATTCATTCATTAATACTATCTCATTTTCATCGAAGTTTCCAGCAGCAAAAAAGGCGACATTTTTTTGTGTATAGTAACATTTTTTATGTGAGATCAAATCATCCAACCGCAACTTTAATACAGTTTTCTTAGTACCTATAACTGGGTAGGAAAGCGAATGATCATTCCATAATAACGATCCAAGCATTTTGTCATATCGCATATCGCTTCTTTCAATTTCTCTCAATTGCAAGTCTTTTTGAATATTAAATTTTTCTTGATTCCAATCAGGTTTTAAAATAAAATCAAAAAAGCAATTTAATGCGTTATGTAAATACTTCGGATGAAATTTCAAACTAAATCTCGTATAATCCTTATCTGTAATTGCATCAAAAATTCCACCTATTTTCTCAAATTCGTAGTGCGGAGCAGATGAATATAGAAATCGTTCTAAAAGATATGAGATTCCTCTTTTTTCTATGCTATCGTTGCGTGAACCGCAACGAATATACCAACCAATTGTAATTGATTGTGCATTTTCAATTGGATAGAAATATGTTGAAATTTGACTTTTGGGATTTATATAGCGTTCCAAAATAAAAAACCTCATAAAATAAAAGTAGTAGTTTTAAGATTCCTCTCCAAGAATCATTATATGCAAAGTTGATTATATTTTAATGGGCTTTGCAAAAAATCTCTGTAAATTCAACAACAGTGATAAA
>NZ_KI260500.1:11861-12962 GCF_000468015.1 Ruminococcus callidus ATCC 27760 | reverse complement strand
CGAAAACCATTGTCATTGATACCGCCATTGAAAATATCAACCTTTGCAAATACTTCACCATTGTCTGCAAAGACCCCACGCCGATCTGTGACTTTATCCACACAGAACTGGGGTGAAGTGCGACGCTGTTTACCGCGGAG
This sequence comes from Ruminococcus callidus ATCC 27760, assembly GCF_000468015.1. Taxonomy (GTDB): domain Bacteria; phylum Bacillota; class Clostridia; order Oscillospirales; family Ruminococcaceae; genus Ruminococcus_C; species Ruminococcus_C callidus. The sequence goes on along the minus strand of NZ_KI260500.1, from coordinate 12,822 downwards.
GGAACATACAGCGGACAGGAGGAATATATTGTACTGACCGTCATGAAACGAAGCCAGGCTGTGCAGCTGCGAAACTATATCAAAAAAGTACAGCCCCAGGCGTTTATGATGATTACCAACAGCAGCGAAATTATCGGAAAAGGATTCCGCAATACCATATAAAACAAAACAACCCCGCACAAAATTTGCCTTTCGGCTTTTTTGTGCGGGGTTGTTTTCAGTTATGAAAGGAAATATTCTTTCGCAATTAGTCGTTGAAGTAACGCTTCAGGAAGCCGGCAAATGCACAGCCGTGTCTTGCTTCGTCCTTTGCCATTTCGTGTACAGTGTCGTGGATCGCGTCCAGATTCAGCTGCTTTGCCTTTGCTGCCAGAGCCTTCTTGCCGGCACATGCACCGTTTTCCGCAGCGACACGCATTTCCAGATTCTTCTTGGTGGAATCGGTAACCACTTCGCCCAGCAGTTCTGCAAACTTTGCAGCGTGTTCTGCTTCTTCATAAGCAGCCTTTTCCCAGTACAGACCGATTTCCGGATAGCCCTCACGGAAAGCGACGCGAGCCATTGCCAGATACATGCCGACTTCGGAGCATTCGCCGTTGAAATTTTCCCGCAGACCCTGCACGATTTCTTCGTCTACGCCCTGTGCCACGCCGACAACGTGCTGATCAGCCCATGCCAGATTTTCTTCCTTCTGCTCCACGAACTTGTCTGCCGGTGCACCGCAGAGAGGACATGCTGCCGGAGCAGATTCGCCTTCGTATACATAACCGCAAACAGAACATACAAACTTTTTCATGAGTAACTACCTCCATAAAATATCATTTGCCAGGAGATCTTTTTGTCCCCCTCAGCTTGTCTTTATTATAGCATAAGAATAATTCCTTGTCAAGATGTATTCTCAACTAGTTACAAAAAATTAACATATAGATTTTTAGGGCAATACCGCACAAAGATTGTGCGA
>NZ_KI260500.1:5679-11761 GCF_000468015.1 Ruminococcus callidus ATCC 27760 | reverse complement strand
CCAGACGCTCTTTGTGCGGTATTGCCTTAGGGAAACACGGATTAAAGCTTGTGTATAGGATTCATCGTCAGGCGGGCTTTATGCGGTATTGCCTTATGTCACTTGACACACTTGTTATTTTGCATTATAATAAGTATCACGATTACGGAGAAATATGGGCAACTACGCACAGGCTCTCAGAAAGGGGAACGGTGATGAAAAAGAGAAGATTTGACTGGCTGCGAAAGACCAGTTCGGCAGATGTGATGAACCCGAAAAATTATGAATATCGGCTGAAACAGCTGGACGATGACAATCCGGCAGAACAGAAAGAAGCATATACGTGGTTTCAGAAGCACGCAGAAGAAGGCGATGCATCTGCACAGTATCAGACCGCAATGTGTTTTCTGCATGGAGTTGGTGTGGAAAAAGATGAGGAACAATTCCTGTATTGGCTCACAAAGTCTGCGGAACAGGAGTACGGCGAGGCACTGACGACAATGGGGATTCATTATTTCTATGATTTTGATGCCGTAGAAGAAACAGAACAGGGGATTCCGTGGATGGAACGTGCCATAGAACAGCATGATGATAATGCGGCTGCGATATTGGGTGTATATCTTGTGGAAACTCCGAAAGAGGACTGCCACGAGGAAGAACGCAGGCACCGCGGCTTTTTGTTGCTGCAATCTTCTGCTCTGGAAGGCAACCTTGAAGATCATCTGCGGATACAGGCGTTTTTTGAATTAGGGCATTGTTATTATTACGGCATTGGAACAGAAACAAATATTGAAGAAGCTTATACGTGGTATGCCCGTGCTGCGGAATCGGGGAGTGAAAGTGCTCAGTATCTGGCGGCATCTTTGATACTGGACAAGCGGTGTTCTGAAACGGATACCGCAAAAGCCATTGCGTGGCTGCGGCAGGCAGCAGAACAGGGCTGTATGTATTCCACGATGCGGTTAGGGGAATGCTATCTGGAAGGCAACGTGGTGCCCAAAGATGCGGAAGAAGCTTTTCAGTGGTTTCAGAAGTCAGCGGAGCTTGGCAACCCCGCTGCGGTCAATATGGTGGGACGCTGCTATATGGACGGGAACGGCGTAGAGCAAGATCAGGAAAAGGCATTTCAGTATTTTCAGAAGGCATCAGAAGCTGGTGACGAATCTGCTATGTTTAATCTGGCAGACTGTTATTTCAACGGGCTGGGAACGGAGCAGTCCGAAGAACAGGCAGTGCCGTGGTATCAGAAAGCCGCCGAAGCGAACATTTCCATTGCTCAGTACATGCTGGGAACCTGTTATCATTTTGGAAAGGGCGTTTCGCCGAATGAAGAACTGGCACTGCACTGGCTTCGAAAAGCTGCTGAACAGGACTATGTCGGGGCACAGTACGCATTGGGCACGCTTCTGTTCCGGAATGAGGATAGCGGAGAAAACGATGCCGAAGCAGTCCGTTGGCTGGAACGTGCCGCAGAACTGGGCGATATTGGTTCTCAGGTGAAGCTGGGCGTTTGCTATCAGGATGGATACAACGTGCTGGAGCAGGGAAAGGTCTGCTTCAAGGAGGACATGGAAAAAGCAGTGGAATTGTTTCAGAATGCTGCGGAACAGGGCGATGCAGAAGGACAATTCCAGCTTGCCAACAGCTATCGTTTCGGTTTAGGCGTGAAAAAGAATGTGCCGAAAATGCTGTACTGGCTGCGGCTGTCTGCCATGCAGGGCTATGCAGAGGCACAGTATGCACTGGGGATCTGCTATCAGGACGGTATCGGTGTAAAAGCGGATATAGAGAAGGCAATGGACTGGTATGAGCGTTCTGCTGCCCAGAATTATCCCGATGCCATTTGTTCCGTGGGCATGTACTATCTGGACGAGGAAGACGATGTGGAAACTGCCAAGCGTCTGGTGTATAAAGCGGCCCAGATGGACTGTCCGGAAGCACAGTATTTAATGGGTATGTTTCTCTATGAGGGCGATGACAGCGAAGAAGATGAGGAAGCTGTCGCATGGTTTCGAATGGCAGCACGGTATCAGAATCACGGCGGTGCCATGGGCATGCTGGGCTATTGCTACATGAACGGCACCGGTGTAGAGCAAGACGACGAAATGGCAAGGGTCTGGCTCAAAAGAGCGGCAGAGTGTCGGGATTATGATGCCATTGAACTGCTGAAAAATTACTACATGATCGACGACTACGACGATTTCGAATACGAAGATTACGGCGATGAGCCGGAGTATGATGACGAGGACGACGACTGGGAAGATTAAAGGCAATACCGCACAAAGATTGTGCGGTATTGCCTAAAACCGGAATCCCCGCATATCCTGTCCCTCCAGTGTCAGCAGGTCGATCTTCCGGCGGTCATTGCCGAAATAGCCGCCCAGCTTGCCGTTGGCACCGACCACCCGATGACAGGGAATGAAAATGGCAATGGGGTTTCGTTTCATGGCACCACCTACCGCCTGTGCGGACATCTTAGGAATGCCCATTTCCCGTGCAGCTTCCTGTGCCAGCATGCCGTATGTGGCAGTGCAGCCAAAGGGAATCTGCTGTGCCAGCCGCCAGATCCGCAGCTGAAACGGCGTTCCAGCCGGACGGAGCAGGGGTGTAGTTTCCGGAGCCTTGCCATTGAAGTAGGTGTCCAGACAGCGGCACACGCTTTCCAAAAACGGTGTAGGTGATTGCGGCAGTGTTGCCGGCACATCAAAAGCCGCTTCTGTCAGAGCATTGTCCTCGGCAGTAAGGCGGATATTTCCCAGAGGGGAATGGTAGATCAACTGTGTTTGCATAAGATGTTCCTTTCTTTACATGATATACAAATACAGCCCGAGAATAACAGTGGCAATACCGCACAAAGAGCGTCTGGCGACTTTGTGCGGTATTGCCCAGTATTCTCGGGCTGTTGTTTTTTTGGTGTTATGCACAGGCAGTTTCCAGTGCGATTCGCATCATATCGGTGAAAGAAGTCTGTCGTTCTTCTGCGGTGGTGGATTCGCCCCGCAGCGGACAGTCCGAAACAGTTACGATGCACAGGGCTTCCTTTCCGGCGGCAGCAGCATTCATGTACAGTGCAGCCGACTCCATTTCCGTGGCAAGCACGCCCATTTTCGCCCACTGCGGCAAAGGGCTTGGCTCGTTGTAAAACACATCGGTGGAGAGCAGGTTGCCCACATGCACCGGAATCCCCAGCCTGCCGGCAGTCTGGTAGGCTTGTTCCAGCAGGGCGAAGGAGGCGATAGGGGCGTATGTGCCGGCGAGGTGATACTGTGCCGCATAGTTGGAGTCCGTGCAGGCAGCCTGTCCCAGTACCACATCACGGAGGTGAATGTGGTCGGCAACGCCGCCGGCAGTGCCGATGCGGAGAATCCGGTCTACGTCATACTCGTGGAACAACTCATAGGAATAGATGCCGATCGAGGGCATGCCCATGCCGCTGCCCTGTACGGAAACCGGTACGCCGTGATAGGTGCCGGTGTAGCCGTACATGCCGCGGACGGTATTGTAGCATACCGCATTTTCCAGAAAATGTTCTGCGATGAATTTCGCCCGCAGCGGGTCGCCGGGCATGAGTACGGTTTTGGCAATGTCGCCTTTGGCGGCTGCGTTATGAGGGGTTGCCATAAAAATCAGTCCTTTCACATATGAAATGAGGTTATTTTCTGCGGCGAAGCTGTCCCAGTGTCTGGGTGATAGCGTTGAAGTTGTACAGCACCATAAAGACAAATCCCACAGCCAGAATCAAAATCCACATAGGCGGAGCCTCCACCACGACAATGCCCAGCAGGAACAGGGCGGCGGTGTTGGCGGCGAATTTGGCGTGGTTGACCGGAAACGGAACATACTTCCGTGCGTCCACGATCCGGATACAGTAGCAGACAAAGTAGCTGGCGAATGTGGCAATTGCCGCACCCATGATGCCCCAGATGTGAATGAGGATAATGTTCAGCACGATGTTCACGATTGCAGCCACCAGACTGGTCCAGAACGAGTGTGTGGTGTGCTGGGTCGCAGAGTAAACGCTGCTCAGGAACTGGTTGAAGCACATCATCAGCACGCCTACGATCAGTACCGGCGTATAGAGGAACGCGGTGGCGTATTCCGGATAGGTGTTGGAATCGATCAGAATGTTGGACAGGATCCGGACAAATACGATCAGTCCGGTACTGGCGATAAACATGAACGACTGGTAGGTATCGAATACACGGTGATAGAACCGGCTTCTGTCCTTGGAGTCGTTTTCCTCAATGGCGGACATGTTCCACGCCTGAAAGAAAATCGTGGAAATGGTGGAGATCAGGTTCGGGATCTTGGTGGAAACACCGTAGATACCGGCGGCAGTTTCGCCCACCAGTCCTGCCGGACCGGACATGTACCGGATAAACAGCCGGTCGGAAAAGCCGGTCACCAGCCACAGCAGGGCGGACGGGATCAGCGGAATGGAAAACCGCAGCATCATGCGTAAGATCTTCTTGTCCATGTACCGCAGCCGGAAGTACCGGTGCAGTCCGGCGACCGCCCACAGGAACAGCCCCGACAGCAGGTCGGACAAGATCACGGAGATCAGGAAGCCTGTTACACCTAGATGGAATCCCGCAATAAAGGTCACATTGAACAGGAACAGGGTCAGCGTGGCGAGTATGCCGTCTATGGCAAACAATCGCACCAACCCTCGTGCCCGCACAAACTGGGAGGCGATCTGTCGGAATCCGGAAGTGATACAGTAGATCACCAGCAGCACCACATAGCCCTCTGTATAGGGCAGCAGGGTGAGTGCCGGCGAAAGCAGCAGCAGAATGCCGATGCCGAACAGCTCTGTCACACAGGCGGAAGTAAAGACCTTGCGGTTGTCGAAGTTTTTGTCAATGCCGTAGCGAATGACTGCATCGGCAATGGAAAAAGTAATGATCGGAATCAGAAAGTTTGCGGTCTGTTCCAGCAGCTCCTTCGTGCTGTTGTCGCCGGGGTTGATGTTTCCCGTATAAAGCCGCGTCAGCAGCAGGAGCAGAATCTTGGAACCGAATGAGCCGATCGCAAATATCAGCGTATTCGAAACGAGTTTTTTGTATTTGTTCATGAAAGCCCACCTTTATCTGTGTTTCACCGCACCGGAAAATCTGACAACGCCTCTTATGCACAGGTTTCGCACAGTTGCCTGTCATGCCGTCGATTTTTTCGGTGCTTCTTCTTATTATAACATAAATCGATGCAAAATGGAATCTTTTTTTGCAAATCTCTGCCGGAAAACAGAATTTGTGCATCTTTAACAATTTGATGATCGCAAAATTGTACATATATACAAACCTCAAAAATTTTTTCTGGAAAGTGCAACATTTCGGGGTGCTCGATTGTGTATATAGTGAAGGGATTTTTTGTGGGGTGAAGAACCCCGCAGAAATGGGCGATCAGAAATCGTCCGAAAGGAACGGAAATGTGAAATCATAATAGAAACACCGAGCAAAGCTTGTGGTAAGATGCGTCGTCAGATTTTTCGGTCGACAGATTGCATAGAAATTCCGCAGGCATACTTTCCGTATGGCAAGGGATTTCTGGGCAATATGACGAAAAATCTGCACGCAGATTGCGTACAAAGCCGTCAGGCGGGCTTTATTCAGTGTTTCCATAATACATGGACAGGCAGCGGAGCAGGAGCACTTCTCCGCCTGTGGACCTGATGCCGCGAAGGGACAGCAAGGGAAAGCTGGCGGGATCGGGCGTGTGTCTGCTGTCGGTCGATGTGCAGTGGAAACACTGATGAAAGAAACTTGCCGCGGAAAGGATGACAGGTGAATTTCATCAGTGCTTCCCACAAGAGGCGTTCACATCAAAATGCGAACGCGATCGAGAGAGCGTGGCTCTCGTTTCTCATTTCCTCTGTTTGGCAGTGTTCCCGCGGGAATACTGTCAGATGCGTATCGGCAAAAACGAGAGATATTTGCTATATTCCCTCATTATTTGCTTTATATACATATTGCGTCTAAAAATATGCGGTATGATGAAAATGGAATGCGTTGTGTGGCAGGCGTGTGCCTGTCGAATGCATGTGCAACAGCATGCCAGCGTATTCTGTTAAGGCAATATCGCACAAAGATTGTGCGACAGATGC
>NZ_KI260500.1:4007-5579 GCF_000468015.1 Ruminococcus callidus ATCC 27760 | reverse complement strand
CGGGAAATTTGCAAGCAGATGGCGTGCAAAGTTGTCAGACGCTCTTTGTGCGATATTGCCTTAAAATATATGCCGAAATGTAGACGATAGGGGGTATTCCCGTGCCGCAGGACGAAGCCGCGTTTGCGAAGTTTTATGCACGGCATGTCGATACGGTATATCGTATGTGCTACATGCGGATGAAAAATCAGATGGATGCGGAAGATGTGACGCAGGACGTTTTTTTGCGAGCGATGCAGCAACCGCAGCTTTGGTCAGATGATGACCATGCCAGAGCATGGCTGTTGGTGACTGCGTCGAATCTTTGTAAAAATGCGATGCATCACTGGTCACGGACCAAGCGGGAAGAAGTCGAAGACTGGGAGGCAACTCTTGGAACAACGGCATCGCCGGATGAGGTTTCTGCTGTGATGTCGGCAGTAATGGGATTACCGGATCAATACAAGACCGTAGTGTATTTATTTTATTATGAAGGGTATTCCGGAGCAGAAATTGCCGGAATGCTGGGAAAAAAAGAATCCACAGTTCGTTCGCTGCTGCACCGCAGCAAGAAGATGCTGTTGAAAAAGTTAGGAGGTGAGCCGTATGCAGAAACAGGAAGATGAAAAGCTGGAACGCCGTCTGCATCAAGTGATGGAGCAGATCCAGCCTGATGAAGATGCGAAAGACCGCATGTATCTGGAGATCATGCGGCGTGCCTCTGTTGCTGAAACACCGCCGGCAAAGCCGAAGCCGTGGTATCTCCGGTGGCAGACCAGTGCCGGAGCCTGTACCGCAGCACTGCTCTGTGTCGTTGTGGTGGCGGCGGCAGTGCACGGGAGAATGCCGCAGGGCGGCACCGGTCAACTGGATATTGTTTCTCCCACAGTGACGACACAGGCTTCTGAACTGCCGGCAGACACGGAGCAGCCGGACGAAACAGAAACAAGACCGCAGACAGAAATCACTGCCGCAGAAACCGGCGTGACAGTGCACTCTGCGGGAAATGCCAGTGCTGCCGCGGAAAGCAGTACTGTTCCGGCGGAAGATGAAATCGTTTCTCCGGAAATCACCGTGCCGCAGAAGCCGCAGTAGCAGGAAACCCAGCCGGTCGTGACGACTGCGGCTCCGCAGACCAAACCGGTGCAGACCACTGCCGCAGCAACGACTGTTCCGAAAGCGGAAACCACTGCGGCACCGGAAACGGTCACCGAACCGCCGGCAACCACAGCATCATCTGTGGAAACTGTGCCGATCCGGCAGAACATCTATCTGTATTATAAGCTGACGTGGGAGGGAAATCCCTACGATACAGATTATATGGAAGTGTCCAGCAGTTCTCTGGATCAGTATTTGGGATACGGCGTGACACGGGGCAATGATGTGGAAGATACGTATACCGTGTTGATCTACTCTATTGTCGGCGTGGATCCTGTACAGCAGGTAGCAGTACAGTATGCAGGGGAAGAAAAGTATTATGTTTTCACGATCCAGTGAACATAAGAGCTTATTGAAAAAATGAAATCCGGAATCGGTGTCACTAATCTGCCGTGGCACCGATTTTTTTAGGGCAATACCGCACAAAGATTGTGC
>NZ_KI260500.1:2885-3907 GCF_000468015.1 Ruminococcus callidus ATCC 27760 | reverse complement strand
CCAGACGCTCTTTGTGCGGTATTGCCTTAGGAAACACTGAATAAAGCTTGTGCAGTGTTGTTTTATCGGAAATATTGTCTTGACAAATCTGTAAAAAAACAGTATACTAGAACAGGAACGCTGAATATGCGGTATTTTTTTCTGATAACGGGGGTATCAAATTGGCAACCAAACGAGTAAAACAACTGGAAAAATTCCTGATCGGACTGGGAATTGCTTTGCTGGCGATGATCATCATCTGCATTATCGTGGTCAGCCGTGCGGACAAGGTTTCTGCACCGGACGCGATTCCGATTCTGACGACAACGACGACAACGACAACGACGACAGTCACCACGACCACGACGATCACATATGATTACACCATGCACATCGATATGGAAAAGGTCAAGCAGCATCATGAGAAAAATCCGGACGTTGTGGGCTGGGTCTATGTCAATGATACACCCATTGATTACCCCATTGTACAGAAGGACGACAATGCATATTATATCGACCGTGACTGGGAGGGCAATCACAGCTCCGCCGGCAGTATCTTCGAGGACTTCCGCGGCAAGATCGGCGAAACGGAAAACACCCTGCTCTATGGGCATAACATGGGAAATGGCTCCATGTTCCACTCGGTCAAGAGTTTCAAGGAAGAAGAATGGGGCAGACAGCACATTTATTTCGAGGTGGCAACACTGGACAAGCGGTATCTGTACCGCATCGTGGCATCTTCCGTGCTGAACGGTGAGGACGGTGCAGCATTCGACTACTGGAACCGCATCACTCTGAATCAGGAGGAATTCCAGAAGTACATTGAGGAGATTCGCAGTACGGCGTTGATCTGGTACGCACCGGACGACGACCCGCCTGCATACGGGGACAAGATGATTGCCCTGCAAACCTGTAACTCCGGTGCAGACGACGGAATCCGCTGCCTGCTGTTCGGACAGTGTCTGGGCGAATTCTAAGGCGACACCGCACAAAGCCCGCCTGACGGCTCTGCACGCAATCTGCGTGCAGATTTTCCGTCATAT
>NZ_KI260500.1:0-2785 GCF_000468015.1 Ruminococcus callidus ATCC 27760 | reverse complement strand
GCACCTTACGCACAAGTTTTGTGCGGTGTTGCCCTAAGGCGACTTGAAAATCAAACATCACAAAAACGGGCACTCTGGAAAAATACCAGAGTGCCCGTTTGACTTTTCTCGGAAATACAAAGACAGCGTTACTGAAATCTCCGAAAAACAAAAAGAGCAGCACACTGCATGGTGCTGCTCCTTTTGTCTGTTATGTACGCTTAAAATCCGTTCAGATGATACTTGGTCATCAGGTTCGGATAGCATTTATAGCTGTAGTCCAGATCCACATTGCCGCTGATGCCGCTGACAGAACCAGTGCTGGAATACTGCCACATGCCGTAGCTGGTCTTGGAGTAAGACGGGCGGCTGACACCGAAGTGTGCGACCCAGATGTCGTAGTCCTCCAGAACTGACTGATAGACGTAGCTGTTCAGGAAACTTGCGTAGCTGTACAGGCTGATGTAGTATCCCTTGGATTCCATGGTGTCACAGAATGCCTGAATGATCGCAGATACCTGCTCCTTGGAAAGCTTGGTCTGGGTAGAATCTTCAATGTCCAGTACCAGCGGATATTCGAACTGGTATCCCTGCACAATGCTGGCAAATACTTCTGCTTCCTGCTTTGCCTCTGCCGGAGTGACAGCGTAGCTGTACCAGTATGCACCGCAGGCAACGCCTGCCGCCTTGGCATTCCGCATGTTCTGTTCAAAGTAAGGGTCCTTCTGGCTGGCGTATTTGCCGTAGCCTGCACGGATAATGGCGAAGTCATTGCCTGCCGCCTTTACCGCATTCCAGTCGATGTTGCCCTGATACTTGGAAACGTCAATGCCGCGGTAAGAATCCTTCTGTGCCCATGCTCCGCTTGCCGTCTGTGTAGTGGTCACTGTGGTAGTTGCCGGAGCAGCAGTGGTGGTGAGGAGCGTTGTAGTTGCTTTCGTAGTAGCTTTGGTGGTAGTGCTGGAAGCAGGAAGCGAAGTTACCGCCATGGACTCTGCCGGCGTCGTCTTGCTTTCAGCAGATGCAGAAGCTGTGGAACTGTCCGTAGCGGTTTCCGGTACCGGCGGGAACGTACTGAGAATGGCCGTGGTGGTTTCGGTCAGCGTTGTGGTTGCAGTTGCCACCGGAACTGTGGTCGGCTGTGTAGTTTCCGTATTGCCGTTGCCGTTCGCAGCGTCCCACTCCTGCAAAAAGGCCAGTGCTTCGTCAGTATGTTTGCCATAGGCACCGAAGTAAGCACACCAGTACATCAGCAGGAAAATGTCTGCACTGTCGATGGCACCGGAATGGTCAACGTCCAGAAGGGCACTGTTTTTTTCGGAGAGCGTGGAAGCAAATCCCACACCGCCGTAGCTGCATTCCAGCATCACAGCATAGCCCAGCGTCAGAAAATCGCCACGGTCAGCTTCCTGTATCAGCTGTTCCGGAGATTGTGTCATCCCCGGAATTGTTTCCTGCACGTCTGCCGCACTGGCAGAGAGCATGCCGCCGAAAGGCAGACAAGATACGCACAGGGCTGCCGCAGTCAGAAGCCCGTTCAGTTTACGGAAAAATTTGTTTGCCATAGAGAAAACCTCCTAATCTAAGGAAACGCTGCATAAAGCCCGCCTGACGGCTTTGCACGCAATCTGCGTACAGATTTTCCGTCATATTGCCCAGAAATCCCTTGCCAGACATACGTCTGCCTGCGGAATTTCTGACAATCTGCCAAAAAATCTGACTACGCATCTTACGCACAAGCTTTATTCAGTGTTTCCCTAATATTTGCATCAGATAACCAAAGATGCCCAGCTGGACGATTGCCAGCAGGGGAAAGAAAATGCGGAAATACCAGTGCTTGGTCTTGTGGTGAAAGAAGAACATGCCGATCGTGCCGCCGGTACCGCCGAACAGCAGTGCCGCCAGAAACAATGTCTTTTCCGGCACTCGCCACTGGTGGGTGCGGGCACGCTGCTTGTCTACGCCCATCAGGGCAAATGCCACCAGATTCACCAGCACAAACAGCACCAGAAGCACATAACGGGAAATCGCACTCATTTGGCTGCTCCGTTTCCGGAACGCAGCTGTCGGGGGAGAGCCGCGTTGATCGCTTCCTGCACGGCTTCATTGGGGGTGAAGATGATGCGTGTTGCACCATATTCCTCGGTTTCCAAATCAGCGTAATATTCGCCCTCACCGGTGTTGTCGGAACACAGGACAATGGTGCGGTCAGGATCGTCCGGAACAGCATCTGTCATTTCGCCGTAAGCATCAAACTTGGCAGTGCTGACCGTGATGAGGTGCACCCGCTTGCGGCGTGCAATGATCTTGTCCACGTCCATTTCCCCGTTGGTGACAGCGTATTCATATTCCACGGAAGTACCCGTGATCAGGAAATATGCTCCGTAGATGATCGCACAGGTGATCAGCAGGATAAACGGAATATGTGTGACAAACACCAGAAAGACCGATGCGACACAAAGCACTACTGCCAGTGCAATGATGCCGGCACGCTTGGCATTGTCACGGGAATCCGGTCGCTTTTTTACCATGTACTCTGCAAAATTATCCATATCTGTAAAAACTCCTTTTATGGGAACGTTCCGGCAAAATATTGCCCTGTCGGTTCCGGTCGCATTCTGAAAGAACGGATTTCAGAAAAATTATCACAGCCTGCTGTAAAAACACCGATGTAATACATTTTTTTGTGCAAGTTGCTGAAAACATTTCTCTTTTTGTCGCGTCCAATTACCATTATACCATACTCCTCAAAAAAATTCAAGAAAAAAATTTCAAAATGTATGTGTTAAAATGAGGTGAGCCAAAA
>NZ_KI260499.1:537-1714 GCF_000468015.1 Ruminococcus callidus ATCC 27760 | reverse complement strand
CAACTGGATGTCCTCCGGAGAACATTCCTACAACGATTATCTGAAAAAGATCCAGTGTGTAGATGGCTATCTGGAATATGATACGGAAACCCATACATGGAACGAGGTGAAAAACGGATGATGAAATTCTTAGTGAAACAGCAAAAAATCGAAGCACTGGAGCGAGAGGTCATTGCCTCTGACCAGATTGCATTTGTTTCGGTGAAGTTCATGTTCGATGGGGCTTGGAAAACGCTGCACAAAGTGGTACAGTTCACGCAGTGCGAAGAAACATACAACGTAGTGCTTGGCACAGAGGGAACGACTTGTTTGCTGCCTGCTGAACTGCATCCCGGTGCGGTGAAGATGAGTTTGTTTGGCTACGATGCGGAAAGCGATACTACACTGCGTGCAACAACAGTACCCGTCACACTTCACATCCGACCGTCCGGTTTTGTCGCAGATGGGGATACGCCAATTCCGCCGACTCTGGATTTATATACGCAACTCTTGAAAAAACTGGATGAAAAGGCTGCTGGACTTCAAAATGGAAAAGATGGATTTTCTCCAAAAGTAAGGGCGGAGCAAATGAAGTCTGGTGTTGTAATTACCATTGTCGATGCCGATGGTGAAACTTCTGCAACGCTTCATAATGGTGCAAATGGAGAAAAAGGTACAGACGGTAAATCTGCATATCAAATTGCGGTAGAACAAGGTTATCAAGGCTCTGAATCAGACTGGCTCTCTTCCTTGAAAGGTGATAAAGGTGAAAAGGGCGACACCGGATTGCAGGGCGAGCGAGGCGAAAAGGGTGAAACTGGTCAGCAGGGAGAACAAGGTCCAATGGGCGAAAAAGGTGATCCCGGAGATAGAGGTCTGCAGGGTGTTCCCGGTGAAAAAGGTGAAAAGGGAGATGCTGGCGTAGCCGGTAAAGACGGCTTTTCCCCGATTGCGAATGTTGTGAAGGATGGCAGTGTTATCACAATCACCATTACAGATAAAAATGGTACAACTACAGTGACATTAACAGAGGGTGCAGCCGTAGACCTTACACCCTATGCTAAGGTTACTTATGTGGATGAAAAAGTGCAGGAATTGTCCGACAGTCTGACGTACACCCTGCAGGAGCATACACTTTCCATCACACACCTGGAAGATAAATCGCATACCCACGAAAATCAATCCGCATTGGATCAGA
>NZ_KI260499.1:0-437 GCF_000468015.1 Ruminococcus callidus ATCC 27760 | reverse complement strand
ACCCACGAAAATCAATCCGCATTGGATCAGATCACTGCCGCTAAAATCGCACAATGGGATGGTTTCGGCACACAAATCAATGGGCTTAGCACAAAGGTTACAGTCTATTCAGAAAAGACAGAACGTACTTTGGAGAGCCTGCAAAAGCAAATCGATAATCTGACAAGCGGCAGAAATTACACCGTCCTGTTTCAGTCCGGGCAGAATGCCATTTCGACCTATGCATCAAATCTCAGTATGATTCTGGACGGCAGGTATCAGACAATGGCGGATTTCCTGACTGCTTATCCGCAGTTTTGCAGTGTAGAAAATGATTTCATGTTGTCCTACTCGCAAACGTGTTTTAACTGGGATAAGTCGGTCTTGACCGTTTGTGCAAAGCCATTGTCCCTGACGAAAAATGCGGAAATCGTGATGTCCTATCAGTCGGGTTCCAG
>NZ_KI260498.1 GCF_000468015.1 Ruminococcus callidus ATCC 27760 | reverse complement strand
AAAGTCGCCAGACGCTCTTTGTGTGGTATTGCCTCAAATCAATCATTTGCATGATAATGCTGCAGATAAAGGAGATTTTACTATGCCAAATCAACCGGAACGTTTCCGTGACACCAGCCTGCCTATTATTGAACGGGTGAAAGACCTGCTTTCCCGTCTGACCATAGAAGAAAAGATCCACCTGCTCTCCACCCATCAGCTGCCTGTAGAACGGCTGGGCATCGGAGAATGGTATGTGGGTCAGGAAGTGGCACGGGGCTATGTTTCCCGCGAAAAGACAGAGCCGTCTACCGTGTTCCCGCAGCCGATCGGGCTGGCTTCTACCTTTGACCCGAACCTCATGGAACAGCTGGGAGAAATTGCCGGCGAAGAAGCCCGCTATTATCACCGGAAAGATCCCAAGGGGCACCTGATGCTCTGGGGACCTACAGTCGATCCGGAACGTGATCCCCGCTGGGGACGCACAGAAGAGGGCTACGGCGAAGACCCGTTTCTGATCGGAGAAATGACCACCGCCTATACGCAGGGCATGGCCGGTGACCACCCGACATACCGCCGTGTGATCCCCACACTGAAACACTTTTGTGCCAACAACAACGAAAAAGAACGGAACAGCTGTTCTTCCAACGTCACCCCGCGAACACTGCGGGAATACTATTACCGTGCCTTTGAAGCTTCTATCGTCCGCGGCGGCACAGGCTCTATGATGACGGCTTATAATGAGCTAAACGGCGTTCCCGCCTGCATGAATCCCGACCTGAAAACGCTGGTAAAAAAGCAGTGGGGGCTGGAATTCATTGTGACAGACGGAGCAGATTTTTCCCAGAATGTGCTGGCACACCATTCTCACGCCACCCATGCAGAGGCTCTTGCCGCCTGCCTGAAAAACGGCAATGATGTGATGACCGATGAAGCAGACATGGTGGCGGCAGCAGCCAGAGATGCACTGGACAGAGGGCTGTTGACAGAAGCCGATATTGACCGTGCTGTGGGGAATTCTCTCTCCGGACGGTTCCGGCTGGGAGAATTTGACGGGGACAGCTGTCCCTATAACACCGAGCCGGCGGAAACGGACACGCTGCTGCACCGTGCAGTGAACCGCTGTGCTGCCATGGAACAGATGTGCCTGCTCCATAACCGCGGGATCCTGCCGCTGCAATTGCAGCCTGATGCCAGGGTCGCTGTGATCGGGCCGCTGGGAAACGAGAACTATCGGGACTGGTACACCGGCGTTTCTTCCTATGCCGTACCGATTTTGGAGGGACTGCGGCAGCAGCTGGGGGCAGAAAATGTGCTGTTTGATGACGGTTATTCTGTGGTCGCCCTTCAGTCTGTGGAAACCGGAAAGTACTGCACCGTTTCTGCGGACGGTACGCTCCGTGCGGCAGCAGAACAGATCGGCGAACGGGAAACCTTTTTGCTTCACGACTGGGATTTTGGCAGCATGAATCTCCGTGCCTGCTGCAACGGCAAGTACGTCACCGAAAACGGCACCTATCAGGCAGTCAGCGATACGCCCTATGAGTGGTTCATTCGGGAATGGCTCAAACCGGAGCCGTATGGAGATGCCATGCGGTTTGGCAGCTGGCATGATTGTCCTATGGACATCGCACTGCAGCCGGACGGCACGCTCCGTGCAGTTTCTCACGGAAAGCCCACACCAGACCGGCTGTTCCGGCTGGTGCCGGTGGAGGACGGCGTCACCCGTGCGGCGGCTCTGGCGAAACAGGCGGACGTGGTCATTCTCTGTCTGGGCAACCACCCCATGCAGGTGGCACGGGAGTGCTATGACCGTCCCGATCTGGAACTGCCGGCACATCAGAAAAACTTGCTGCGTGCTGTACAGGCTGCCAATCCCAACACCGTGCTGACTGTGGTTTCCAGCTATCCCTATGCTCTGGGGGAAGCGATGGAACTGCTGCCGGCGATTCTCTATACCACCCATGCCGGACCGGAACTGGGCAACGCCGTAGCGGATACGCTGCTGGGGAAAAACAATCCGGCGGCACGCTGTCCGATCACATGGTATCGTTCCGCACAAGATCTGCCGGACATCATGGAATATGACATCATTTCGGCAGAGCGTACCTATTTATATGACACGGTTGAACCGCTGTTCCCCTTTGGGCATGGTTTGTCCTATTCCAGTTTCGTCTACCGTGATTTTACTGCGGAGGAGAAGCCGGAAGGCATGCTGTTCCGGCTGACTGTAGAAAATACCTCTCAGCGGGACGGGGATGAAGTGGTACAGCTTTACTATCGGGCACTGCACCCTCGTGTCAAGCGTCCGCTCCGACAGCTGTGCGGCTTCCAGCGAGTGCCAGTGCCGGCAAATACAGCGGTGCCGGTGACAATTTTTGTTCCGTGGTACGCTTTGGAATACTATGACGTGACACAGGAAAAAATGCTGGTGGAACAAGGCGAGTACCGCTTTTCTGCGGGGGCATCTTCCGCGGACATTCGGCAAGAATTGGAATGCACAGTTTCCGGTGAAGTGATCCCACCGCGAAATCTCTCCCATTCTATATGCATCAAGAACTATGACAGCAAGCACGGCATAGAAATCACTCTGCGATTCTCGTACCGAAAGAACGACTGGTACGGCTGCACCAATGACTGGGGCGGCAGTTTTACCTTTGCCGATGCAGATTTTGCCGGCTATACCAAGGCAGAACTGTGGGCAGCAGCACCTTGTTCGCAGGCAGGTGTTGCCATCTACGCAGGAGAACAGCAGCTGGGCAGTGTGGAGATCCTGCCTTCTCGCAGCATGGACGATTTCCAGCTGTACACGATCCCGCTGAAGCCCTATACCGGACAGGCAGACCTGCGGCTGGAAATCACCGGCATGGCAAGTGTGTACCGGATTCAGCTGGGTTGAGGCAATACCTGGGCTTGTTTGAAAAAGAGAATTCTCTCTTAACGGAAACACTGCATAAAGCCACACATGACGCTCCGCCTTTCCCACAGTTCTCATACCTCCCCAAAAACAAAAAAAGACAGACCACGGTCTGTCTTTTTTTTCTTTCTTCAAAGCATGGATATTCCATTGCGTGCAATCTTTTCCGCCTGCTTTTTTAGACGAAGTTCCCGAAAAAAATCCCGCAGGATCTGGGCACATTCCGCCTGCAATAAACCGGCATGTACCTCCGGTGTCCAGTTGTAGGGCAGAGTGAACAGCTGTTCCACCGAATCCACTGCCCCGCCCTTGGGGTCGGCTGTGCCATAGACCACCTGTTCCAGACGGGCATGCAGAATCGCTCCCGCACACATGGGGCAAGGTTCCAACGTCACGTACAGAGCACTGTCCAGCAGCCGCCAGCCGCCCAGTGTCCGGCTCGCCGCATCGATCGCCATGATTTCTGCATGAGCAAGAGGCGAACGGTCTGCTTCCCGCCGGTTATATCCCTCGCCGATGATCCGTCCGGTGGATTTCTGCACCACCACTGCCCCCACAGGAACTTCGCCCATTGCCGCAGCCTGTGCTGCCAGTTCCAGAGCACGCATCATGTACCGTGCCTTGGGGACAAATCCGGTTTCCGTCAAAAAATCACCTCGATCACCATCAGAATCACACAGAGGATCAGCACAATGCTCAGCGGTCCCACATGCATCACCGTATAGAGCCGTTCCCGCAGGGTCAGGTAATGCTTCTGTGTCAGCAGGGCGGGATTTTTACGGGTGGGACGAATGGACAGCAGGCAGAGCAGAATTCCCGCTATCAGCACGAGAAACAGAAACAGCAAGCAATACGACTGCCAAAACGACGACTGCCAGATCTCCATTGCAAACAACCCGAACAGCATCACATGGTACAGCAGCCGGCAGAATATAGCCGGTACCACAGAACCACTCCGCAGAACGGCGACACCGGAAACCAGCGAAAAAGTCAGTTCCATCAATATCGTGGTGCAGCTATGGGACAGACAAACTGCAACAACTGCTGTCAGGATCACCGCATCCCAGTCCCCGAACTGCCGCAGCACATGAAGCATATCCCCATGCAGAAGCAGTTCTTTGCAGATGCTGATCGCCAGCACTTCAAAAACCAGATAAACGATCTGGTAAGAACGCCGCATATACGAAACGGTGTAATACGCTTCCCCCAGCGTACTGCTGCTCAGAAAATTCACCGGCGAAAACAGCAGCCACACATTAGCGACCGCAAAAACGATCAGTGTCACCGCAATAGCAGCCGGAAACTCCCGCGGTGAATCCAGCTTCCAGTGATACGCCACACGCCGCGGCATGCGGAAACAGCACCGGAGGATCAGCACAGGCACCATGAATTTCAGCACCGTCTTGCACATCAGAATGACCAGAACCGCCGTCTGGTTGCCGTAAACAGTGCCGTCACTGTAGCAATAGCCTACGTCCATTCCGGCTATCTGAGCGATGCCCATCAGGATCGCTGTCAGCAGGTTTTCGATCAGCAGATAGGCAAATATCGCCATGCCGATCACCATGGTGATCTGTATGAGCGACCGCCGTTCTTCCGCAGCCGGGTCTGGTTCATGAAACCCTTTTCCCTCGATGTAAACCGCTTCTTTTTTCTGTTTCTTGCAGCGAAAGGCATATGGGTTATCTTCTTTGTTCCGCCATGCACGGAATGCATGATTATATGCTTCCGAAACATTGCTGTAGTTGGAATCTGCAATCACGTCCACCGTATCCGAAACGGCAGCAGAAGGCTTCTCCAGATTTTGTAATTTCATATGTTATTACGCTCCCCTCAAGCGTCATCTCAAACGGAAACGCCCTTCTCCGCGGCATTTCCTTTCAGGGAACACTGCATAAAGCCCGCCTGACGGCTTT
>NZ_KI260497.1 GCF_000468015.1 Ruminococcus callidus ATCC 27760 | reverse complement strand
TTAGTCAAAATACTGCTGTTTTAGTCGTAATTATTGATTTGCTTTTTCAACTGTGCTTTTGCACAACGAAATATACAGTTTTTCCATTTCATTCCTTTGTAGCTTGCGTGCCAAGTTCTATTATACAAGATCACATTGACGAATGTGCAAAAAGCATGACAAATATGATATACAGAATCTGTTTTCCGTGTTATAGTAGACAACAGCATAATTGATAATTGCAACGATATTGTCCTGATAAAATAACTAATAAAAGGAGAAGTTTGGAATATTATCATATGAAATTTTAAAAAATATGTGTAATACTATCCGTTGTGACAGCTCTGCTCCTGATGGATCTCACAAAGTTCCCACTTGTATCTGCTGAAAATGATACTGTTTATTTCAGTCAATTTGATATGAATGTAAATGGTGGTGAACCGATACGAGGTGTTGATATATCCTCTATATTGGCTGTGGAGAATGCCGGTGTCACATTCTGTAATGAATATGGCAGAAAACAGGATATTTTTCGGACACTTTCCGAGCATGGTGTCAATTATATTCGAGTGCGTGTCTGGAATGAACCTTATGACAGCAGGGGAAATAGCTACGGTGGCGGAAATTGCGATTTGTACACTGCTGCTGAAATTGGGAGACGTGCAGCCAAATATGGCATGAAACTGCTTGTTGATATTCAGTATTCTGATTTCTGGGCAGATCCAGAAAAACAGACTCGCCCGAAATACTGGATACAGCATGACCATGAAACATTAAAGGGTGAAATTTATAAATACACCGCATGGGTACTGGAAACCATTTCTGAAGCCGGTGGAAATATTGGCATGGTTCAGGTGGGGAATGAAACCAACTGCTTTTTTTGCGGTGAAACGGACATGTACAAAATATGTGATTTGTTTGCAAGCGGAGATCAGGCAATCCGTGATTTTGACAGATCTGTCCTGATTGCACACCATTTTGCAAATCCATCAACCGGATCTTATGCATGGTATGCACAGGTAATGGACGAATGTAATCTGGATTATGATGTATTTGCAACTTCTTATTACCCATACTGGCATGGAACAACGGAAAATCTGACGGCTGTCCTTAAAGAAATTGCTGATACATACAACAAGTATGTTATGGTTGCTGAAACAGCTTATCCTTACACAAATGAAGACGGTGATACATTCGGAAATGCAGTATCCGAAGATTCAGACAGTGCTGTTTTTCGGTATGACATCTCTGTGGAAGGGCAGGCACAGTGTCTGACAGATGTTTTCCAAGCGGTAGCAAATGTGGGAGAAAAGGGAATCGGCGTTTTCTACTGGGAACCGGCATGGCTTGGAGTAAACGGCATTTCATGGGAGGAGCAAAGCAGTCTGTGGAAAAAATACGGTAGCGGTTGGGCTACGGATTATGCCGCAGAGTATGATGCATCGGTGACAGGTGCAGGGGGTTCTTCTTATGACAATCAGGCTTTGTTTGATTTTGAGGGAAATTCTTTGAAATCTCTTCAGGTATTCCGGAATATTTATCCGCAGAATAATGAGATTTTAAATCCAAAGGGGGCAGTAATTGAAAACGGCAGATACAGAATAAAGAATGTAAACAGTGAACTTTTTATTTCGAAAAAAACGGGAACGCTGTCCAGAGCAATGGAACTGTCTGGACATTCACAAAAAATGATGACGACACTTTTTACATAACTACATTGGACGGAAGGGCTCTTACCGTAGAAAAAAGTGCTGATACAAATGGCACAAATATTTTACTTCAAAAGCACAAAGGAGATACATCTCAAAAATACACACTGTGCCGAAATACTGATGGGACATATGCACTTCTGACAGCCGCTTCGAACAATAAAAGCTGTCTTGATGTATATAACATCAGTAAAGAGGATGGTGCGAATATCTGCCAATGGGAATATTGGGGCGGAAATGGGCAGAAGTTCATTCTGGAGCCGGTGAAAGAAATAGAAGGAGATGTCAATGCAGATGGTGCACTGAGTGTTATCGATGCTATACTGCTTCAGAAATGGCTTCTTGCTGTACCCGATGCAGAGCTTACCGACTGGAAAGCTGCGGATTTATGCGAAGATAATATTATAAATGTATTTGATTTGCATCTGCTGAAGCGGATGCTGCTTGAACAATAAAAATCTTGAGGAGGAATCGCAATGAAAATGAAAAGTAAGTTCATACTGAGAATATTGGCTTCCACTGTTTCTGTGGTACTTTTGGCATCAGCTTTACCGTTTCAATCATCTGAGCTGACAACAGCAGACGCTGCACAGACAACAACCATATCGAACCCGATTATATGGGCAGATGTTCCTGACGAGGACATTATTCGTGTGGATGATACCTACTATATGGTAAGCACCACAATGTATTTCAGTCCGGGTGCCCCGATCATGAAATCAAAAGATTTGGTTTCATGGGAGATATGCAATTACGTCTATGACACTTACGCTGATGGTGATAAGCAGACTCTCAAAAATGGTGAAAATGATTATTCGCATGGACAGTGGGCGGCAAGTCTTAGATACCATGACGGTAACTTCTATGTATTTTTTGGAAGTTATGGCACTGGAAAATCCTATATATACAAGACTTCGGACATTGAAAACGGAACGTGGACACGCAGCGAGATAAACGGAATGTATCATGATGCTTCCATTCTGTTTGATGATGACGGACGGAATTATCTGGTATACGGTGCAGGTGGTACAGCAAAAATCAAGGAATTCAATTCAGATATGACAGGCTTTAAGAAAGACGGTGTGGAACAGACATTGTTTTCCACAGGACTGGACAATCTTGCCGGAGAGGGCTGGCATATCCAGAAAATAAATGGATATTATTACATTTTTGTTATTGCATGGCCTTCAAACAGCAAACGTATAGAGCTTTGTTATCGAAGTAAGGAACTGCTTGGCACATATGAGGGAAAAACGATTCTGAATTCCGGACTTGGCACTTATGGCAGTGGTGTTGCACAGGGCGGTATTGTAGATACGCCTGATGGAAAGTGGTACGGACTTCTGTTTCAGGATCACGGCAGTGTAGGACGAATCCCTGTGCTTGTTCCAGTGACATGGGAAAATAACTGGCCGATGATGGGCGTAAACGGCGAAGTACCCCTGACACTTGAAATTGATAGTGATTATGCCGGCACTCAACTTACAAAAGACGATGATTTCACATACAGCTCCAACAAGCTTGATCTCGAATGGCAGTGGAATCACAATCCTGATAATACTGCATGGTCGGTGACAGAACGCCCTGGCTATCTCAGATTAAAAAACAATACCCTTGCAACCAATCTGTTGGATGCAAAAAACACTTTAACACAGCGTGCGGAAGGGCCTTCCTGTAGCAGCGTGATAAAGCTGGATACTTCTGGAATGAAAGCAGGTGATTACGCAGGCCTTTCAGCTTTTCAGTTTAAATATGGCAATGTAGGCGTTTATGTATCAGATGACGGAACAAAGAAAATCTATATGGCAAATAATGGCGGTTATTCCGACAGTGCCACTGTTGGTGATAGCTATAACAACATCATAGAGCAGACGAATCTCAGCGGAAATGAGATTTATCTCAAAGTTGATTTTCTGTTCAATACGGTGGATTCTACCGGAAACAGTTCCTATAATATTGATAAAGCGAATTTCTATTATTCCTATAATGGTGCAGACTGGAAAAAAATCGGCGAGGAGTTGAGTATGGTATACAGTCTGACCCTGTTTACTGGTTACCGCAGCGGCATTTACAGCTATGCAACAAAAACGACAGGCGGTTATGCGGATATTGATTACTTTGACTATGAGCGTGCCGACTGGAATGCATCGACTGTGATAAAACCGAATGAATACGGTTGGTATTTTGCCGACGGCTTTGAGGGAGATATCTGTTCATGGCAGGCAAGAGGCTCCGCAAGCATTCAGACAAGCGGCAGAACCGCCTATGTAGGAAGTGAGGCACTGCTTATACAGAATCGAACCGCTGCATGGAATGGTGCATACAAGGCACTGAATCCCAGAGTCTTTCTACCGGGAAATGAATACAGCTTCAGTGTCAATGTGACATATTTTGACGGTACGGCGACGGATAAATTTTATCTGAAGCTTCAGTACATCGACGCAAACGGTGATACACAATATAACACAATTGCAGAAGGAACAGGTATCAAGGGTGAATGGATTCAGCTTGCAAACACAAATTATCAGATACCGGCGGGGGCATCGAATATGCAGCTCTATGTAGAAACTGCAAACACCACCAATAATTTTTATATAGATGAAGCCATTGGTGCAGCAGATGGCATCGGAATACTTGGTGCAGGTGTGTCAAAAGACATTATATTAGGAGATTTAAATTCTGATAATGTCATTAATGCAATTGATTTATGTCTTGCAAAACATGGAGTATCATACGGTTTTGACAGCAAAAGATATGAGATCGCCGCAGATGTGGATCAAAGTGGAACCGTCGACGTTACAGATCTCAAACTGATTCAGGACTTTCTTTTTGCAAAAATCACGGAATTTCCAATTGCAGAAAAGCAGGACAACCAATAAAATCTACCGTTTCTATGAAAGAATATACTGCACTGGTAAGTGCCAATATTCTGGAAACAGAACCGGCGGAGGAACGGGAAGAAAAATCAGGCGTAACATATGGAACAATCCAAAAAGTAAGCTATTATTCGACAACCTGTAAAAGGACACGCTGTTTCAATATACTGCTTCCGGCAAATTACTCTGAGAGTAAGCAATATCCTGTTTTATATGCAATGCATGGTTACTGGCAGACAGAGGATACACTGATTGATGAAACTGATAAAAGTATGCGTCTGCGTCAGATTATCGGTAACGCCATTGCTTCGGGAGAAGCAAAGGATATGATTGTTGTGTTTCCGTATATTTATGCAAGCGAAACACAGGATTCATGCAGTGGCATGAACGAGGCAAACAATACAGCCTATGACAACTTTATTAACGAGTTGACTAACGATTTAATGCCGTACATCGAGTCGCATTATTCTGTTAAAACAGGAAAAGATAACACAGCCATTATGGGATTTTCTATGGGAGGAAGAGAATCACTTTATATCTCAATGAAGCGTCCCGACCTGTTCGGTTATGTGGGTGCAGTTTGTCCTGCACCAGGGGTTTCTCCGGGACTGATTGCAAAATCAGACTTTCAATATACCGATGAATCACCATATTTGCTGCTCCTGACAGCTGGTTCAAACGATACAGTGGTCTATTCTACACCGTCCAGATATAATGATATCCTTAACAACAACGGCGTACCTCACATCTGGCATTATGTGAAAGGCGGTTATCATGGAGGCAATTGTATCCGTGCACATATGTATAATTTTGTAAGAGCCGTTTTTAAGGCAACCGATTGATAAAACAAAAATAACAGCCGTATTTATCCATTTGCATCTTGATAAATACGGCTGTTCTGAAAGGAGCAGATTAATTTGAAAATCAAAAAATGAAATTGTCAATAACACTTGACACATTAAACGCAAGGGTTTTGAAGTTAAGCAGCTGCCTCTGTTATAAAACAATTCCTCCTTTATTCTTGCCCATATACTTTCGTATTGCATTATTGTGGCATCTTCCTCAGATCATCGGATTTGCGAGCTTCCCGGTCAGCTTTGGTGATCCCATTGGGTTTCCGCTTTGGCTTATGGATCGAGAGTACTACTTCCGCTATACTTGCAAAATTGGATAAGAAAATTACAAAGTATGTCAAGAAATTCAGGGCATATAATATGTAGAATCATCAGGTGGTATTTGTGAAATACTGCTTAGATATTATCGAAAGGAAATTCAATGTATAGTATAGGAACATTTTCCAAATTAACAAAAACCACAATTGCAGCTCTGAGGTTCTATGATAAAGAAGGACTTTTGAAGCCTGCTTATACGGATTCTAAAAGCGGATACAGATATTATCTGTCCTCACAGCTTGTCACAGTGCAAAAAATTCTTTCACTGCGCCAGATAGGTATCCCGATTGAACAGATTAAAATTATGATTAATACAAATGACGAACAATATCTCGATTTTGAAACAAAAGTGAAAATCACAACTGCTGATGCACAGTCTTTTATTGGTGTCATCACTGGATTTGAAGATGAACTTGACACTGAATCAAAAAAGACGAGTTGGAACTTGATGTCGACGACCGCTATGTTATGATCGAAATGCCGGGCATCGTGTCTGTCGAAAAGGTATGAGCAAGTAACAATGGCATAGCAAAAATATTTTCAAAGCATCTCTCACGAGGTGCTTTTTCATGCCCTGATCACGGGCGAAAACTTGCAGAAAGCGGAAAATAAGAACAGAAAAATCCAGAGGCTCCCACTGCGGAGGGAAAAAGCAACTTTTTCATATACAAAAAGCACCGGATCTTCCTGTCGATTAGGACGATCCGGTGCTTTCTTATTACAGTCTGTCGATTCTGTTTTCTAACCCTTTGCAATCTTGGTATCGATTTTTATAACACAGGATCGCCCACTACTTTTTGGTCTTACTCATCCTCTTTACGCTTGAGGACACCAGATGCCTTCACCGCACCGAATCCGAATGCCATGAACAGTGCTGCACCCACGCACAGGAGCCAGTTTGTCATAGCGTTGTTTCCGGTTTGGGGCAGGTTGACTTCTGCGTTGGAAGAATCCGTACCGACGCCGGTCTTCGGATCAACGGTGTAAACATCCAGCACATTGCCGTTTTCGTCGGTCAGCGTGATCTCGCAAGTTTCCTCTGAACGTGCAGTGATTTCTGCATTTGCAGGTACGATGCCAGCCTTTTTCTGGTAATCGTTGATCGCCCAGCTGCAAAGATCTTCGTCTGCAATGTTGGTTACGCTTGTAGTTGCTGCTGTTGTGATCGTGGTTGCCGATGTTGCAGCAGTAGATTCTGTGTTGGAAGCACTGGTAGTCATAGTTGTTTCACTTGCGGAAGTCGTTCCACTTGTAGCGGTTGTTCCATTTGTAGCAGTTGTTGCCTTGGTAGTGGCAGTTGTTTCGTTTGTGGTAACTGTAGTTGCCTCGGTTGTTGCGGTTGTTTCGTTTGTGGTAGTTGTTTCCTCAGTTGTCGCGGTTGTTTCATTTGTGGTAATAGTGCTTTCCTCGGTGGTGGCAGATGTTTCTCTTGTGGTAACAGTGCTTGCCTCAGTTGTTACAGTCGTTTCGTTTGTGATAGTAGTTTCTTCAGTTGTTACAGTCGTTTCGTTTGTAGTAGTTTCTTCGGTTGTTGCGGTTGTTTCGTTTGTGGTAGTAGTTTCCTCAGTTGTTGCGGTTGTTTCGTTTGTGGTAGCAGTTGCCTTAGTTGTCGCGGTTGTTCCGCTGGTAACAGTCGTTGCCTTGGTCGCAGAAGTCGTTCCGCT
>NZ_KI260496.1 GCF_000468015.1 Ruminococcus callidus ATCC 27760 | reverse complement strand
TACGAGGGGGACCAGCGAAGCTGGTGGAGGGATTGGAAGTAAAATCTTTTGTTCAAGTTTAGGTGGTACTCAAATTAACAACAATTCACCACAAACAAAAAGCCCGCCGCATTCCATATGCCGGAATGCGGCGGGCTGTCGTTTTATCCAGTTTTTTCGCTGGTCACATTATGCGACCGGTAAAGAAGTGAAGCTTCTCAGCAAGTACTGCATCAGGACGGTCACATCTGTGATGTCCAGCTGGCTGTCCTTCTGGCAGTCGGAGTTGGCAAGCTGTGTATAGTTCAGCTGCACACTGCCGTTCAGGTACTTTTGCAGCAGCACAGCATCCAGAATGTCGATCGTTCCGTCACAGTTGACATCACCGTACAGCGAAACATATGCTTCGTCGACACGGTTCATATCGATCGGCGTGGTTTCTGCCGGTTCTGTGTCCTGCTGTGATGCAGCGGTGGTTGTGGTTTCAGCGGTTGTTGTAGTGGTTTCTGCCGGTGTGGTAGTTTCCTCTGTGGTCGTGGTCTGGGCAGCTGCCTGCTTCAGATAGTCCATAGAGCAGTAGCCGCTAATGCCGTTATAGGACACCGCTGCCCACTTGCCGTTGCCGGAAGTGACAGTCACCTGTGCCCCGTTGGGAATGCTGCCCACCTTGGAAGCGGACGTTGTGGGGGCACTGCGAATGTTCAGAGAAGATGCGTTCACACTGTAGGTGCCGGCATAGCTTTCGCTGAAATCCGAAGTGGCTGCGGTTGCCGCCGTGGTGGTGGTCTGTGCCGGAGCCGTGGTTTCTGCCGGTACGGTCGTCTGTGCGGCATTCTGCTTCAGGTAATCCATAGAGCAGTAGCCGCTGATGCCGTTATAGGACACCGCCGCCCAGCTGCCGTTGGCAGAAGTGACGGTTACCTGTGCCCCGTTGGGGAGTACGCCCACCTTTGCACCAGAGGTAGACGGTGTGCTGCGGACGTTCAGGGACGAAGCCGTCACCGTATATGTACCGGCATAGCTTTCCGAGAAATCGGAAGTGTCCGCAGAACCACCGCCGCTGCCGTTGTCCCCGCCGCCGGAAACCGAGGCATCGCCCCAGCCCAGCGAAACAATGGTGTTATAGGCATTGTTCAGACGGTCGGTGTAATAGCTGGAACTGTTCGCCAGTGCAGTGGTGTGCAGCTTTGACAGTGTCACGCTGCTGTAAGAGCCGCCGCCTGCCGCCGCGTTCAGGATCCGTTTTGCAACGCCCATGCCGCGGTTGTACAGTTCGGCATAATACACCAGCACGCCGGCGTTGGAGATGCCCAGATTCTGTCCGGCACTGATATAGCCCTGTACGTCACTGTATGCCAGTGCGTCCTGTTTGGACTTTCCGGCGGAGGTAGTCAGCAGGTTGGAAGCTGCTGTGCTCTCTGCACTGGAAAATGTACGGGAGTTCCAGTTGGAAGCATTCATCACATCGTTATAGAACGAGCTTCCCAGAATGGATTGTGCCGAGCCGGTGTCTGCGTTTGCGATCGAACGCATCAGCTGGAGGGCACGGTCTGCATGCCACTGTAACATACCGATGCTGACTGCACCGTTATCGTTGGGATTGATCGTACCATAGGTACCCTCGCTCCGAGAGATGATCTGTACAGCGGCTTTTGTCATTTCGTCCACGGAAACGGCAGACGCGGAAAACGTCACCGCAAAGGACGAAGCGACCAAAGCGAAAATAGTAAGACAGGATAAAACGACTGCCATGATTTTCTTACGCATAAAAACGCTCCTTTGAGAATTTTGCGTTGTCAGCAGTCGCTGCATCGCAGATGTACGGAGAAACCTGCCGCTGCAATGCGTTGTGCTGCACACGCCTGTCCGGTCCTGAAAGCGGAAGGGATACGCCGTGCTCTGCCGGCATTGTCCTGTCGGATCAAAGGATCTGTCACAGCCAGACGATCCGCCCCAGAACTTGTGTGCCGCCTGCATTGCCTCGCCCGCCTGTCTGTCACAGGCAAGGGCGAACGGCAGACATCATTTCCGTGAGAAGAGGTTGTCCCCTCACGGCGGTGGTCACCGTACAAATGCTATTATACCATGTTTGTAACCGTTTTGCAAGACTTTCCGGCAGGTTCTCCCCGAACTTTTGCATATCTGCACAATTTTTTATGTGGAAAAGTGTTGCTTTTCTACGAATTTCAGAGGAAACCGAGCAAGATTCTCCTATCCAAATTGTAACTTTTTCAGAGATTCTGTCATATTTTCGCCTGACAAAACAAAAAAAGTCCGGCGGCTGCCGGACTGGGAAAACTATTTTTCTAGGGAATTTGTCTTATTGCAGATGAATGCTGTTGATCAGCGTGTCTGCAAATTCTGCCGCACTGTCCTCACGGTAACAGTAACGAACCAGCAGCCACTTGGACTGATCGCCGGTTTTGTTGATGAGCCACGTCACGCTGGTGGTGGGATCTGCACCGGCTGTGTGATTGATGACCAGCTGATATGCCGCATAGCCCCACACGGTGCACTCCTTGGAGGTGACCAGTTCATTGCCGCCGGCACCTGTCCACATGGATTTGTACTGTTCCATTGCCGCATAGAATTCCGTATCGGAAACCGTCATGGACTTGGCTGCCACAATGGCATAGTCCCGATCGCGGTTCATGAACAGGTCATAGCCGTCATACTGGGAAGCCAGCGATTCCAGCCCGTAAAAATGGCTGGTGTCAGTGACCCGTTCCCACTTCTCAGGCAAATCGATCTGGTATCCAATGGTGTCGTTGGAATAGGACAGCGGCTCCGGTTCCGGTGCATCAGCCAACTGGTCGTTCTCTACCACATAGCCGGTTTCATTCAGATAGATGTGGTCTGCCAGCTGATCGCGGTAGTTCTGGAACTCGCCGGTCTTGTCCCGCATGGAAAAGACGTACATTTTGTCCTGTGCAGGACAGTTGACCGCCAGAATCGTCACATAGGTATCCTCTCCGGCAATTGTCCCCAGTGTTTCGCCCACAAACGCCTTACAGGGCATATTTTCCGCATGGGCAATTTCCGTTTCCCGAAAATATTGCAGCTGCGGCAGCGTGGTCGAAAAGTTAATCAGTTCGAACAGGTCGTCTTCCTGAAATTGGTTGAATTCTTCTTCCGGCTGGGCATCATACGCTGCGACAACAATGGCATCATCGCTTTCCGTGCCGTCAAAGGACAGTCTGCCGGAAACAGCAGAGTTGCCGGAGCCGGTTGTAAAGGTGTCCGGCACTTCTACCGCACACCCGATTCCGTCCATGGCATACGGTTTCAGCTGGAAATCCGCCTGTTCCACCGTCGGACGGTTCTCCGCATCAGCTGCTTCTGTGCTTTCTGATGCGGCACTGGTTTCCGCCTTTTGGGCAGCGTTTTTAGCAGGATACGACTTTCCGCAGCCGGTCACAGCCAGCAGTAATGCCGCCGCTGCTGCAATTCCCCCAAGGCAGGTTTTTCTCTGTATCATAGAAATGCATTCCTTTCTCATGTCATCTGTTCATCAGATTCTTTCTTTTTATCACAAATGCGACAAAAATAGAATACCATATTTTCTCGAAAAAGTCAAGTTCCAAAGAACAGAATGTTGCATTTTGTCAAGGCGGCACTGACTGGCAACAAAAAACCGCACCATCACCAGAGAACTCCGGCAATGATGCGGCGGCTTGCATTTGACATTTTTTGCAAGATATGATATACTAATAACTTGAGGGCATACCAATAACGGTAGGCGGTTTGTTTC
>NZ_KI260495.1:3542-8295 GCF_000468015.1 Ruminococcus callidus ATCC 27760 | reverse complement strand
CTGTCGCACAATCTTTGTGCGGTATTGCCTTGAAGAAGCAAGGGCAGTCCTGCACAAGGCACGCCTGTCAAGTCTGCCCGAAAAATGGGAAGTGGACCGCAATGGAACAACAGATTTATATGACACCCAAGCAACCATTTTTTGTGACATCATCGAGAGCATACGCAAAGTTTATTTTAAATCGGTACGGCATTGTGCACTTTTATCAGTGCTTTACGGGAACGGAACCCCGCTATGCTGTACCGGACGGCTGTGTGGACATGGTATTTTGCTGTGATCCTAAGCAGCCTTACGCAGAGATCTGCGGCACTGTTCTGGCTCCGCAGGCAGTTCTGCTGCACTCCGATACCTGCTATTTCGGCGTGCGGTTTTTGCCGGGGTACAATCCGGTTCTGGGAAGTTCGGAGATCATGTCCCAGCTGGTGAATCATCAGATCCCGCTGGACGAGTTGATTCAGGATCGCCGCATGCTGGAGGGAATCTGCGGCACAACCGATTTCCGCAAACAGATTCGGGCATTCATGCGTTCCTACATGAACATTTATCGTCGTGCCTGTCCCATGGAACACAGCAACCTGCTGGTGCTCCATTCATTCAACCTGCTGATCCGCTCTGCCGGCAGCATTTCCATTGAACAGCTGGCAGAGGACACCGGTTATACTGCACGGTATATTGACCGCTGCTTCCGCAATGAAACGGGTCTGAGTCCGAAGCAGCTTGCCAAAATTGTACGGTTTCAGGCGGCGGTTTCTGCCCTGAACCAGAATCAGCACAAGGGGCGTTCTTTAACGGAAATTGCCGCAGATCTGGGATATTTTGATCAGTCGCACTTTGTGC
The DNA here is from genome assembly GCF_000468015.1 of Ruminococcus callidus ATCC 27760. Lineage (GTDB taxonomy): Bacteria > Bacillota > Clostridia > Oscillospirales > Ruminococcaceae > Ruminococcus_C > Ruminococcus_C callidus. Next base: position 7,458 of record NZ_KI260495.1, on the reverse strand, counting down.
ATGACTTCAAAGCCTATACCGGTCTGACACCGAAAAAATACCAGAAGCTGCTGCTGCACGATTCCTTTGAGGAAAAACTGCGAATCGTGCAGTGAAAAACGAAAAACAACACCGCATAAATAGTTATGCGGTGTTGCTTTTTATATAGACTTTCCGGAACCTTGCAGTTTTTCCGGATTAGAATCATATAGGATGATATTGATCTCGAACCAGTCTTTTTCCGGAACGATCCACATTTTCCCGTGATGTCGCCGAACGATTTCCTGTACGCTTTTCAGTCCTAGTCCGTGGTTGATCTTGTCCGACTTGTGTGTGCCGTTTTTAGGTACAATATTGCTGTTGAAACGGTTTCCGACCTGTAGTTGCAGGGCACCGAACCGTTCTTTCATTTTCAGTGTGATTTTTTGATTTTCTTTCGGAGTCACCAATGCAGTGGCTTCAATGGCATTGTCCAGCAAGTTGCCCAGCAGTACATTCAAATCAAAAATGGGATATGTCAGCTGATCCGGCAGCTGTACGTCTACTTCCAGTGCAACGCCGTCTGTCCGCAGCGGCAGAAGCTTGTAGTTCAGAATACTGTTGATGGCTTCATGCTGGGTGTAGGTGATGCTCTGGGTCAGATCCAGATTATCCTCCAGATCGTTGATATACGTGTACATTCCCTTCATGTCGTTGGTTTCCAGAAAATGCTTGATCTGGAATAAGTGGTTTTTCATGTCATGCCGTAAAAACCGCAGCCGCATCTGGCTCTTCTGCATGAATTGCAGCTGTTGCTGATAGGCTTTGTTTTGCTTTTCAATCAGCAGTGCGGTGTGACGCTCCTGCATCAGGTGAATCATGCGGTCATAGAGGGAAAAGACACTGACATTGATCAGCAGAAGGACAATGGCAGCCACCAAGGAACGCCATGAAAGTGTGCGGGCAATGTAGTGTGCCAGAAGGATACTGCCCAAGGGAATGAAAATGGCGGTAAAAACATAAAATATGTTTAGCCGCGGAATGACATCGCTTTTGTACAGATGAAAGTGCAGGCTCATGCGTGCAATGATCAGCATGAGAAGTGAGGCAGCGAATCCGCTGGTGAAGAACAGGGTATACTCGCACCAGATCGAGATCGTGGTACAGAGAATATCTGCTGCCATGCTGATGATATAAATGGAAACAGTTGCAAGGATCCGGTGTGCCCATGTGGTCGGATAGAGCAGGGTAATGCAGAAAAACAGGAGAATATTGCTGAGAACATTTATCACAATATTGTGAAACAAGATAAAACAGCCGCTGTTCAGCAAAAAATATCCGATATACGCCAGGATCTCTGTCCGTTTCCGGCTGGGGTCCTTTTGAAACAGCAGTTGAGAAAACTGATAGACTGCGTAAATGTGGAAAATATTAGAAATGATCGTGATATACTGTTTCATGGCACTTAGCCCTTCATGAGCCACTGCTCTACCAGCGGCTGATAGGCTCTGCTAATAGGGAGCTGTTCATGAGAACTGCCCTGCAAAAAGACGGTGTTGGAGGAAATATGGTCGATATAGTCCGGATTGACCAGATAGGACTTGTGGATCTGGATAAATGAACTGAAGCAGGGCTCCTGCTGTACTTCTGACAGCTTTCCGTAAAAGGAGATGCGGGAATCCGTAGTTTGCAGATACACCTTTCTTCCGCAGCTGTTCAGATAGCGAATATGGGACACCTGCACATGCACCAGAGATTTGTTGCTGGTACATTTGAAGATGCGGCGGGAAATGTCCCGATAATACAGCATATCGTCCAGAGCACGGGCAATTTTCTGAAAAGTGACCGGCTTTTGCACAAATGCTGCCGGACGAATAGGAATGGCATGGATGGCATAATTTTCATGAGATGTCACATATATAATGTCAAAATTCTGATGTCCCAGTATGTGTCGCAAGTACGTGCCCAGTGCCAGTCCGTCAGAGCACCGTTCCCGTACAGCATAGCTGTCAGAGAAAAGTCTGGCGATGTTGTTTTCACCGGAAAAGTCAATGTCCATAAAAACAACATCATAGCGTTTGCCACTCAGATCGGTGTTGTACAGCGTGCGGCAGTCGGTGTAAATGTCCGGTGCATCCATGTCCACGTTTTTTTGTGTACTGTATTGCAAAAGGCATTCTCGAATCTGCTGACAGACATACAGTTCATCGTCTGCAATAGCAATTTTCATTGGAACCATGTGATTGGATAGACCTCCTGTTCTGTGTGCAATACTGTACAGGATCCCGCATGGCGGCTCTGTGCAGTGTTGCTTATGGAATCTCTGAATTTGACAATGTGTGTTGCAGGCAATGCCGCACGAATGTCTGCCTGTCGGCTTTACGCACGGTCAGTTTGCCTATACGTCGTTTTCTTGTGTAATTACATGTTTTTTACAAATCGGAAATGCGACTATTCTATTTTTGCTCTTATAATGAAATGATTGAACTATATAGAATTTATTATAATTATAACATATGGTGCGGAAAAAATCAATGGAAATCCAGACTTTTTTTGGAAAAAAAGTTTCGGATTCGACAGAATACGACACGATTCGACATCCTGCATCGTTTGCTTTACAAAAAAATGCAAAAAAGACGGAACTATCAATTTTTCAAATCTCAGGCGATTCAGTGCAAAACCGTGTATTTTTTCACATCATTGACATTTTGTGTGGAATGTGCTATAATAATCAGAATGTTTTCACTAGGAGAGGATCATATGCTACTGGAGCGTTTTTTGAAGCGGTGCATTTCTAATTATGAACAGGTAGAAGACCCGAATGTGAGAAAGGCATACGGGACATGCAGCAGTGTGGTGGGAATTTGCTGCAATATTCTGTTGTTTGTCCTGAAATATGTCATGGGTACGCTTTCCCACTCGATCGCCATTGTTTCTGATGCGTTCAATAACCTGTCAGACTGTGCCAGCTGTTTGATTACCCTGTTTGGCTATAAACTGGCGGCAAAGCCGGCAGACAAGGGACACCCCTTTGGGCACGGCAGAATGGAGTACCTGACTTCACTGGTCATTGCTGTGATGATCGCCCTTATGGGGTTTGAACTGCTGCGGAATTCTGTGGAAAAGATCATTCGTCCGGACGCGGTGCAGTTCCGCTGGCTGACGCTGGCGGTGCTGGTTCTGTCAATTGGAGTCAAGCTTTGGATGGCGTGGTTCAACACCAAACTGGGGAAACGGATACAGTCCACGGTGATGATCGCCACGGCGAAGGACAGCCGCAGCGATGTGGCAGCTACCGGAGCGACCATTCTGGCACTGCTGCTGTCGTTGGTGACAACGCTGCCGGTGGACGGTATTATGGGTACGGCAGTTTCTCTGTTCATTCTGAAAACGGCTTTCGACATCATTCGGGATACGGTCGGCGATCTTCTGGGAAAGCCGGCAGATGTGGAAACGGTGCAGAAGCTGAAAGAACTGGTGCTGGCACATGAAAAAATCATTGGTGTGCATGATCTGATCCTGCACAATTACGGTCCGGGTCGGACTATGGGAAGCTGTCATGTGGAAGTGCGGAGCGACTCTGATTTTGTTGCGGTGCATGAAGTTGTGGACTTGATCGAACGGGAAATCGAGGAAAAGCTGCACATTCTGATGACGATCCACATGGATCCTGTGGAGGTGGACAACGCCGCTGTCAACCACTATCGGCACATGGCAGAACAGGTGATTGCCGAACTGCATCAGAATTTGAGCCTGCACGATTTTCGGCTGGTGTCCGGCGAAAACACCAATCGTTTGATTTTTGACATACTGGTACCTTTTGATTGTACCTATACCAATGATGAATTGTTGGATATGATTTCCGGCGAACTGTCCCGCATGGACAAAACCTGTCAGGTCAGTCTGACGTTTGATCGGGATTTTACATAAGGCAATACCGCACAAAGAGCGTCTGGCG
>NZ_KI260495.1:0-3442 GCF_000468015.1 Ruminococcus callidus ATCC 27760 | reverse complement strand
CTGTCGCACAATCTTTGTGCGGTATTGCCTTAATGGAAACAGCCCTGCATGGTCTGCGTTTTGCAAAGACCGTGCAGGGCTGTTCTGTTGTGTATGCAAAGCTTTATGCAGTGTTTCCTTAATCTGCTGTGGAGCGAACCTGTTCTACGAACCGCAGGAACTGTGCCTTTCCGGCATCGGTGCGTTTGAAAACGCCTGCGTCCAGCAGAACCTGTTCAAAGACTGCCCCGATTTCCTGCTGAATGATCGTTTCCGCATTTTCCGCATTGGCTTCGGGGTGGCGTGTGCGGACTTTCTCCAGCCATGGCATGTGACTGCGGAGAGAGTCAGTCTGTGTCAGGTCGGCATCAGAATACAACGCCCTTGCCAGTACCGGCAGTTCTCCCGCCAGACGTGCCGGCAGGACAGCCAGTCCCATGACTTCGATCAGACCGATGTTTTCCTTTTTGATATGGTGCAGGGACGGGTTCGGGTGGAACAGTCCCAGCGGGCGTTCCGCCGTGGTGCGGTTGTTCCGCAGCACCAGATCGCATTCGTACAGTCCGCCACGCATTCTGGCAATGGGGGTAATGGTGTTGTGTGGTGTGCCGTCTGTTTCCGCATAGATTTCTGCTTCGGCATCGGTATAGGTTCGCCACTGGGTGAGCACGTGGTCGCAGGCTGTCGCAAGGGCAGAGCGATTTTCACTTTGCAGGCGAATGACCGACATAGGCCACTTGACGATCCCCGCCTGTACTTCCGGCTGATTCGGCAGCAGGAACGGTGTTTCCACCGGAGCCTTTGCCATGGCGAAAGTGTAGTGTCCGCCCTGAAAATGTTCGTGGCTCAGGATAGAACCGCCCACAATCGGCAGATCGGCGTTGGAGCCGATGAAATAGTGGGGGAGCATGTCCAGCACATCGAACAGCTTTTCAAAAACTGCCGCATTGATCACCATGGGAACATGTTTCTGATTGAACACGATGCAGTGTTCATTATAATAGCCATAGGGGGAGTACTGGAAAGCCCAGTTTCCGCCGTGAATGGAAATGGGAATCGGCCGGAGATTCTGCCGTGCAGGGTGTGTCAGCGTGCCGGCAAAACCGGTGTTTTCAATGCAAAGCTGGCATGCCGGATATTTGGTCTGGGGTTGGTTCTTGGCTGCGGCAATGTCGCGTGGGTCTTTTTCCGGCTTGGAACGGTTAATGGTTACGTCCAGTGTGCCGTATTCACAGTCATATGTCCAACGCAGATCCTTGGCAATTCTGCCGGCACGGACGTAGTTGGTGTCCTTGCTGTACTGATAGTACCAGTCTGTGGCTTCTTCCGGACTGCGGTGATATGCGGCAAAAAAGCTGCGGTTCACTGTGTGCGGGCGTTCTGTCAGCAGCCCCATGATGCGGGTGTCAAACAGATCTCTGGCGGCGTTGGAGTCGGTGATGATGTCTTTTTCTGCAGCATAGGACACCAGTTTGTCCAGAATTTCGTCAATGGTGGGCAGCACCTCCGGCAGGGCAGGCGTTTCCCACGCAGAAAGCTGCAAGAGATCCATAAGCTGATTCCGCAGGAAGATCTCATCTTCGGACGTGATCAGTTCTTTTTCGATACCGTACTGAATCAGTTCCTGTATGCTTTGCTCGATCATATGCATTCCCTCCTGTTATGCCAGGTACAATTCCTTGACCGCTGCTTCACCGTCGCCGCGGTAGAACAGATACAGCGGGTGAGTGCCGTCGGAAATGTGCAGGGGAGCACGGCTTTCCGTCCATGCATCTGCCGGAGCAACCGGAATCTCTGCCACGATGTTTTTGCCGTCCATGTTGTCGGAAACTACAAACTTGCCGTTGCAGGAACCGCGGTATTGTACGCCGATCTCCTTTGCACCGGAGAATGCGAAGTACTTGTATCCCAGCATGGTGCCGTCCTGAATTTCGCCGATAAAGCGATCTTCACCGCAGTGGGTCGCGTTGGGGAAACTGTCGGTGTAGATCTTGTTGGAGCCGTGGGGCATGTGTCCGTTGGTGATGTTGCAGGCGATCACTGCCGGATAGGTGCCGGTACCGTGCAGCGGCTTGCCGTTCAGACCGCAGGAGGTGATCTCTACCTGCGGAATGCTGCCGTCCGGCAGAATGGTAATGGGTTCTGCACATGCCTGACGGCTGTAGTCGGACTTGTGAGTCAGGCGGTGATAGAATACGTACCACTGTCCGTTGATGCATTCGATGCTGCCGTGTGTGGTGCCGGTCATGTTCAGGCGGTCTTTTTCGCTTCTGCCATGATAACCGACATCACCGTTGGAAACGATAGTGCCGCCAAAGACGAAATCTCTGTCCGGCAGGTCGCTGGTGGCATAGCAGAGTTCGTGGTTCTGCCAGGAGGAGTAGATGAAATAATACTTGCCGCCGATCTTGCGAATGGAACTTGCTTCAAAGAACGGGTGCTCCTCGAAGCTGGTGCCAATGGGGTATGCCGGAATGATGTGCCGCGGTTCGCTGGTGACTGTCAGCATGTCATCTCCCACAGTGACTGTGCAGGGACCCATGACACTGCCCTCTGTTTGCAGGACTTCGTTTCGGCTCTTGTGATACCGCTGCATGACTGTCTGAATGGCTTCCTCGTGGTTCGGGAAGTCCTTGTCCAGAGCCTCGTCTGACCATGTGCCGTAGTAAATGCGGATCGTGCCGTCATCGTTGATAACGCCGGGATCGAAGCAGATGTAGTTCAGCATGGGGCTGCCGTCAGGATAGTGCACAAAGCCCAGATACCGGAATGGTCCTGCCGGAGAATCGCTGACAGCCACGCTGATCGGTCCGTTGTAGCCGCCGAAGCCGGCTCTGCCGGACATACAGTAATAAAGGTAAAATCTGCCGTCATTGCCCTGTACAACGTCCGGAGCGTACATGAACTTCCGGTCTGTGGGATATGCCGGATCCTGATCGGCACGGTAAATGGTGCCCTCGCAACGCCAGTCGGACAGGTCTGTCACCGGAGCAGAGTAGGTGGTGTAGTCCAGCATGCAGAAGGTTTCGCCGCCCTCTTTGTCGTGGGAGCCGTACAGGTATACACGGTCACCGAACACATGGGGTTCACCGTCCGGAACACATTCATAAATGGGGAGAAAAGGGTTATATACTTGTTTTTTCATCAGAAAAAATTCCTTTCTTTTCATTTCCGGAGAAACAACATTGTTCCACCTGGATTAAGTTCATTATATGCGATTTTTCTGCATCTGTCAATAGCGTTTTTCATTAAAAAACAGAAGAAACATTTCATAAATTTGGTGGTTTTGACAAAGCTTTTCAGGTGGTGTTTTTACGTGGAAAATCGTGAATTTTGCCGAAAAGACACGTGTCAGGCTTCGTTTCAACACACCCTAATTCAAGCAAATGTCAATGATATACTTTAAGGCAATACCGCACAAAGAGCGTTTGGGGACTTTGCACGCCATCTGCTTGCAAATTTC
>NZ_KI260494.1 GCF_000468015.1 Ruminococcus callidus ATCC 27760 | reverse complement strand
AGTCGCCAGACGCTCTTTGTGCGGTATTGCCCATACTGAAAAGCGTTTCCCGATCCTTAGAAAGGAGTTTTTTCTATGAAAGCACTCATCACCGGAGCAACCTCCGGCATCGGAAAAGCCATTGCACAGGAAATGAGCCGCCGCGGCATCTCGCTGATCCTGACCGGACGCAACGAAGAAGCCCTGCTCCGCATGCAGGAAACCCTGCCGGTGCACACCGAGATCATTGCACTGGATCTTGCGGAAAATCAGGCACCCTTTACACTGTATGAATTTTGCAGGGACAAGCACGTAGACATTCTGGTCAACAATGCCGGCTTCGGCGTTTTCGGAAAATTTTCCGAAACAGCATTACAGGAGGAACTGGAACTGCTGCAAGTCAACGTCAGAGCCTTGCACATTCTGACAAAGCTGTTTCTGCGGGACTTCAAGAAACGCAACTTCGGAAAGATCCTGAATGTTGCCTCCAGTGCCGGATTCCTGACCGGTCCCCTGTTCTCCTCTTATTATGCTTCGAAAAACTATGTGGTCCGGCTCTCGCTGGCGATTGCGGAAGAACTCCGCCGCGAAAAGAGCCGTGTCACGATCAGCATTCTCTGCCCCGGGCCAGTGGACACCGGCTTCAACGACCGTGCCGGCGTGCAGTTCCGTGTCAAGGCACTGACACCGGAAGCCGTTGCCAAAGAAGCAGTGTTCGGGCTGCTGACAGGAAAGCTGCTGATCATTCCGGGGCTGATGATGCGTGTAGGCGTTGCCGCGTCAAAACTGGTGCCGGAAAAACTGCTCTCCCGTATCCTCTACCATGTACAGGCAGCAAAACAGCCGGAACACAAGTAAGACACACACAACCACACCGCAAAGCGGCAGACGACCTCCCATGTCATCTGCCGCTTTTTTGCAAATCTCCGAAAAATTGATTTCTGCACCTTTTCACGGATAAAATGTTGACAAAAAAGTAGCGTAATGTTATAATGTATTTATTCACTATAACAACACGTGAATCGAAGCACAAAACCCGCGAAAATCGGAAAGAAGGAATGAAATCAGATGAAATTCAAAAAACTCATGGCGGCAGTCACCACCGGTGTGCTTGCTGTCACCAGTCTGTCCCTTTCGGGACTGATCGGCTCCGCAGAGGTGCAGGAGCTGATGAACGACACGTTCGAAAGCGGCTACGGAGCATGGAAAGGCGTAGGTTCCTCGCTGTCCCTGTCCACGGAGCAAGCCCACAACGGCGGCACTTCCCTGTACTGCTATGACCGCACCGCCAACTGGGGTGCTCCCCGCTGCTCCCTGACCGGAATCGTGGCTGCCGGACAGAGCTACGAGATCTCTGCCAGTGCCATGTACGAGGGCAGCGGTCAGCAGAACATGGCGATCAAAATGATCTACACCGATGCCAACGGCACAGACCACTACGATCAGGTTGCCGCCGCACAGGCAACTGCGGGACAGTGGGTGGAGATAAAGGGCAACTACACCGTTCCCTCCGGTGCCACCGATATGATCCTCTATGTGGAGATGCCGGATGCCAATACCGACCAGACCTATTATATTGACGACGTCGTCATTAAAGGCGAAAAGACAGAGATCCAGCTGGACGACAAATTCGAATCTGACTTCGACAACAACTCCACCCAGAAGTGGAACGGCCGCGGCAGTGCCAAGGTAGAACTCTCCACCAAGTACGCCCACAGCGGCACGACCAGCCTGTATGTTTCCGGCAGAACCCAGCTGTGGAACGGTGCCACCCGCAGTGCGTCCGACATCATGGAAGCCGGCGGCTACTATAAAGTCGGCACCTACGTGCTCTATGACGGCGACCAGTACACCGACACCCAGAAATTTTCCATTAACCTGCAATACGACCTGAACGGCAAGGAAAACTACTACACCATTGCCACCGAAACTGCAAACAAGGGCGAATGGAAATACGTGGGCAGCGAATTCACCGTGCCGGAGGGTGCGACCAACTTCTATATCTATGTACAGACCGGCTACACCAGTGCCCCCAAGGAACAGGATCTCATGAACTTCTACATGGACGATGCAGTCGGCGAACACCTGCCGGATCCTGCCATTCAGGACGACATCGCTTCCCTGAAAGATGCCTATTCCGACTACTTTAAGATCGGCTGTGCCTGTGCCGGTTCGGAATTCGCACAGGGTGCCACCAAAGACCTCATCAAAAAGCACTACAACAGCCTGACACTGGGCAACGAACTGAAGCCGGACAGCGTGCTGGATCAGGCACTGTCCCAGAAGTACGTGGCAGAAACCGGCGATGACACCATGCCCCAGATCTCTCTGAACGAAGCAGACGAGATTCTGAAATTCGCCGGCGAAAACAAAATTCCGGTACGCGGTCATGTGCTGGTATGGCACAGCCAGACACCGGACTGGTTCTTCAAGGAAAACTTCGATCCCAACGGGGCATGGGTTTCCAAGGACAAGATGACCAAGCGTCTGGAAAACTACATCAAGACCGTCATGGAAACGCTGAAAAAGGATTACCCCGATGTGGAATTCTACGCATGGGACGTGGTGAATGAAGCCGCTTCCGATGCCGGCACCATTCGCGATGCCGGTTCCAACAACGAGGTCAACGGACAGTCTGCATGGGTCAAGGTCTACGGCGACCAGTCCTATATCCCGCTGGCGTTCGAATTCGCCAAGAAGTACGCACCGGCAGGCTGCAAGCTGTTCTACAACGACTACAACGAATACTCCCCCAACAAACAGGCGTACATCATCAGCGACATTCTGAAACCGCTGGTGGAAAAGAACCTGATCGACGGCGTGGGCATGCAGTCCCACATCTCCATGAGTTATCCCACCATTGATCTGTACAAATCTGCCATGCAGCAGTATGCAGACCTGGGACTGGAAATTCAGGTCACCGAGCTGGACGTTTCCGAGAAGTCCAACGAATACGCCGACCAGCTGGCACTGGCACAGCGGTATCAGGACGTGTTCAAGATGTACAAGGAAATGAAGGATTCCGGCGTAAACCTGTCCGCGGTTGTCCTCTGGGGCATCACCGACTCCACCAGTTGGATCGGCGGCTATCCCCTGCTCTTTGACAAGGACTATCAGGCAAAGCCGTCCTATTACGCCGTGATCGACACCGACTCCGAAGTGGAAAAGCTCCAGACCATGACGGCATACCGCTATGACGGCACAGATGCCGATCTGGAACGGGCATTGGAAATTGGTACGGCACAGTATCTCAGCACCAAAACCGGCAGTACCGGCACTTATTTCAAGGCAGCTTGGTCTGACGAAAACATGATCGTTCGTGTTTACAATCCGGCAGTTTCAGCAGATGCTAAAAACTCCTATGTTGAAATTTTCGGAAACCAACTGGATTCTATGGGAGGCTTCCCGATTGACGACCAAACTATTACTTCCGCTATGGAATACGTAGACCTGAAATGGGAATCCAACAGTAATGATTGGAACCCGAAAAGCGGCAGTACCGTGCACTTAGATGTATTCAACAATAATGCTGCATGGAATTGCGTTGATGTAGCAGATTACGTTTTTAACAATAGTGACGTACCAACTGGTGCATTGCCCACCTGCGGTATTGTCACCCTGGCAGAACAGCCCAAGTATGCCGAGGCGACCAAGACCGAAACACCCATTACCATTGACGGGGACATCGATGCCGCATGGGCAGATGCCAACACCATTGATGTCAACACCTACTCCATGGGCAACGGTGCGACCGCCGTTTCCAAGATGCTCTGGGACGAGAACTGCCTCTATGTGCTGACCGAAGTCACCGATCCCGTACTCAGCGTGGCAAGTGCCAACGCCTACGAGCAGGACACTGTGGAAGTATTCTTCGACGAGAACAACCACAAGACTTCCTCTTACGAGAGCGACGACATTCAGTGCCGTATCAACTACGAGAACGACAAGACCGTTACCGACGGACGTTCCACTGACGCATTCCTCTCCGGCACGAAAAAGACCGACAAGGGCTATATCGTCGAGGTGGCAATTCCGTACACTATCGGTTCGTTCCACGCTGACCAGATCGTAGGCTTTGACGTACAGGTCAACGATGACGGCACCGGCGACGGCAAGCGTACCAGCATGGCCAACTGGAACGACCTCACCGGTCAGGGCTACATCAACACCAGCGGTTTCGGTGTACTGAAACTGGTGGGTGACGGCACAGTTACCACAGACACCACTGTAACGACCACCACCACTGGTACAACTTCCACCACAACAGAAACTGTCACCTCTGCCACCACCTCCGACAGCAGCACAAACACTTCGGAAAGCGGTGAAAGCGGACTGACACTGTACGGCGATGTCAACATGGACAGCCGTGTAGACATTACCGATGCGGTTCTGCTGAACAAGGCAGTGGCAAACGTTGTCACACTGGGAAGCACCCAGAAGAAGAATGCGGACTGCGATGCCGACAGCGAGATCAGCGGCAATGATGCTGTCGTTCTGCTGAAGTTCCTGGTATCCATTATCCACACCCTGCCCAGTGCAGAATAAGCGTACACTGACAAGCGAACACGATGTAACGGTTAAAAATGAGGATAAGCCTCCCTTGAAAAGGGAGGGGGACCAGCGAAGCTGGTGGAGGGATTCTGCTGAAATCTTTTCTTTTTATTTCAGATTTCACATAAAAAATCCCTCAGTCAGCACAAAGTACGCACTTTGGGTGTCTTTTCAAGGGAGCCTGATCTGTAAAGTTTTAAAATTACAATACTAGAGAAAATTCGAAAAGCGGAGATTCCATGTACCAGAATCTCCGCTTTTTGTAATATACAATTATACGAATTTTATTTATCCGATTCTTTGTTATAGAAAAACATAACCACTGCCATAGCAATGATGATACAGTACCCCAGAATGCTCAGCCAGTCGGGAATCTGTGCAAACAGCAAAAATCCCAAGCCTGCGGCAAAAATGATCTGGGTGTAATCGTAAACGGAAATTTCCTTTGCCGGTGCATAGCAGTACGCAGAAGTGACACCGAACTGTCCGCCTGCCGCCGAAAGCCCTGCCATAACCAGACACAACAGCTGCTTCCACGTCATAGGCTCATAGCAGAACAGCAGATACGGCAATGTCACCACACAGGAAAAGGCGGAGAAGAAAAAGACGATATACGCCTTATTCTCCCCGATCTGCCCCAGACGGCGTACCATGGTATAGGCAACGCCTGCCCCGAAGCCGCCCAGTAGTCCGATCAGGGACGGAAACAAATCCGCATTGGCAAAGGTGGGCTTGATGACACACAGTGCCCCCACAAATGCCCCCAGCACGATCAGCCCCTGTTTCCAGTTCAGTTTTTCCCGCAGAAAGATCCACGAACAGAGAATTGCAAAAAACGGGGACATCTTATTCAGAATCGACGCGTCCGACAGTGCCAGATGATCGATCGCGTAAAAATTGCACAGGATCCCCAGCGTTCCCGCCGTGGCACGCAGTACCAGAAACGGCAGAGATCCCTTTTTCGGCAGAAAGCAGCCGTGTTCCCGCAGAAGCATCGCCAGTGCGAACAACAGTGCCACCAGATTCCGGAAAAAGCTTTTCTGGATAAACGGCAGATCGCCGGAGAGCCGCACAAAGGCATTCATCCATGCAAAACAAAACGCCGACAAAATGATGCAGATCATGCCCTTCTGCCGGTCAGACAAAGAACGCTTTGTCATGATTTTCATCTTCTTTCATTGACGTGTTTTATGGCTGACATAGCCGCCGGTGAACTTGGAGGACAGGAACGTCTGTTCCCCATACAGCCCGTAATAGCCGGAGAGCAGATAGCTGACGGCGACTGCCAGCAGATAATACGGAGCACCCGCCATACCGAACAGTTCAGATGCGATCATCATAGAAGCCAGCGGGCAGTTGGTCACGCCGCAGAACAGTGCCGCCATGCCTACTGCCGCACAGAGAGAGGGCGAAATTCCCAGCAAGTGCCCGAACAGACAGCCAAACGTTGCCCCAATGAAAAAGGAAGGTACGATCTCGCCGCCCTTAAAGCCGCCGCCCAATGTCAACGCCGTGAAGATCATCTTCGCCAGAAACGCATACCAGACCACCTGCCCTGCCACGGCACGCCGCATCACCTCGCCGCCAATGCCCAGATAGTCCTGATTATGTACCAGCAACGCCAGCACCCAGAGCACACCGCTTGCCGCCAGAATCCGCAGATATGGATTTTTGCAATACTTTTTCAGGAAGTGTTCCGTCTGGTGCAGCAGCACACAGAACAGAATGCTCACCGCCGCACAGCAAACGCCCAGCAGCAAAATTTTCAATGCCGGCACCACCTGAAACGCCGGAATTTCCCCGATCGTATACTTCGCCAGCGGAATGCCGCATTTGCCCGCCAGCCACGAAGCCGTCAGAGAAGCAATGGTACAGGGCACCAGTGCCGCGTACCGCATGGCACCGACACACACCACTTCCATGGCGAAAACCGGTGCCGCAATGGGCGTACGGAAAATTGCCGAAAACGCCGCCGACATGCCGCAGAGCATCAGCACCTGTTTATCCCGTTCCGCCAGACGGAACACCCGTCCCAGCATACTGCCCACACTGCCGCCCAGCTGCAACGCCGCACCTTCCCGTCCGGCACTGCCGCCGCAGAAGTGGGTCACTACGGTGGAAATGAAAATCAGCGGTGCCATTTGCATAGGCAGTTCCGTTTCTGCCCGCAGCGAAGCCAGCACCATATTGGTGCCCTTGTCGTTCTGGTCGTGACTGATGCGGTACAGCCACACGATCAGCAGACCGCCGGCGGGAAGTGTCAGCACTGTCCACCAATGCCCCGTCCGGAATGTCGTCACCCACTGTATGGCATACACAAAAGCAATCCCGATAAATCCCACCAGAACGCCCATCAGCACAGAGTAAAACACCCACCGCAGCAGCAGCCGCAAATGGGAAAGAATGTGGATACCGCTGTGCAGCAGCCGTCCTTTCCAGTGGGAAAGAAAACGTTCCCTTGAACGCATACCATTCCTCCTGACACAAACGCAATCCTCCGGAAAGTCATGCTTTCCAGAGGATTTCCGTCCAATTTTATTTGCAAGATATTTGCAAGGAAAGTGATTTCCTTAAGGCAACACCGCACAGAGCTTGTACGTAAGATGCCTTAATAGTTCTCAGCCTTGACCTGAAAATAGGACTGCGGGTGCTGGCAGACCGGACAGACCTCCGGAGCCTTTTTGCCTACGACAATGTGACCGCAGTTGGCACATTCCCAGATGACATCGCCGTCCTTGGAAAAGACGCAGTCGCCCTCGATATTGGCGAGCAGCTTGCGATAACGTGCTTCGTGTTCCTTCTCGATCGCACCCACCGCCTCAAACAGTGCCGCGATCTGTGTGAAGCCCTCTGCCTTTGCCTGCTCCGCGAACTCGACATACATATCTGTCCACTCGTAGTTTTCGCCGGCAGCCGCATCTTTCAGGTTCTCCGTTGTTTCCGGCATCACGCCGCCATGCAGCAGCTTGAACCAGATCTTCGCGTGTTCCTTTTCATTGTTGGCAGTTTCCTCGAACAGCTTGCCGATTTGCACATAACCGTCTTTCTTTGCCTTGGAAGCGTAATAATTATACTTGGTGAATGCCTGTGATTCGCCGGCAAATGCCGCCAGCAAATTTTTTTCCGTCTGTGAACCTTTCAGTTCTGCCATGATATGACCTCCTTTTCATCTTGGAGAAAGCAAAACAAAACTGTTGCATACAAACAAGTTTTATTCCGCATTTTTCCTATGTGGTTCTTCGGTGGTTTGCAGCTGTGCCCGCTGTTCCGCCGCCTTTCGACAGGCGGGACACAATCCGGAAAAGACAATGTGATGGGATTCCACCAGAAAATCCTCGCAGCCTACGATCTTGCTGCACAGGTCGCTCTGATAGGGCATGTTCACATCGAACACCCGATTGCAGCTGCGGCATTCCAGATGATAGTGGGGCTTGGTGTTGAAATCGAAACAGTCTGCCCCGTCCGGAATGGGAATGTGCAGGATCTCGCCCTGCTCTGACAGGATCTTCAGATTCCGGTAGACCGTTGCCTTGCTGATCAGCGTGTTCTCTGCGGCGATCTCCCGAAAGATTTCGTCTGCCGTAGGGTGATTGTGCATTCGCCGTACCGTTTCCAGCACCAGACGACGCTGAAGCGTATTGCGATTTTTCATAAAAATCAATCCTTTAAGCCGAGCATATACAAGATATGCTCTAATAGTATCAGTTCTTAATTAACATTATATACTATCTGATTTGACTTGTCAAGAGATTTTTCTAAAAAGGCAACACAACAACATCATTTCCCCTCTTTTATTGTCGCCGGTTTCCGGAAGATTATACAAAAAAGCCTGCCTTGACAAAAAGCAAGACAGGCTCGATACCACAAATTACGCTTTACGGCAATACCGCACAAAGATTGTGCGACAGA
>NZ_KI260493.1 GCF_000468015.1 Ruminococcus callidus ATCC 27760 | reverse complement strand
AATGTACAAAGATACTTTTTCATTTGCAAATCACTTATGTACCTTATCACATGAAGATTTTGCAAAAAGAGTATATGAGCCGGTAAGAGCTAATATGACGGATTCGGAAATAAATTTACACTATGAAATGGATATTTCTCGTGTAGCTTATAAGGGTGGACTTTGCTTTGGTATGACTGCCATTTCGGTGTTGGTCCACAATGGCGAACTGACACCGGGAGATTTACAAGAGGGTGCAGAAACGTTATACGACGTGACACTGACCGATGATGTGGATGCGTTGATTGCTTATTACAACTCTCTGCAGCTATATACAGAGGTGGAACTTGCAGTTATTGCAGCACCTGCAATGCTGACCAAAGAAGAGCATACGGATATGTTTCTGGATTGTGCAGCACGCTGCAAGGAAAAAGGCACTTACTTTATGGCGGGTATTGCTACCAAAAAAGGCGGCACGCACGCTGTGGTTGGTATGGATGAACTGTCCGGCAACTGGACATTTGATGGTATCAGTTATGATACCTGCATTATCACCTACGACAGCAACTGTGTAAAGCAAGGTACAGAAACATCGGCATTCAGAGATGATGCCTGCATCTATATCAATTCGGAAACCAAACAGTTCTGCATCCCGGCATATGAAGCCTCTACGGAAAATGGTGATGTCTTACTGTATGCCTCAGATGACGATTCTCTTTTGACTTACAAAGCGCCGATCCGTGGTACTGCAAAAACTAACACTGATGTTTCAGAAACCGTGAAACTAGAATTTTACAACGGTGGAAAAGATCAGATGCAGTTGAGTTCTACTACAAAAGACGGACAGACATACGATTTTTGGAAATTAGGAAAGGTCAATTACGGAGATTATATTTTCTTTGGCAAAGGTTCTTCTTTCCACTTGGAAAAGAATGAACGTGCGCCTGAATTTGCCTTTAGCATTAAGGGCGAAGGATATCGCCTCAGAATAGAACAGACAGGATATCAAAATCCAAATGATCCTAAACTATATGATGTTGGCACAAAGTGCAAAATGGATTTCTCTAAAAACAGTGTAGCTTACACCAATACAGATACTCAAAAAATCACAGTATCATATATAGTAGTATATGATGAAGGCAATTACAATTTCGCACCAGTAGCCAGCAGTACAATTGCTGTTGATGTCTCACCGAATCAAACGGTGACGGTTTCAAAACAGGACACTGGATTTGCAATCACCGGCGATGGAGAAGTACTTGTACAGGCAATTCCAACCGCTGCTCAAAAAGAACAGGATGCATTTGATGGCAGTCATGAAGAATACCTCGATTGGTTTGGCAGTTATTTTATCAACTTTGTTCGATCGAAAGATGTTTTGCTGCAATTCAATACAGAAAAAGAATGCAGTGAACTGGTATATGACTTTGACAGTGACGGCGTATTTGACGATGTTCCCATACTTGGCGATGCAGACG
>NZ_KI260492.1 GCF_000468015.1 Ruminococcus callidus ATCC 27760 | reverse complement strand
AACCGGTCATTTCGCCGGATTGTATGCTGCTTGAAAAAAATAGAAAGGGCAGTCCTGCCCAGCTGTTTGCCGGACAGAACTGCCCTTTCTTAGGTGGCTGAATTTTAAAGGAAGTACACTTCTTACTGATCAATCGTATTTTCTTGACAATTTCAGCGGCACCTCAGAATTGGAAGGGCACCCGAAAGACAGAGGAAAAAAGTGATTCAATTTGTTTTTGTCATAGGTGATTTCAATTGGATATCGTATGTTTGCCCTATACTGGTAACACTTTTTCTTCTCTGAGAATATTTTATTTTTTGATATTTAGAAATAAATATTACCGGCCATATCAAAATTTAAACAAGTTATAATTTCAAATCGGTGATAGATGATTAGTGCATTTGAACAAATGAACAAAATCAAAAAGTAAGCTAATTATTTCTTATGATTTCTTCAAACGATAAATAAAAGCATTGAAATTGTATATTAGTATTTCTAACTTGTCAATCCACAATTTTTCCATCTTCGATACGAATTACCCTTTTGCATTGCTGTGCAATTTTCATATCATGTGTGACAATAATTACAGTTCTTCCGGCATCATTCAGAGATTTGAAAAGTTCCATGATTTCCGAAGAAGTTTTGCTGTCAAGTGCTCCTGTCGGCTCGTCTGCAAGAATGATCGATGGTTCATTGACAATGGCTCTGGCAATCGCAACACGCTGTTTCTGTCCGCCCGAAAGCTTATTCGACTGGTGATGTGCAAATTTCTCCATCCCCACTGCTTGAAGGGCTTTCAGACATTTTTCCTTTTTCTCACTTACTTTGGACTTGGAAAAATCAAGAGGTAGCATGACGTTTTGAAGTGCAGAAAAATCATCCACCAATGCAAAATCCTGCATAACCATTCCAATTTTTTTGTTTCGGATTTGAGCAAGCTTTTTCTCTGAGCAGTTTTTTACAAGTGTATCGTCAATATAATACTCGCCGCTTTCATAGCTGTCAATGCAAGCTAAAATATGCAGTAATGTGGATTTTCCTGCACCGGATGTGCCGATGATCGCAACTAGTTCACCATCTGCAATTTTCAGATCAATTTTATGCAATGCCTGAAACGCATTCGTCTTACCTTGATTGTAAATTTTAGAAATCTGATGTAGCTGTATCATATCATTCTCCTTATTTGGTCAGAATTTGTTTGGGCGTATTTTTTCCGATAATCATGATTGGCATGAGCATAGACAGCAAAATATACAAGATCACAATGCACAGCAAAGACGCTACAGATATGGGATTCCAAATAATTTTCACATGATCCGACAATGCAGTAAATTGCAACAAAACGAGCAATGCACATGAAATGAGAATAGAAATTATTGCCAACACAGCAGATTCAATCATATTTATAAAAACACACTGTCGCCATCGTAATCCGCAGATATAATAAATAGAATAATCTTTTAATCGTTCCTTGACGGATAGGGCGGAACTGCTGATACTGCTTACAATCGTAAGGATCATCAGCACAATGATAATGGGTAATAAATTGTATACTTGTGCATAGAGATATCCCATACTGTTGGCATTCATGTCTTGTAATGGAATCGAGAATGCACATCCAAGTGATGTTAACTGATGCTGAATGTTTTCCATTTCTTCTTTTGTTGTATCTTCTGGAAAAGTAATAATAACTGATCCGTTGACAGCCTGTAAAATTTTTTGGTCATCTCCCCAGACGTCTGTTAGTTTTTCTATAGAATCAGAGGAAAATATCATGAGTGGTTCTTCTGCGATTTCATAACTATATGTTTCGTAAAACAATTGAAATGTGTCCGTGCCGTCTCTTGCAGAAGAACCAGGAATTTTAACACCGTCTTTCAAAATTCCAACTACTTTTACTGTTGTACTCAAACCATTTGGATACTGCGAGTAATTTATCGGGATTGTATCTCCAACCTTCCATCCATAATCATTTTCAGAGATCACAACTTCAAGCTCTGTCGCATCAGCACTTGTATGCAACCATCGCCCATCCGACAATGCTGGAGCATAATTTTCAATAATAGAATCACTGTAAGAAATGGATCTGCAATTTTGGCTTTCATCGGCTGGATATGCCAATACCGTATGACACGCTGCAATGGACTTTGCATCATCAAAATAATTTTGCATTTCACTGCCATCCATATAAATCTTGTCCATTGATTCCATAAAATAATGATATTGTTCTTCTTCCGATGCTGTATTTTGATTATAATAGCGCCAATTTTCTAAATCACCATTTGCAAATTCACTAAAAATGCAATAGAATCCTTTTGATTGAAAAAATTCCTTAAAGGGGGTATAGTATTGATATCGTATCAAAATAGAGGAGACCATGATCATCGTTATCACAATCGTTGCGATCATTTGCAGCACGATCACTACATGAACAAAAAAGTTATGCCGTATATTTTTGCACGCACTTTTGAACAGGATCATACTTTTCCCTCCTTAAATTCCAGAATAATTTCTTTTTTTACATTATGATATATCAGAATAGACAGAACAATTGTAATAACAATAATATAGATCAGGAATATCTCCACAAATATTACCGGGGAATACGCATCCATCATATATTCGAAAACATATTGAAAGACAAATTTCAGTAACGCATAGAATATGAGAAATCCAATGGCGTAAACAACAATAGAGATCAGAAGACATTCGCCCAGATAGATCTGTGTAGCTTGCCATTTTGTGCATCCACAGATACGCATAATGGCAAGATTTTTATTGCGTTTTTTCAGCATGAATAAATAAAGAATGGCTAGATTTATACCGGATAACGATGCAATCAGAATGGAGATCACCATGATATTATTATACAAATATATGGAATCGGTATCCGGAAACTGCAAATCCGGAAAAGACAGTACACCTGGAAGAACCGCGTCTGCCGTATTTACCAGTTCTTCATATATGCTTCTCGTAATATTCGATTGAAATGAAATACTAAATCCATTTACCTCTAAAGAATCCGGAACAGTTAAAAAAGGAACAACAGGGCATCCACTGCCTCCGTTATACTCTCCGATTACTTTATATGTATTTCCGAATAATTCGATTGTATTTTTGCTCTTTTGAATACTCAAAGTAGGGGTATTCCATCCAGATCCATCATTGGCAACCAGTGCAACATATGCTCCAGATGCCTCTTCTTCATTTGTGAAATACCTGCCGCTCAGAAGAATACCATTTTTTTCATAAGCTTCCTTTGTTACTTCAGAGATTTGACATACATGATCGTAATAATTGAATCGCATATGGAACGTTCCATAATCATCTGGATTATATTTGTCCAATTCTGCGCTTACATGGATTACAAGGGTATTCTTAAGGCATTCCGGACGTATTGCTTCCAGGTAAGCCTGAATTTGCCCTTTCGTAAGGACACATTTCTCAGAAATCTCTGGTGTGATTTCTGTCAGCTCATAAGTAACCTCGTTTTTCTGAACGTGGTAATTCTGGTATAAGCCATAGCAGAAATTCAAGACAATGGAGGAGCTTAAAATGCATAACACCATAATAAAAAAGATTATTTTTTCGTGGACAATAAATTCTTTTAAATTTTTGAAAATGTAACGCATAGAATTTCAATCATCTCCTATCGTAAAATATTTTTATTTAGCAAATCCGCTTTGTTCGACAAAGACTTACATATAACTTGTTAACCATATCTGTAATGAAAGCAGTAATTGGGTTGAAATATGAAATTTGCAACTGCATTTCCCTATCTTTTCATCTTTTTATTTTTCTGCAATTTATCTGTAGTGACTTTTTATTGTAAAAATAAGAGTTGCCTTTAAATACTTGTTTCAATCTATAATTCAAACAAGACTCAAAGGCAACCTTACATATTATGTATGCTTGCTAATAATTTGAATAGCTTTAATCGTAATTCAGATGCATTTGTTCCACAATTTTCTTGACATTGAACCCCTATGACTGTGGATTATGGTAGAAGAAACAAATAGTACTATAGCACTTCTGTTTGACATCAATCAAATTCCGCAACATAAACACTTGCATAATAGCTCAAATTTTTATTAGCAATCGCACATTATATACGTACTATTGTAGAATATGTCAGAAAATAAGAAACAACTATATTACAATAGTACGCTTTAGTTTACATATTTTACGAATGATGTTGCTAATCCAGCAGAAGAATTTGTGCTGTTACTAACGGCTCCATACATCTTGAAATTATAACCATTTGATTTGTAGGAGCTTTGTGAAGCTCTTGCAATTGTACCATATCCACCATTTTTGGAAGCATAATATGCTGTAACATATGCTCCAGTGTTGTCTTTATAAACTGTGATAGACGCTGATGTGGTACGAGTTCCAGACGAACAGAGGTTTGTTGTTTTTGCATATGCTGCATTGCTTGACTCCCATTCAAATGCGCCATATGAATCAGATACTACGTTAGGAGCAGCACTTGCAGTAAGATTGCATACTGCAGAAGTCGCCAGTGTAGTTACAACCATAATCGCAGCTACAATTTTTCTAACCTTTGTCATAATAATATTCCTCCTTTGTATGTATTTCTCAAAAGAAGCCATCTTTCTACGCTCTAACCCAAGATCTTGTACGTACATATTCAGAGCAAAAAGAATGATAACTTCAATGTGAAATCTGAAATCACTCTGCTTTACTTCTTCAGATTCTGCAGAGCCTTCGGTTCCTTCGGCTGGTGACAACTTCCCCAAGAAGCTGTTCCTGCAGCCTTAACTGCGGCACTTTTTCCAATGCCAGCAATCTTTTTCAGTACTGCATTCTGGATCTTACTCATATTCATTCCCCCCTTTTCTGTTTTTTGATATTAAAATTAGTACTGCAATGCTGAACAATGTATACGCAATCAAAGCCGAAACTTTAGGAAAAAATACATATAAACCACAGCTCAATGCTTCCAAAATAATTATAGCAATCAGAGCTACTTTGTGATTCCTTTTCTTTTGTTCCTTCGTTAAAGGCTTGTTCGGATTTTCTACCGGTGTATATTTCCATACGCTCAGCAATGCAAAAACTAACATTAATCCGTGTATGGTTAGGCTATACATTTCACTCATATCACTGAGTTTTGTCATACCTAACGTAAAGAATGTGATCCCTGCAAATGTAATGTTACATTTCAGGTATGAATCTGCATGGTAACCGCCAGTCCACTGACGGACCATAACAAATACTACATAGTATAATACGGATAAGAAAAACATATTTAGAACTATTCCGATTGCCACTGTAATTAACAATCCTAAAGTTGTTGAAATTAAAATTTCAAATCCATATTGATAAACTTCGACTTCTTGTTCCGCAATCACTTTTTTTTCGCATAAAAAATGCGATATGGACTTTCCAAGAAATGTGATGATTTTTATCACCTTCTTTCCGATAAGTCAATCATATCGCATTTTGTCGTAAAAATCAATACTTTGTTCCCCAAATGCAGGTTTTAGTCCCCCAAATGCAGATTTTCCTCTATTGGAAGAAGAATATCTACATAAAACATCCCTTCTTTCTCATAAAAATCAATCAATCCATTTCGTTTTGATACAAGATCCGTAACAGAACGCAGTCCCCAGCCGTGCAGCTTTTTATTTGCTTTTTCTGTTTTTAATTCCTGATTCTTCTTCAAAACAGATGCGGCAATTGTATTTCTGACCACAATCCGATAATAGCCTGCCTCTTCTGAAATTGTCAGAAGTATCTGTGCATTTGACGGATTTTTCTCACAGGCTTCTATGGCATTGTCCAGCAAATTAGACAGCATGATGCTAAGATCGAACTCCAAATCATGGGGAATTTGAACGACTAACCGCAATGAGGTATCGATTCCTTTGGATTGTGCATCATTGAATTTTGCATTTACAACCGCATTTAACATGGTACTTGAGCATTGTACTTGAGACAAAATTGTATTTACCTTTCGTTCTTTGAATTGTTTCGCATACTCCAATGCTCCGGAACAGTCCCCCTGTTCTATCATACCGCATAAACAGTCGATCCCATTCCGAAAATCGTGACGAAGAATCGAGATTTCTTCATACTGCTGCTGCAAATGCTGCATTTCATCTTGCTGCCGCTGCAACTGGATTTCCATAATATCCCGTTCTTTTTCAATTTGACTCGTGCGGTTCATCTTTCTCAGAAATATAAAAATAACAACATCTAATCCAGACAGAAGCAATGCAATTGCAAGATAAACATACGCTGTAAAATAGTCATTCACAATCACAAGATGAATTGCAAACCCAATAAAAAGTGTAAAAAGAAAAGCCGATAAAATGATAATCCATTCATTTCGTTTAAAATGATATTCTTCTTTTTTCCGAAATGACAATATAAACTGCGTAGATGCAAAAAATAATAATTTTGTAAGAAATAAGCAGGCAATACGCTCTACGTTCTGTGAATCTCGAAGTTGAAGCATTGAAATGTCTGTAATTGCACTAATTGCTGACATTACCGGAAGGTTGATAAAATATACTAAAACGTAATTGATTACGGAAATCAGAATTTTCTCAAAGATGTTTCCTTTCAAAAAAATCGTAGAAAACGCAATCTCAATCAACAGACAACTGGAAATCAAAAATGTTTCGTTTGCTATTCCGAAAGTTCCTGCCATATCTGTTGCAAACAACAACGAAAACAAGAGAAGCCATTTCAGAATCCGATAATCTTCCGATCGAAACTTAAAGTATTGGATCAGCATTCGTGTAACGATCATACATTCCACGATAACTGCAAGAATTTCTGTACATTGCCAAATCATAATACACCCTCCTCCCGAATCAATCGCTGATACTGTAATTTTACTTCCTCACTTCTGCCTCGGCTTAATGGTATTTTATCTTGACAATTTTTCAGGTGCACCTGATCTCCTTTGATTTGTAAAATCCAAGCATAATTCACCAGATAACTTCTATGTACTCGAATAAATCCTTTTTCTGTAAACTGTCTTTCCAATTCATTCATCGTGTATGTGTGCATTGCAAGCCGAATCGATTTCTTTTGTGCAGTTACAAAATAGATATCATGTCGAATGGAATAGAAATATGCAATTCCTGAAACTTTTTGTTCGAGTGGCCTCTGCTGATCCAAATCAAGTCGAACTATAACAGATTTTGTTTTTAAGGAAGCACAGAAAGAAGAAATCATTTCCTGTGTATCACTGAGAAGTTTATTCTTGCGAACGAAACGATACGCATTATAGCGAAATGTTTCAAATACGAAATCATCATGGCTGGACACAAATACAAGTGTCGTATTCAACCCATTGTCACGGAATTTAGAAGCAAGCTGGATTCCGGACAGCTCCGGCATATCAATATCCAGAAAAATGAGATCATAAGACGTTTTTTCACAATGTTCCAAAAATCGTACGGTATCTGTGTATGTATCAATTTTGCAGTCTACATTATGCTCCTGAAATAATTCTGAGACTTTTTTCTGGTATGTTTGAAGAAACATGGTTTCATCATCACACATTGCAATTCGAATCACGTAATGTGCCCCTTTCTTAGCTTTCTCTCTCTATTTCCATAATACCATAAAAAATCCCAAAAAGCAAGAAGAATAGATGGTTTATCACTGGAGATACTAAAAGGAAAGAAGCATTTTTGTTTCGTAAAATCCGCCCATTGACCATTCAAGCCTAAAAAGCCACGCTGTTTCCAATGTTTTTTGCATTTCTCATACGATTTTTTGACGGCGAAACATCATCCCGTCAATTTCAACCGCTTTACATATTCCTGCTTCATCTGCATAGAAGAATGCACATATCGATTCAGCGTAATACTGGCATCAGCGTGTCCCAGCAATTCACTCAGCGTCTTTGCATCAAACCCATGGGCAATACAATCTGTAGCATAAGTATGTCGAAGCAGATGAAATGGAACCTTCCGGATACCACAAAGTTTCAGGATTTTCTGAAACCGATACTGCATCGTTCTCGGTTCTGCCGGTTTGCTTTTCCCAGTAATCAAGTACAGAAAATCCTGCCGCTTTTTCTTTTTCAGCAGTGTCAACAAGAAGGACGGAACCGGAATTGTTCGCACGGAAGTTCTGCTTTTGGGAGAGCCGATCAGCACCTCAGAACTGCCGTTTCGATAGACTCTCTGCACCGTTCGTTTTACAGAAAGTGTTCCGTTTTCAAAGTCAATATCGCTCCACTGTAAGCCGCATAATTCACCTACACGCAAACCGGTGAACAAGCACAGCAGAATCGCCAAATCAATGGTCAACCCTGTCTGAAGAAGATACTGTTCCAACTTCTTTCGCTCCTCAGAAGACAAAACATCCAGCTGCTTTTTCTCTGCTTTCGGCATAGTAAAATGTGTTCCATGAATGTGATATTCCTGCACTGCATACTGTTCTATGCTGTGGTAAACCCGCATAATGTCTTGTACAAACCGAGCGGAAAGTCCGCCAGTTCCGCACAATCGGCCGCTTTGCAGTTTCTCATAGACAAAATCATTCAGCTGATGTGTTGTCATATCTGTGAGATACTTTGTTCCGAGATCCGGAAGAATATGATTGCGAATGATGTTTTCATAGTGCACATAACTGGACGGTTTCACACGCAATTTTGCTGCGGAAAGCCATTGACGAGATGCCTCTGCCACGGTCAATTTCAAAGCAGAAACTGGCTGGCTCTGCAAAACAGCTTGAAATTGTGCCATTTTTTCCTTTACCTCAGAAAGCGTTCTGGCATACACAAATTTGTATTTCAGCGACCCATCTTCCTTATGACCGATGGGAACACGTCCCTCAAACCGACCATCTTTTCTCTTGTAAATGTTGCTGCCTCTTCTTGGCATTTGAAATCCCTCCTGACAAGTTTTCGGACTATTCAAAGCAGGAAAAATCCTGTTTTTTCTCCGATTTGGATGATTTATTCATGAATTTTCAGAAATATATACTTTACTTTTTCTGAAAATCTGCTATAATGATAGCAGATTCGATGCTGTTTTGTCTGAAATTTCTGCAAATAAATGGGCGGATTTTACGAAGAAATCTACATTTCATAGAAAAAACCATGCTGGGAAGAAATGCTCTCCCAGCATGGTTTTTTATCGTTCTGGATTTGTTCCCTGATACGCTCTTGGCTTGTATGCGTTGTGTCAATTTCAATTTTGTGTATTTCTGATCTTATCCTGACTTGTTCCCGCATACAGAAAAAGGGCATCTCAGCTACTTTTCAAATATTCTCCAAAAAGAAAAAAGCGCCGAAAAATCAGCACTTTTTCATCTATTATCCTTACTTCCTTGACATCAATACCATGCACTCGACAGTTGTTTCAGTTTCCAAGGGAAGTTCTTTCACTTCCTCACCATCAACAGGCACAGGAAAATTGAATACGATCTTCTTTATCCAGCTTCCGTCTTTCCTTTTCTCCGGGAACATCTCAATTCGCTCGATAAAGGCCTTCATAAACTCCTTCTGCTCCGCTTCCGTTGCGGAATGGTAGACTTCATCAAATGCCAGCAACAAGCGATAGATATTGTCTCCGGAAATCTTCTCCTGCTGGATGCTGCGGATCTGACTTTGCAATTCGCCAATCTGAACTTCGATTTCCTCTATGGTGTCATACTGCTCATCATAGCGGCGCTGCAAGTCCAAAATCTTTCTGTCATAGTGGGCATCATTGATGTCCAAGGTATCCATCTGACGCTCCAAGCGGCTTTTCGTTCCAAAGGCTTGCTTTAGCCGCCCTTGTAGGACAGCAATCTGCCGTTCCATATCTTCTGTATCAACTGCTGTTCCGATTTTCGCCTGAATCGCTTCTACAAACCGTGGATTGTTGACCATAGCGGAGATAACCTTCGCCACAAATTTGTTGATTTCCGTCTGCTCGATATTCAGACGGAAACTGCACTCATGCCCGGTAGGTGTTACCGTATTTTTGCAGTAGTAATAATACCGTGTTTTCTTGTCCTTGCTGTGCGCCTTGGCGATATTGCCGTACATACTCTTTCCGCAGCATGGGCATTTCAAGATACCGGACAGGATGTGTGCGTGGTCTGGATTGTTAACCTTTTCCCGCTTAAAAGAATTGATCTTGCGCTTTTCCTGTGCCAGATACCAATCCTCTTCGGAAATGATAGCTTCGTGTTGTCCTTCATAAACCGGGAACTCCGACTGCTCAACCACGTGCATCTCGTTTCTTGTACCCTGTTTCTTTTCTGTTCTTCGTCTGCCGTAAGCAATCTTTCCCATATAAACAGGATTGTACAATACATTTTTCACAAAATCTCTTGAAAATCCCGGAATGGTATTATTCTGTCTTAGTTTCTTAGTATAACCATTGCGGTTCAGATATTTTGCAACTCCTGCAACACCCTCATTAGTGTGAATGTAGCGGTCATAAATGACACGAATTACTTCCACTTCATCCTCTGCAATGACAAGGTTTCCATTTTCCAGTTTGTATCCATATGGAGCGAAACCGCCGTTCCATTTGCCCTCACGAGCCTTTTGCTCACGTCCTGCCATTGTCTGTGTGCGGATATTTTCTCGCTCAATCTCTGCCACCGCAGACAGCACAGAGATCATCAGCTTTCCTGCATCCTTGGAGCTGTCAATGCCATCCTCCACGCAGATCAGATTGACACCGAAATCCTGCATGAGTTGCAAAGAATTCAGAACGTCCGCTGCATTTCTGCCAAATCGGGACAGCTTAAAGACCAACACATAAGAAACATCATCTTTGCCGTCCTGGATGTCATTCAGCATCCGTTGAAACTCCTGCCGCCCTTGAATGTTCTTTCCGGAAAAGCCCTCGTCAGAATACTCCCCGGCAACGATCATATCCTCGTATGCCGCATACTTCCGCAGCTTGTCACGCTGGGCATCCAAGCTGTATCCGTCAACCTGCATCGAGGTGGACACTCTTGTATAAAGATAGCATTTAAGTTGTTTCTTTTTCAGAATCTCCACCTCCCTCATTCCTTCCTTTTACCATAAGTCCCTCGTTGCGGATATAATACTCCAAAAGCCACAGCACATAATCCGGTGCATGGCGGTTGTCCAATTCCCATTCAGTCATAGTCCGGTAAGGAATATGGACGAGCTTGCAAAAATCTTTCCGATTCAGTCCTGTGCTTTCACGCAACTTTATAATTCTGTTTTTACAATCCATCCGTCTTTTCTCCACAAAAGCAAAAAATACACGTTGCGTAATCATTATAGCATAGCCATAGCGAATACGCAACGTGTAAATTGCAAATTTTATGCAGCCTTATCCGTCAGAAGCTGCGCTTGATTACTTTCCTCGGAATGCTCCACTCCCTGCGGTGCGTCCTGTTCCAATTTATCCAAAACCTGATGTCCATATTTCTGGAGCATCTGGCTCATAACATCCACACAGCGGTCAAATGCCGCATTATATTTCGCTTCCTCATAATATTTCTTCAATAGGCGATTCCTCCATCAAAGTTCCATATCCTGTCCACGCTTCCGGGCAGGGTGTTCGTGTTCCTGTGTTTGCTTTCCTCTGATGAGGATAGAATTGATAAAAGCCCGAACCTTTTCGGATGCGATTTCCAGTGCATCCAGAAAGGGTTGGGCTTTCTGTTTGAGTTCCATATATTTTTCGTTTACCGCTTCATACCGCTGCTTCCAGATGGAAACCGTCTTTTCTGCGGAAGCCAGTTTTTCTTTCAGACGCTTGTTGTCAGCATTGGCGATAATGCCATTGACCGCATAGCGTTTGAGTGTGTCGCATTCATCCGGTGTCAGCGTGATATTGTTTCCGAATGTGGCTTTTTTGCCCATTACTTCAATGTCCTGCACTGTCAGCGCAATGGTCTTTGCCGCCTTGGTTTCCTTTTGCAAAGATTCCAGTTTCTTTTTCTGTTTTGCTGTGGCAGCTTTGGCATCCTCCAAATTCTGTTCTGCCTGTGCCACCTGCCCGGTCACAGCTTCCAGCCGCTGCTGTTCTGCCTGCACCTTGAACTGGGTCACAGTCAGATGTTCCTCGGTGCTTCCACGTTCTCCACGCTCCACATCGGTATAACCGGCGTTTCGCATGAAATTGAAAAAGTCATCCTGCAACACACTGTAGGATGACTTCAAAATCTTTTTCCCTTTTGCGTTGAGCATGGGATTTCCGTCCTCGCCAAGCACCGGCTTGGACTCCCATTTCTTACTGCGGCTGACCTGTGTGATGACCTCCTTAACGGTTCCCCGGAGGGCTTCATCCTTGCATCGCTTCGACCAAAGGATCTGCTTTTCCACCACCGGGATATAAACCACATGAAGGTGGTAGTGGTACACATCTTCGCCCAAAGCTTCGGACATTGCTCGGTTGCGCTCATCGGCGTGCATCACAGCGGAGAGGATATACTGCTCACCACCTACGATCTCCGCAGCAGCTTTGTAGGCATCGGCATAAAACTGTTTCGCAAATTCATAGCCGCCATGATTGTAGAAATAAGCGGAATTCACATCAAATACCAACTCACCGTATTTGACGGCATCCGGTTTCAGACCTCTGGTGGAGATCACGCCGTCTTGTTCCATCTGCTCAAACATTTTTACATAATCGTCCGTGGGTGCTTTGAAATGGACGTTCAGAGAAGTGCGTTCCGGCACGATGTCCTGATTGCTGTAGCTGTCCTTTTCACGCTCATTGTGTTCCTGTACCTTCGCCACATCAGCCGGTGTTTCCAAGTCCTGATTTCTGGCTACGGTACGGTCTATTCCATCATTTCTTGCCATTGGATTTTTCCTTTCTTTGAGATTTGCAACAGCGGAAGGCTGGAGAACGGCACTTTTTCAAAGTGTAATAACCCACTATGACACTTTCATCCATACTGGCTGCAAAGTGCCGTGGGCTCTCCGAGGGCTCTCCCGAGGGGGAATGCGGTCACTGCGGTGACCTCTGCTGACCAAGGCGAAAATGTCTGCGCCTTTTCCCATGGTCAGCCCGTCTGCATGAAGCTGTTCTGTGTCAACTTCCTCTTGCAGCCGGTGTCCACAGACACTTTTTCAAAAGCCTGTGGACATAGAAACAGCCCGAACGAGAGGATGTGTGCTGTTTCTATAACAAGCGTTTCACGCTCTTTTGCTGCGTACATACGTACCAGCAATGGGATTTACTCGACCTGCCGCCATTCCTCCGGAATGTCCTCCGGTACGTACGTACACGGCGAATCTCCGTAAAACCCATTTATATGAGGTCGTGCAATGGCTTCCACTCCCATGAATCCCCAAACCCGCCGTCCAGCAGAGTTGGTGATGTTGTTGCAATGCTCCAGATTGAATTTTCTGGCATTGGCAATCATGGCGTCGCTGAAGCTGCGGGCTTTCAGCGGTGCAAGGGAGTTTTCCTCGCACCACATCCGGTAGATTTCATAGAAATCCTTGGAGCTGATGGACGCATCCGCTTTGCGCCGGATATATCCCTCTGATTCCATGAAATCAAAGATATTGTTGTTGTCACGCTTGACCGCTTCCCGATTTTCACGGATGCGGTCACTCTCCGTAAACTTAAAGTTGTTGGCAACAAGCCGCTGCAAGCCTTCAAATGCCCACAGGAAGATACCCTCGGCTTCAGCTTTCATCTTCTCTGCAAGATCAGGATCGTCAGCTCTGTCCACCTGCTTTTCCTTGGTGGTCAGCACAAGCTGTCTGCGATAAAATCCGTCGCTGCGGTCATACAAGGCTTGCAGATCACCGTTGCTGAATGCCAGCAATCGGGCGAACATCCAGCCCTGATAACTCTGCTTGCCTTTACGTTCCAAATCCATCTTGCCTTGTGCTGTCACGATGGATTTTACATAGTTGGTCTGGCGCAGAGCTTCCATCCGCATATCATCATCCACGCACAGGAGAATGTGTTCCAAATCGGCACGGGCGAAGCGGTTTTCAGAAATCTTGCCGATGCTGCCGTCTTTCATATTCGTGCCGAAGATGGTAGACAGTACCGCACCGATTTGAGATTTACCCTCGCCGCCGTTGCCTTTAATCACCATCATGCGCTGCCCCTTGTTGGAGGGAATCAGGCAATAGCCGATAAACTCCTGCAAAGTTGGAATGTCCTCGGCGTAAAGCAACCCATCCAGAAAGTTCAGCCAGATCACCGGCGCAGTAGCATCGGGATTGTAAGCAACCGGCAAACGGCTCCGCACGATAGCCGGTCTGCCCTCGGTAAATGTGCCGTTCAATAGCAGCGTACCGTTGGACAAATGAATCCGATCCTGCTCCGGTGGAAAGTCCGGCACTTGCGCTTCCAGTTTCAGCACTTCCAGAATGTTGGTGATCTTCCGGGGGATATTGTTTACGGCACAGAATTTCAGCTTGTCGTAAATCTCCCCACGCAGAGGAAGATCGTCCGTCACTCGACCATCGGGCGTGAAAAAAGCTCCGTTTGCGAAGATGATCCTGCGCTCTTGCAGAAATTCTTCACAAAACAGAGCTTCGTTGATGTTCTGCCCGTCAAACCACATGGGCAAGTTCATATCAGGCGTTTTCCGGTTCTTCGCCATGGTGCGCCACCTTCTTTTTCTTTTGTGCGGTATACTCTTGCAGAAAAGCAATTTTGCCGTCCTGCATCAGCTTGTCCACCAATGCCACCCGTTCTTCCAGATCACCCACCGTCAGCACATCTGCCATATATTCGATATGGCAGTGCATCTGGCAGGCTTCCACAAAACGGTCATCCAGAGCATCTTCCGGTGTCTTGGGAGCATAGCGCACTTTCCAATCTTCCAACAGATGCAAATAATCCGTCAGCACCCGGAAGCAC
The DNA here is from genome assembly GCF_000468015.1 of Ruminococcus callidus ATCC 27760. Taxonomy (GTDB): domain Bacteria; phylum Bacillota; class Clostridia; order Oscillospirales; family Ruminococcaceae; genus Ruminococcus_C; species Ruminococcus_C callidus. Next base: position 24,902 of record NZ_KI260492.1, on the reverse strand, counting down.
AGCATTTCATCCTCCCGGAACTGACGGATATAGGGACGCTTCGGCTTGACCATAGCTGCGGCAGTGGGCGGTTTCGGGTCAAGCCCGAAGTCCAAAGCCAGCTTTTGCGCTGCTTCATAACTGCTCAGATTGAACAGCCTTGCCACAAGGTCGATCACATCCCCTTTGGCTCCGCAGCCGAAGCAGAAAAAATAGTCCTCATTCAGCTTCAAGCTCGGATGCCTGTCGTTGTGGAACGGGCAGCAAGCCATGCCGTTGTGGCTCACTTTCAGCCCGTAGTGTTCGGCGGCTTGCTTGACGCTGATTGCCGCCTTGATGGTTTCATAGATTGTCATAGAAAACCCTCCGTTCATAATATTCTGGAAAGCACGAAGCACCCGCCGTGATTGGCAGGTGCTTCGCTCCTTCTATTATGGTTATGACGGATTTTTCAAAAAACAGGCTAATGACAGGACAATCCTGTTTCAAAAAACAGGACAACTTATCTGAGGACGTAGATTTCTTCACATTTACATGATATAATTAGAAAAATGAAAAAACAGGACAGGAGGGCAAGCATGAATCAAGAATTGATGACATTGGATTTCTGGCAGGATACGGTCATATATGAGAGCAAAACATTTCCTGTCGGTACGCTTGCCTGTGATGCACTGAATGTTCCTGTGAATACCATTGCAAAAATAAACGAGCAATGCGAGAAAATCAATCTGCTGCTTGGAATATTAAACGCCGGACAGGATGCTTCTGCACTCTGTCCTATTGCAAAGGAAGCTGCTCTGACGATGCTCGATATTCTCAGTCAAACACCGCCGTTCTCCTATATGAATATCTCAAAGCACAGAGAACGGATTGAAAAAGTCTTTACTGTGGACAATGCGCTGAAATATGTGGAGTTTGCCATAAAAGCCGCAACCAATTCTTTGCAATTTGAAGAAATCCAGAACTTTACCGATGCGATGATGCTCCAACGCTATACCGCAGTTTTCGGGCATCTGGCATACTCCCTTGGGGAATACCAAACGGCCATGCTTGATTTTGCAGAAAAAACAGACGGCAACGAAGCAGACCGCACCGCAGAGGGTTTTGCAAAAATGTTCGGCAGCTATTTCCCGCCGGAGTTTTCCATCACGGAAGGCAATGCCTGGATGTCTACCCTGAACAATTCCGTTCAGTATGTATCCGTCATCCGTCCCGGCGAAAAAGTTGCGAAGCTGGTCAAGCGGATGCACTATGTATCCTTTGTAGGGATGTTCCGGTCTGATCTCTTTGAGGGCCTGTGTGTTGGTCATGCACCAAAGAAATGCAAAATCTGCGGCAAGTGGTTTCTGACCACCAACGCACGGCACACCAAATACTGTGGCGGCTATGCACCGGGGGACAAGCTGCACCGCACCTGTCGGCAGATCGGCAACCTGAAAGGCAGAGAACAACGGGAGCTTGCGGACGATCATCCGGTGAAACAGATTTATGAGAAACGACTGAACACCATAAACCGCTATGTGAAGCGTGGTACTCTGGACGCTGATCTTGCAGAGGTTATGAAAAAGCTGGCAAAAGATAAGATGCTCCGGGCATTGAGCAATGTAGCCTATGCCAAGGGAGCTTATGAAAAAGAAATGGACCAGGCGGCTTTGAAAAAGGAAGCAAGTGCAAAAATATACAAAGAAAGGGACAAACATGAATAGAAAAGAACTTAGTCAGAATCATTGGAAATACTACTTAATGCTCGAAAAGCGTTTTGTTGAATCAATAGAGTTTGTAGAACTACATGAGGACAATTTTGATGCATTTTCTAACGGATATGCCCTCTTAATTCAAGCCATAGGGGCAGAGTTGGATACTGTATTCAAAGAGTTTTGCGGTTTCAATACAACGGATCGAAAAACGGTTGCAGACTATGCACAGTATATTTTGACCAACACACCGGATATAAAAAATCAAAAAATCAGTGTACAGGAATACGATATCGAAATACAACCGTTTATGAATTGGGATATTACCCAGCCCGCACAGTCGTTGCAATGGTGGGGAGCATTTACAGATGTCAAGCACAACCGCTATGAGCAGTTGAAGCAAGCAAAGCAGGAGAATGTACTAAATATCTTGGGAGCTTTGTATTTGATAGAAATGTTGTACTTGAAGAAAATCACTGATGGGACAGACGAATTTGATGTGTTTGATGAATCTTCCAACTTGTTTAGTTTGAAAAACTGGACTTCTAAGGCTGTGCCGCTGAGCCAAGCTTTTGCCGTGCTAAGTGATATGATGGACGACGAAAATAATACTACTAACAAAAAGTTCGATGCATAATTACTGTCGATATTGATAGAGAAAGAACCGAAAGGAGGTGCGCTATGCTGAGTGATTTTTCATGGGACATGACCGGATACATACCAAAACACGCTGTCAATCCGCACGGTGACGGCATCATTCCTTATGCGGCAGAGCGCATCTTCCAACTGGAACCGGAGCCTCCAGCGGTGGGCAATCTGAACGAATATATCCTGTCTGCCTTGCAGGAAAAGAATTTGATATATTTCTCATTCTTCCTACACCACTACGAGCCGCAGCTTAACAAGCGCATCAAAGACTTTCTCGGTGTGGATGGCGGCGATCTGTATGACACAGACCGATTTATAGATATAAAGCTCTCCTGCCGGGAGCAAATGCTCCAAAAGCTGATGGACTATGACCTTGCCAAGGGTGCAGAGTATGCTACATACATTTTCCCGTTCATCCGGGATGCTATGCTCCGTTTTCGCATGGGCGAAGAAAAATGGTCGGTGTCCTCTCTGACCAATTACAAAATGGTGCGGTCAATGGCTTGGCTGTACCACAATACCAAGGATGCGGTCAACGAATTTTCCAAGAAATACAACTGCGATCTTGCCCTTGCGGAAGAATATCTGAAAGTTGTCCGTGGAATCCGCAATCAGCAGCCATTCTATGTGACAGACGAGAACGGCGAGGAAACAGGCGAGGATGTAGCCCTTGACGATAGCTGGAACTATACCGATATCCTCTGGAACGGCATACAGGCAGAAAAGGTGCAGCGGGCATTTGAGAAACTGAATTACCGGGAACAGACCTTGCTTGAAAAACGGTTAGCAATTTGCATGACCTGTGGGCGTGTCAGCTCATGGAAAGACCGCCCCACCTTTGAAGAACTGGCGGTTATGTTTGAGGGCAGTACAGCCAGCGGTGCAGAACGAGCCTACCGAAAAGCAGTGGACAAGTTGACGGAATTGTTGGTTGCCGAGGGCGCAATCCATGCAGTCCGGCTAAAACAGAAATCCAAGATCAAGCGAAAAAAGAAAATCGCCGCCGCAATCTACGAATATCAGGCAGACTGCGACGGCGAATGGGGCGAAATATCATTAGATTTTGAGAACGGCAAGGCAGAGGTCATTTTGCTTGCCGATTGGGATACAGTGAAAACAAACAAATTTGCAAGCAGAGCAATCGCCTATCTTCTGAACTGTGAGAGCGAAAAATTGCCCAAGGAAATAATGGTGGCCTTTGAATAACGAGGGAGTGAGATACATGGAGCAATTACTGATTGTTGAAGATGATATCGGCTTGAATCAAGGCTTATGCAAAGCGCTGAAAGCAGATGCTCGGCAGATCATTTCCTGCCAAGACCTAAAAACGGCGAAGGAGCAGCTGCTTTGCGGCGGTGTATCCCTGATCCTGTTGGATATCAATCTGCCGGATGGCAGTGGGCTTGAGCTGCTCCGGGAGGTCAAGGAAAACATGCCCGGAGTTCCTGTTATTCTGCTGACTGCCAATGACACCGATCTGGACATCGTAGACGGACTGGAGAGAGGTGCTGATGATTACATTACCAAGCCCTTTTCTCTTTCGGTTTTGCGGGCAAGGGTGAATACCCAACTGCGAAAGCAAGCATCAAACCATAAAAATATGCCGATCCATATTAATCTATTTCACTTTGACTTTGAGGCTATGACCTTTTATGTGGGAGATTCAAAAGTGGAATTGAGTAAAACAGAACAAAAATTACTGCGTCTGCTTGTTGAAAACCGTGGTCGAACCATGACCCGTGGAAACCTTGTAGACCGGATATGGACAGATGGTGCAGAATATGTGGATGAAAACGCTTTGTCTGTTACAATTAAGCGTCTAAGGGATAAGCTTGGTGCACAGAAATACATTAAAACCGTCTATGGAATCGGTTATAGCTGGGTGACAAAAGATGAATAAAACTGGCATTGTGATGATACTGCTATGTTTCCTGGCGGCGATAGCTGTTGTATTATGGGAGCGGAGAAAGGTCAGAAAAACGATGGAAGAAATCGAAAGGATGCTGGACGCTGCCATGACCGGCTCCTTTTCTGAAACCAATTTTGATGAAAGCCAGCTGTCTGCATTGGAAACGAAGTTTGCACACTATCTTTCCGCAGCAGAAGCATCTTCTCGAAATGTAGCACAGGAGAAAGACAGAATTAAGTCCTTGATTGCGGACATCTCCCACCAGACAAAAACACCGATTGCAAACCTGCTGTTATACAGCGAGCTTTTGATGGAGGAAACTCTGCCTGCATCGGCGAAGGCAAATGTGGAGGCGTTGTACAAACAATTGGAAAAGCTGCGATTTCTGATCGATTCTCTCGTAAAGCTTTCCAGACTGGAAAATGGGATCATTTCACTCGCCCCTCAGCAAGCAGTGCTGCAGCCGCTGCTTGAAAGCGTAGTAGAACAATATGCCGCCAAAGCTGCTGAAAAAGGGTTGTCTTTGCAACTGCATGATACAGATATTTCTGCTACCTTTGATATGAAATGGACAGCGGAAGTGCTGGCCAATATCGTAGACAACGCCATCAAATATACAGAGCATGGCACAATCAGGATTTCTGCTGTAAGTTATGAAATGTTTGCAAGGATTGATATATCGGATACCGGTTCAGGCATCCCGGAAACGGAGCAGACAAAGATCTTTGCCCGTTTTTATCGTTCAAAGGCAGTTCAGGAGCAGGAAGGGGTCGGCATCGGCTTATACCTTGCCCGACAGATCATAACCGGCGAGGGCGGCTATATCAAAGTCGCCTCTGTCTCCGGTAAAGGAAGCACTTTTTCCGTGTTTCTGCCGAAATAACAACAATTCTATCAAAATTGTTAGATTTCATTTTCCGCCGGAAAGAATGTGGAAAGAATCCTATGCGATAATCTGTATGTATCAAAGGATCATATCCTTTGATACATACAGATTTTTTTCATGGAGGTACTCATTTATGGAGGTTTTACAGGCAAAAGACCTAAAAAAAATTTATGGCTCCGGCAATAATGCGGTTCATGCACTGGACGGAGTTGATTTAAGTGTAAAGAAGGGCGAATTTGTTGCAATTGTCGGCACATCCGGTTCCGGCAAGTCTACCCTGCTGCACATGCTGGGCGGGCTGGATCGCCCTACAAGCGGCACAGTCATGGTGGACGGACAGGATATTTTCTCCTTGAAGGAGGAAGCCCTGACCATCTTCCGCCGCAGAAAAATTGGCTTTGTGTTCCAAGCATATAATCTTGTTCCGGTGCTGAATGTGTATGAAAATATCGTTCTACCCATTGAGCTGGACGGTGGCAAGGTCAACAAGGATTTTGTACAGCAGATTGTACAGACCCTTGGGCTGGATGATCGTCTGGATGCCCTGCCCAATCAACTCTCCGGCGGTCAACAGCAGCGTGTGGCAATCGCCCGTGCACTGGCGGCAGCTCCCGCTATTATTCTGGCAGATGAACCCACCGGTAATCTGGATTCCAAAACCAGTCAGGATGTATTGAGCCTTTTGAAAGTCACCAGTCAAAAGTTCGCCCAGACAATCGTAATGATCACCCACAACGAAGAAATTGCGCAGATGGCAGACCGCATTATCCGTATCGAAGATGGTCGGATCGTCTCCCAGAACTAACAGGAGGTGGTTACGATGAATGTCAAAAACAGAAAATGTATTCGGAAGCTCAGCTTAAAATCTCTTTATGCGAACCGCCGCCGCAATCTGATCGCCATTTTTGCCATTGCGCTGACAACGCTGCTGTTTACTTCCATGTTCACCATTGTTCTGTCGCTGAACGCCAGTTATGAAACCTACCAGTTTCGGCAGATAGGCGGCTATGCACATGGCACCTTTAAGGATGTTTCCCCCGAGCAGGCGGAACGTATCGCTGCCCACCCAAAGGTGAAAGCTGTGGGGGCACGGAAGACGATCGGTATCACTACGGATGGTGTCTTTTCCAAAACGCCGGCAGAGATCAGCTACATGGATGCCAACTGCACCAGATGGAGCTATGCCACTCCCACTACCGGGCGGATGCCCGAAAGCGGCAAAGAGGCGACCATGGATACGGCAGCGTTGCAGCTGCTTGGTGTGACGCCAGAACTGGGTGCAGAGGTCACGGTTTCCTATTCCATCACGGACAAGGATCAAACCGCCTTTACTGTAACGGATACCTTTACGCTGGTAGGCTATTGGGACTATGATGAACTAATGCCTGTTCACTACATCAACATCAGCCGTGATTACGCAGATGACATCGAAGCGCAGGCAGTGAAAACAGGGTTACAGCCTTTCCGCACCGATTTGAATGTCATGCTGGCTTCCGGCACAAACATTCAAGGGCAGATGGAGCAGGTGGATACCGATCTTGGCTACACATGGGACAGCTATACCGATCCCAACAGCGTTCGAATCGGCGTCAACTGGGGATATACCTCATCCCAGCTGGAGTCGCAACTTGATCCGGAACTTGTGATCGCCATAGCAGCTTTTTTGCTGTTGGTGATTTTCACTGGGTATCTTATCATCTATAACATTTTCCAGATCTCTGTTGCGGGGGATATCCGGTTTTACGGACTTCTGAAAACCATTGGCACAACGCCCCGGCAGCTCAAACGTATCATTCGCCAGCAGGCACTTCTGCTTTGTCTGATCGGCATTCCGGCAGGACTGTTGCTGGGCTATGGCATCGGCGCTGTTTTGGTGCCTGTTGTCTTGCACTCCACCCAGTTGGATGCAGGCATCACCACTATCAGCACTTCGCCTGTGATCTTTGTTGGCTCCATGCTGTTTGCTCTGCTGACGGTGCTTTTGTCCTGCTCCAAGCCCGGGAAAATGGCAGCCAAAGTCTCTCCGGTGGAGGCTACCAAATATACGGATGCGATGCAGACTAAGAAAAAACAGCGCAGCACCCGGGGAGCCAAGCTCCATCAGATGGCCTTTGCCAATCTGGGACGAAACAAGAAAAAGACGGTGCTGGTGGTCGTGTCTCTGGCACTGTCGGTGACACTGTTCAATGCGCTGTGTGCCTTTGTGGGCGGCTTCAGCATGGAGAAATATGTGTCCGCCATGACCTGCGCCGATTTTATCGTCAGCACGCCCGACTATTTCCGTTACAACCCGGCAGATGAATTCATCACGCCAGAACAAATCGAAGAGATCGCAGCAAACGCAAAGGCCAGTCTTTCCGGCACGGGATATGCTGTGCGAAAACCCGCATATCTTTGGATGACGGAGGATGCTCTGCGGCAGGACTATGCAAGGTACGAAAGTGCTGAGCAGTTGGACAGCCATATGAGCCGCATGGAGCACCGGGGCAATATGGTGATGGGAGATACCAGGATCGAGGCTCTGGATAACAGCCTGTTTGACAAGCTGCAAGTGTTCGACGGAGATATTTCTCCTATGCTGGAGCCAAACAATAACGCCATTGCCATTGCGGTTTCCTTAGATGACTACGGTAATCTGCCCAATCCTGAATACTACCCCAAGGTGGGAGACACGATTACCGCCACCTATGCGGATGATGTGAAATATATCGACAGCCGCACCGGAGAACTCTGCACCGAAGATACACCAGAGGAGTACTTTCAGGAAAAACTGTATGGAGCCAGAGATGTAGAGTACACGGTCTGCGCCTTGGTAGAACTTCCGAATTCCATGAGTTATCGTTATGGTGGTATTGGATATGACGCAGTTTTGTCTGTAGACACCGCACAGAGGGACAGCGGCGGTGCGGCCATTCCGATGCTCTACCTGTTCGACACAGCAGACGACGCAGACGAGGCCGAAGCAGAGCAATATCTATCGAAGCTCACTGCCGGTGAGTTTTCACCCTTGATGTATGAAAGCAAGGCCACGGCTCGCTCTGAGTTTGCTCAGTTCCGGCAGATGTTCCTTCTGGTAGGTGGTATCCTCTGTGCTATCATCGGGCTGGTGGGACTCTTAAATTTCTTCAACGCCATGATGACCAGTATTCTTTCCCGCCGCCGTGAATTTGCTGTGCTTCAGGCTGTAGGAATGACGAACCGGCAGCTCAAAACCATGCTGATCTACGAGGGATTGTTTTACGCAATGTCCTCCGTATCGGCGGCCTTTATTCTGTCGCTGGCGGTGGGACCTCTTGCAGGAAAAATGCTGGGCAGTATGTTCTGGTTCTTTGAGTATCGATTCACCATTCTGCCTGTCCTGCTGACAATTCCGGTATTTCTTCTGCTGGGGTGGCTGATTCCTTGCATGATGTATGACAATGCAGCGAAATGCAGTGTTGTAGAGCAATTAAGGGATGCTCAATAACTGTTAAGCAAAAAACGGCCCTCTGCCAAGGAAAAGGCAGAGGGCTGAGTTTTAATCTAAGGGTTTACATTCAGTTACAGTTTTTAGATAAATTTCGGGATCACCGTTCAAGATCAAGTCTGCATATCCAACCGGATCATTGTAGATTAGATAATCCAGTTCTGACCGTTGATACATATTGTCAGCAACCTCATTCTCCACGGCGATGGTATCAATGGCAATCATGCTGCCATCTAAAAATTTCAGTTCCACACAAGCGGTATCCATGTTAAACTCACAAGAAATCAATCTATCCATAAGAAACCTCCATTTTGCGGGATGTTAGATCATCCCAAAATATTTGAATGCTTCTCGGATTGCTTTCTCTTTTTCCTGCGGACACTGGGGCTGTCTGGAATCCTCGGACTTCGGCAGATTATAGTTCTTACCAACCCCAATCCCACATTTTCGTTTAATCTGTGAGATATAGAGGTTGGACACCTTTAACCCGGTATGCTCCAACACATACTCCTTGATCTGCGGATAGGTTGCCCCATCCTGAAATTCGGACATATCCATATCTTCCAAAGAGAACTCAACCCGAATCTTTTTCGAGTCGACCTCACCCTTGGAAAGCAAGACAACCGTCTCAACGTGCCCCGTCCCCGGGAACAAATCCACCGGCTGCACCTGTTCCACCGCATATCCCAGTTTTCTCAACGCCGCACAATCTCTCGCCGCAGTCGTAGCGTTGCAGGAGATCATCACAATTCGCTCAGGCTGCATCTGTACCATAGCACGAATCGCTGTTTCATCGCAGCCTTTTCTGGGCGGATCAACCACGATCACATCGGGAGCAGTCCCCTCTGCTGCCAGCTGTTCCGCAATGCTGCCTGCATCGCCGCAAAGGAATTTCGCATTTTCCACGCCGGCTCTCGCAGCATTTTTCTTGGCATTTTCTACCGCTTCTGGTACAATTTCCACGCCAACCAATTCCGACACCGCATCTGCCATGGACAGCCCAATGGTTCCGGCACCACAGTACAAATCCAGCAATCGTTCCTTTCCCGTCAGCTGTGCAAAAGCCTTTGCCGCACCATAAAGCCGTTCCGCCTGTATCGTGTTCACCTGATAGAACGACTCCGGCGAAAGGTCTACAGCATTGCCGCACATGGTGTCTGTAATCGTATCTTTCCCCCACAGCGTTTCTGTAGAATCTCCCAGAATCACGTTGGTTTTCTTCGAATTACAGTTCATGACAATGCTCTGGATCTGCAGAAACTGCTCCGTCAGCTGCTGCACCAGAGGCATCAGCTTTTTCCGAATTGGCTTTCGCACAATGAAGCAGATCATCACCTCGCCGGAATGCTGCCCGCACCGCAAATACAAGTGCCGCAGTTCCCCTTTTCCGCTGGCTTCTTCATACACCGGAATCCGATTTTTTCTCACAAACTCCAGCACGACACCAGCAATTTCCCCAAACAGTTCCGGCTGTAGCAAGCAGTCTTTCACCGGAATGACCCGATGACTTCTTCTGGCAAAAAAGCCCAGAACCGGTTCTCCTGCCTTGTCTATTGCAAAAGGATACTGTGCCTTATTACGGTATCTGGTGCGGGATTCTGCCCCCAGAATCGGCAGAAATGCAGGCGACAGTTTCCCGATTCGTGTAAAAGCGTCCTGCACTGCCTTTTCCTTGACACGCAGTTCTGCCGCATAAGTGATATGCTGAAACAGACAGCCCCCACACTGCGACAACGGGCAGGCAGGCGAAATACGATCCGCCGAAGGTTCCAACAATTCTTCCACGATGCCAAAACCATAGCTTTTCAGCACTTTCACAATTCGCACCCGAATCCGATCTCCTACTGCTGTATGCGGCACAAATACTGCCATGTTGTCCACTCGACAGACACCGCTGCCCTCTGTGGTCATATCAATGATTTCTGTTTCAAAAATATCGTTCTTTTTCAACTCTCCACCGCCTGATATAGAAGCAACACCGCACAAAATTGCCTTTACATTTGTGCGATGCTGCCTGATTATTTCATTTCTTCCAGATATTTCGCCGGAACTGCTTCCGTCAGCCAAACACCATTTACCGAACGGTAAAAAGCATAGCCGTCCTCTGCCATTTTTCCAGTCTGCACCCGCAGCACCACTGGCTTTCCGTGACGTGCTCCTACTGTCTGTGCAATTTCCGGCGTGGCAGACAGATGCACATACAGCCGGCTCATTCGCCGCAGTCCCTCCTGAAAAATCGCCGGCAAAAACCGTTCTGCCGTTCCATGCCACAAGAATTCCGGCGGCAGCACCTGTTCCAGTTCCACATCTACTGGAATCGAGTGTCCCTGATTACAACGAATCAGCTGCCCGTCTGCACTGAACGAATAGCGACTTTTCGCATCTGTACGAACAATTTCTTCCAACTGTTCCCGACACAAAGGGCACCGTTCTGAAATACCGGCAAGGAGTTCGTCCACATCTGCCCAACCGTGCTCGTCCAGCGTGATGCCGATTTTCTCCGGATGATGCCGCAAAATAAAACAAAGATATTTTCCGATTTTATCAAAGTCCATACATTCTTCTTTCCATCTTCTTTCCATTAAAGCTCAGAAGATCGTTTCATAATCTTCTTCCTCCTGCCATGCACCCATACCCTCACAAGGTCCTACATAGAGAATTTTATCTCCACGAATGATCCAGTCCAGTGCATGCTCCGGTTCCCAGACGCAGGCACTGGAAATGCTATATCCGGAAACAGCTTCCTCCGGCGGTTCAATGTACATTTCAGGCGTGGTCAAAAATGCCAGCACTTCTCTCCCGTGCAGTTTCTCCGGAATTTCACGCTGAATGTCTTCTACAATGTCCGGATAGACATCTTCAAATTCTTTCCATTCCTTCCGCATAAACTCACAATACGCAATTGCCATCTCGCAAAATTTGTCGATCATCTGGTCAGAGAGATGATTAAAATGCTCCACGCACTGCTCTGCATATGCCATATCGACTTCCGGATCAATGTGAACAGGGATTGCACGCTGAAATAAAACAGATGCAAAGGTTCCGTTCCGGAAATATTCATCTTGGTCCTGTATACAAATCAAACTCATTTTTCCGCCTCTTGTTCCCGAATTCGCTCGCAGATCTCCCGCACCTGTTCCTTTTTCTGCATCAGCTGATCGAACTGACGGATATACTCATAGGGGAATTTATAATTGTGAATTCGTGTAATTCTGCCGCAGGGTTCCACCAGCTTGGTAGAAGCTCCGCACCCTGCTCCAAAAATGGACTGGCTCTCGTCCATGATCAGAATATTGTACAGCGACTCTTTCCCTGCACGGGCATAGCCCACATTCTCCTGATTGTCGATCGTATTCTTCTGCCGGTACATATAATACGGGGCATAGCCGTGCTCCGGCAGCCGCCGCATACTCTCCTGCACCATTTGTTCCACCGGATTATGTACCTGCTGCTCACCCTCTGCAAAAAGATTCGCCGCCCGTTTCAGCGTCAGAGCGTGCACCGTGATGCTGTCCGGATCCAATGCCAGAATCTGTTCCAGCGTGTCATGAAATCCTTCCGGCGTATCGTCCGGCAAGCCGGCGATCAGATCCATGTTGATGTTCTCGAAGCCGGCAGCCCGTGCCATGCGGAATGCCTCCACCGTCTGTGCCGTAGTGTGCTTTCTGCCGATCGTTTCCAGCACGTGATCCTGCATAGTCTGAGGGTTGACAGAAATGCGGTCTACGCCGAAACGCCGCAGTGTTTCCAGCTTTTCCGAGGTAATGGTGTCCGGTCGTCCTGCCTCGACACAATATTCCCGCAAATGCGAAAGATCAAAGTTTTCCTGCACCGCCGTCAGCACCTGTTCCAACTGTGCCGCCGTCAGCGAAGTGGGCGTACCACCGCCAAAGTAGACCGTATCCACCAGCAATTCCTGTTCCCGTACCAGCTGCCCCCAAATTTTCAGTTCCTCGCACAGCTTTTCCAGATATGCCGGAATCAGATTCTGAGCCTGTGCAATGGAATGGGACACAAAAGAACAATAGCTGCACCGTGTAGGACAAAACGGAATCGACACATACAGGCTGATGCCGTGCTTCGGTGTTTTTTCCAGAAGCGGCTGCTGCACCATTGCTGTATCATAGACCAGCGACAGCTTTTCCGGAGCAATCCAGTACTTTTCGTGTAATTTCTCACAGACTTCCGCCTTGAAAAGCCCCTGTCCCAGCAAAGGCTGTACCTTTTTCACCGGACGAATTCCCGTCAGCAGTCCCCATGCAGGGTGCAGATCAGTGATCTCTTCCAACAGCCGGAACAGCATGGCACTGAACCGGTATTCGCAAAGCTGTTTTTCCGTTTCCGGAGAACAGGCTGGAAACTGTTGTTCCTGCTCCATCACCTGCCCCCGATACTGTACCTGTACCCAAAAGCGGCTCTGTTCGCCCAATTGTTCCAGAATCAGAACAGCCCCCTCCTCTGCATCTGCCGGCAGTTGTGTCGTGTCGTAGAGAAAGGTAAACTTCCGCATCGGCAGGAAGATTTTGCAGATACATTCGATTTCGTATTTCAGCGTGTGTCCGGAAAATGCCACCGGAAACGGCTTTATCAGATTGGTTTCAACATTCGACATGAATCAAAGTCCTCGCATGGTTGGATTGTGTGCTTTTTCAAAGGAAAGCGTCGATTCCTCATTGTGCCCCGGCAGCACCCGATACTCCCCTTCCAGAGCTTTCAGTTTCCGGAACGATTCCAGCATCTTGGCATCGTCGCCGTCCGGAAAATCCGTTCTGCCCCGCGACATGCGGAACAGCGTATCACCGGTATACAGCACATCGCCGGATCGCCAGCAAACACTTCCGGAAGTATGCCCCGGCGTATGCAGCACCGTAAAAGTATTGTCACCAAATTGCAGCGTGTCATCGTCCTCGACAGTTTCCCACGCCTGCACCGGCTGAAACGGCTGTGTGGAGATCCAGTCTCCCAGATTGGCATGACCGTCCGTCAGCATATGGGCATCCAGCGTGTGCACATAGACGGGAATGTCATATTTCTCCCGCACCTGCTCCACACCGGCAATGTGATCATAGTGTCCGTGAGTCAGCAGAATCGCCGCCGGTTCCAGTCCCAGCATTCCCAGCCGGCGAAACAGCACCGGTGCATCTCCGCCAATATCCACGACAACACATTTTCCATTTCCCACTGGCTGCACATAGCAGTTTGAAGCCAGTTCACCCAGCATTATTTTTGTAATTTCCATTGCATGCCACCTCACTTTTTTGCACGTTCTACCGAGATCACACCGCGAATCTTCCGTAGCTTATCGATGATCGCCTGTAACTGGTCTGTTCCGGCAACCTGTACACTTGCCTCAAAAATCGCATTGCCGTTCCGCAGGTTGCGGGAGGAGGAGTGCACGATCAGAATATGGGACTCCGAGAGAATCTTCGTAATATCGAATACTAGTCCCACACGGTCTGTGGCAATGACTTCAATGCTGGTGGGGATCAGCGTGGAAGTGTTATTGGTCCACTGCACCGGCAGCCACCGAGCCATTTCCGCCGGATCATTCCGTTTCAAAGCTGCCTGATAATTGACACAGTTTTTGGTATGCACCGAAATGCCATGTCCGCGAGTAATGAATCCCACAATGTCATCTCCCGGCAGCGGGTTACAGCACTGGGCAAACTTGAAAACGCAGTCGTCAATGCGATCCAGTACAATACAGTCCTTGCCGCTTGCAGCTTCCGGCGGCACTACCGGTGCTACCGGATTGGCTTCTTCCTCCTCTGCCCCGTGGGATTTCACATACAGTTCTTTCAGACGCGGCATGATCTTGGACAGCATTACACCGCCGTAACCGATAGAGGCATAGAAATCGTCCAGTGTATCACAGTTGTGCCGTTTCAGATCATCTGCCAGAAAAGCTTCCCATTCCGATTCCGGCAAATTGATATGACAGCGTTTGAATTCCTGTTCCAGACTTGCCTTGCCGGTAGTGATATTCTCCTCCCGACATTCCTTTTTGAACCACGAACGGATTTTCGATTTGGCTTCGTTGGTCTTGACAATTCCCAGCCATGCCCGATTCGGGCCCTTGTTGGGGTCTTTGCTGGTGAGGACTTCACAAATTTCTCCGGTTTGCAGCTGATAATCCAGCGGCACCATTTTACCGTCCACCTTGCCGCCAATGGTCTTGTGTCCGATCTCCGTATGGATCCGATAGGCAAAGTCAATTACCGTTGCACCCACCGGCAGGGAAATGGAATCTCCGCGGGGTGTCATGACCACAATATCTTCCGGTGACAGGTCATTCTTGATCGCACGAACAATTTCTTCTACATCGTCAGAAGTCTGCTGTGCCTCAATGACCTTGCGAACCCATGCAAGGCGTTCTTCCATTTTGTCCTTGCCCTGAATGCCCTCTTTGTATTTCCAGTGGGCAGCGATACCATATTCCGCAGAAACATGCATATCCCATGTCCGAATCTGAATTTCAAAGGGAATACTCTCCCGTCCCAGAACTGTGGTGTGCAGGGACTGGTACATATTCGACTTCGGCGTGGAAATATAGTCCTTGAACCGGTTCGGCAGCGGGCGGAACATATCATGCACAATACCCAGCACCATATAGCACTCTGCCACAGTAGAAACGATCACACGAACAGCATACTTATCATAAATCTCGTCCATGCTTTTATGATTGACATAAACTTTTTTGTAAATGCCATAGATGCTCTTGACACGGCCTTCAATAATAGGTTCCTTGGCAAAGTGTTCTTTTTCCAGCCGCTTGCGGATTCGCTCCTTGATCGAGTCGATGAACTTTTCCCGTTCGTCCTTCTTGATCTCCATGATGTGTTCGATCTCTGAATACGCATAGGAGTCCAGATAGTAGAACGACAAGTCCTCCAGTTCTTCCTTGACTGTACGGATTCCCAGACGGTGTGCGATCGGAGCATACACGTTCATGGTTTCCAGTGCGATGCGACGCTGCTTTTCCGGCGGGAGGAATTTCAGTGTCCGCATATTGTGAATGCGGTCTGCCAGCTTGATGATCATCACGCGAATGTCATGGGACATTGCCAGCAGGATTTTCCGAACATTTTCTGCCTGTTGCTGCTCTTTGTCAAATATGGGAATTCGGTTCAGCTTGGTCACACCGTCCACCAGCATTGCCACGTCCTGCCCGAATTTCTTGCGAATATCGTCCAGCGTATAATTCGTATCCTCTACCACATCATGCAGCAGTCCCACACAAATAGTATCGGTATCCATGCCCAGATCCAGCAGAATATCTGCAACAGCCAGCGGGTGAATGATATATGGTTCTCCGGAAGACCGCTTCTGATCAGCATGGGCTTTTTCTGCCAGCTGGTACGCCGAGAGAATTTTACTTAAGTCATACTGCTTATCTGTCGCCAGAATCTTCTTGGACAGGTCTGCAATGCTAACTTCATGCTGCGGAATCTGCGGTCTGTCCTGTGCAGACGGTGCAGCAGATCGGGTATCCCCATTTGTGTTCTCTTGTGTCATACAACATCCACTCCTCTTTTCTGTAATCCCTGCAGCAGGACTGACTGCTGCAGATCCACCTTTGCCGAAACCGGTTTCCGGTGCACCTGCCGTGTCCAAAGATCCTGCTGTACCAATCCCAATTCTGAAAAAATATCCAATGCCAGACGGAACTTGCAATAGTTCATCTGCGGCAGATCCTGCATGCCGCCGAACAGTCCGTCAAAGGTGGTATCTGTCTGCGGGATCCGCTGGTAGATCTGCACCAGCACGTCCCGCGTCGGTGTGATTGCCGGATAAAAGCTGGGCTGCAATTCCTCATGCCGGCAATATTGTTCGTATGTATTTTCCGCGGCAAAATACTTTGCCTGTTTCAGACCGCTTTTCCGATAGTCCTTGACAATCACAGAAAGCTGCGGTCTGCCCTGAAAACTGCCGACCTCTATGTTGATCAGAAAATCGCACACATCGCCAGTTTTCAGCATCACTTCTTCCGGCCTAGTCCGGAACAGCAGCAGATCCATTGCCATGCCGCCGTAGGTGATTTTCAGCTTGGAGTGCGTTCCGCCGGACAGTGGCAGGACACTTTGCAGAACCGCGTGGCAAATGGCAAATACCGGCACCGGATTGCCTTCGCCAAACGGTGCCAGTGCCTCCAGTCCGGTGATGTTCTCCATGGTGATCTCCTGCGGCATCAGCAGCTTATCCGCCTCCAGTGTCAGAACCGGCATGACCGGATTGGACTCCTTGGCGTATTGCTGTACCGCCTGCCGGAATCGCTCTACATGCTCGGTCGGCAAAGAAAATCCGCCTGCACCGGGGTGACCGCCATAGCGTGACAGCAATTCCCGACACGCGTGCAGGCAGCGAAACGCAGAAAACGCACCAAAGGAACGCATGGAGCCGCGGGCACGGTCGCCCTCAAGGGTAATCAGAATCGTTGGCTTTCCGAACTGTTCTTCTAGTCGGGAAGCCGCAATGCCGATGACACCATGATGCCAGCCCTCTCCGGCAAACACCAGCACCCGTTCTTTCAGAAGCCGGGGATTCTCTGCCGCTTGCTCTGCAATTTCTTCCAGAATGCGAACTTCCTCTGCCTTGCGTGCCTGATTGCGGCGTTCCAGTTCCTCTGCCAATTCTGCCGCTTCATCTGGGTCTTCACAGAGAAGCAGTTCCACAGCCGTTTTGGGTGAGCCGAACCGTCCGGCAGCATTGATACGCGGTGCAATGCCAAACGCGACTGAGGTAGAAGTGAAACTCTTTCCCAGCAGTCCGCTTTTTTCCAGCAGTGCCAGCAGCCCCACACGTTCCGTATTCGCCAGAAGCCGCAGCCCCAGCTGTACCAGATAGCGGTTTTCGCCGGATAAATTCACCACGTCTGCAATCGTCGCAATTGCCGCCAGTTCGCCGAACTGCTCCAACGCCATTGCCGTATCGCCGCCGTCCAGTGCCGCCACCAGTTTCAATGCCACACCGGCACCGCACAGATCATGGAACGGAGATGTGTCATCTGCACGGTGTGCATCTACGATTGCCGCCGCTTTCGGCAGCGTTTCCAACGGCTGGTGGTGGTCAGTAATCACCAGCGTCATGCCCAGATCCGCGATCAGTTCCGCTTCCGCAATGGCTGTGATACCGTTGTCCACCGTCACGATCAGTTCCACGCCGTCCTCGTGCATGGCGTGGACAGCGTCCACATTCAGACCGTATCCCTCGTCCCGTTCCGGAATGCGATAGGTCACATCGGCACCCATTTCCAGCAAGTAAGAGTACAGGATCACCGTGGCAGTCACACCGTCACAGTCATAGTCGCCGTAGATGCAGATGCGGCTGCCGTCGTCCAGAGCCGTGTTGATGCATGCCGCAGCAGCCTCCATGTCCGCTGTCAGAAACGGATCCGCCAGTCCGTCACACTGTAAAAACGCCGCCGCTTCCTGCACATTATGCATACCGCGTGCCGCCAGAACCTGTGCACACAGCATGGACAGATCGCTGCTGCTGCGAATCTGTTTTGCCGCTTCTTCTGACGGCTGATGAATCTGCCACTTCTTCATCTTGTTCCTCCTGCTTCCTGAAACCAAATATCGTACCTTATATTATACCCGAAAAAGTGACAAATTGCAATAGTGCCCGTGAAAAAAATAGGAGAACCTCTACGGTGCTTTTCTGTATTTAACGCTGTGTTCACAAAAAAAAACAGCAAAGCCGAAGAAATTGTGTTATACTAAAACTATATTCAAATGATTCCCATATAGGCAACATTGCATAATGCCGCCTATAACAGAAAGGAAGTTCCTGTTATGGAAATTACACCATATACCCGCATGGTCTTTTACCATGAAACAGACCGCATGGACATCGTAAACCACTCCAACTACATTCACATGGCAGAAGAAGCCCGCGTAGACTTTATGGAGAAGATCGGCATCGGCTACAGCCGCATGGAAGAACAGGGCATTATGCTGCCGGTTCTGGGCGTTACCTGTGAGTACAAGCACTCCCTGCACTTCGGCGAACATCTTGCTGTATACTCTTACATCACCAAGTACAACGGCTTTAAGCTGGAACTGCGGTATGACATTGTCTGTATCGAAACCGGACAGCTCTGTGCGGTTGCCACTTCTTCCCACTGCTTCACAGACACGAAGATCAAGCCGATGCGGATTCGGGACAAATTTCCGGAAATGCATGCCTTTTTCCAGAAAGCCATGGAAGTGACTTATCCGGAACACTGAAAAAAGCTGCTGCAAATGCAAAAGCCCAGTGCGTATTTCTTATAACGCACCGGGCTTTTTCTCATGTAATTTAGGCAATACCGCACAAAGCCGTCAGGCGGGCTTTGTGCGGTATTGCCTTTAAAAAATATCTTCATACAGCTTTCGATAGAGGGAGATTTTCACGTCCCGACAGGTGGGAAATGCCTGCCGGAATTGTTCGGTATCGTCGGCAATGGTCACATAGACAAGCTGTTTCTCGCCGCCGCAGGTACACAGCAGCTCTCCCTCCGGATTCACCAGACAACTCTGCCCGTCGAATGTGTAAGACTGCTGCCGCCCCACGCAGTTGACACCCAGCACATAGACCTGATTTTCGATCGCCCTTGCCCGCAGCAGAATCCGCCAGTGAGCCGTCCGCTGATGCAGCCAGTTTGCCGGTACCAGCAGCAAACGGTTTTTCTGTGCTGCTGCCCGAAACACTTCCGGAAACCGCAGGTCATAGCAGATCAGCGTTCCCACGGAAAACTCTCCCAGCACAGCACTGGTAAGCTTCTCGCCGCTGTGGTAGAACCGGTCTTCCCCGCCGTAGGAAAACGGGTGTATCTTCACATAATCCGACAGCACACCGCCGTTTTTGTCCAGCAGGGTATAGTGGTTTTCGCCTTTTCCGTGCTGCTTCTTTGAAGTCCAGCCGTATCCGATCGCAATACCGCACTGCACTGCCAGCTGCCGCATTTTCTCATGGATTTTCGGGGCATATCCCGCGATCTTCTCCACCTGCATGGAAAAGCCTGTGAAACTCATCTCCGGAAAGACAATACAGTCCGCCTGTGCCGCTGCTGCCTGTGCGATCCACGCGGCGGCATTCGCCAGATTTTCCTCCGGCTGCTCAAATATGATCTCTGCTTGTGCAATGGCTATCTTCATGTTATCCCCTACTTCCGGTGAGAACCTGTCAGTTCTTTTTCCTGTTCGTTCTCCTGCGGTGCAGATGTCCGGTCTGTTTGTCTGGACTCCGGACCGTGATAGAATACAGTATCAGAACGTTTCCAGTTCTGCCGCGGACGGTCATGGAATTCGGTTGCATGGGGCACCAGATGAATCGGATCCTCCGGTGTCACGTTTTTCTTGGCACGATAGGAAGCGTAGATACACAAACCGATATACAGGGCAGTCAGCACAAATCCGGCAATGATGCCGTTGCGGAACCACGGTGAATTGGGGAAATTTTTCAAAGCATAGGCGTTAAACTTGGTAAAGGAACGGCTGACATCAGACACCGCCACAAGCGGCACCTCCGCAATAGTTTCTCCGGAAAATTTCAGTTCCATCATTCCCAGTTCGTCCCCTTTTTTCACTGGTGCCATGACATTTTTGTCCAGATGAATAACGGTCTGTACCGCAGTAATATCCACACTCTTGCACCACAGCAAAACGCAGTCTGTCTTTGGGTGCACCAGCACATAGGAGTTCCCGTCGGAGTTCATCACTTCCACCTCTGCGGTTTCCTCACTGCTCTCCAGCAGCGTGGTATAGGCAAAGGAACGAAATGCCCAGTTCAGCAGCGATGTGGCATCGTCCAGATGATAGTACTGCAATTTTCCGTCCGCATCTTCAAAGGGTGCGTTCAGCAGAATTACCAGATATGTGTTCTCGTCCCGCGTTGCCTCGGTGATGATGCTCCGTCCGGTCTTGCTCAGGTTGCCGGTCTTGATACCCTTGGCACCCTCGTAATAATAGGAGCTGTCCTCCAGCGTCATGGAATTTGCCTGTGTCCAGTTCCATGCGGAAGCGTCAGGGTGGTTTGCCGGATTGGCAGTGGTGGGAGTAAATGCAGTGGCTGTTGCAATTTCCTCAAAGCCGTCCAGCGAGAGAGCGTAGTTGGTGATCGTCAGCATATCCCGTGCCGTGGTCTGTTGTCTGGTATCGTACAGTCCGGTAGGGTTGGCGAACGTGGTAGCGGTACAGCCAATTTCAGCGGCGGTGTCGTTCATCTTGGTGACAAATCCGTCAATGCTGCCGTCCCCGAACTGGTTCGCCAGAATCAGAGAAGCTTCACAGGACGAAGTCAGCATCATGGCATAGAGGTATTCCCGCACGGTCAATGTATCGCCGTTGTCAATGTCCGCATACCGCAGGTCGTCTGGTTCGTCATAGCTGTACAGCGTTTTATACAGTTCATCACTGGCAGTGATCGTTGTGCCGTCCAGATCAGTGCAGTTTTGCAGCACCACAATGGCAGTCATGATCTGCACCAGATGACCGGGCATCTGCTGCTGGTCAGCATTTTTTTCATAGAGTATCTGTTGGGTATCCTGATTGTACAGGATCGCCGCCTGACTGTGGATCGTTGCGTCCGGTGTAAAGGTATAAGCCTGTACAGAAAGTGCGTTTCCGCACAGCAGTACCGCGGCAACAATGCCGATCGCCAATGCGGCACGCAGTCGTTTTATCAAATGGAACAAGTGCATAAGATGCAATCCTCCCGAAAATTCTTTATTCGTGAAAGTTTTCAAACTCCACATTCTTATTATAACAAAAAAAATCCGATTCGAAAAGACTTTTTTCGAAAATTTATTTACCTTTCACGGAAAATATGATAAAATAATCTATGTAACTGAAAATCATGCAAAAATAAACACCAGAGCATGAAATTTGATTTCACTTTTTAAGGAGGGCTTCCTTTTGGTATATATCACAGGTGACATGCACGGAGATCTGTCCCGTTTCAAAAATCCCATTTTCAAAAAAATGAAAGCCGGCGATGTTCTGATCGTCTGCGGCGACTTCGGGTTTATCTGGGACGGTTCCCGTCAGGAAAAGCAAAATCTGAAAAAGCTGCGGGAAATGCCGTTTACCATTGCCTTTGTAGACGGCTGCCACGAAAACTTTGACATTCTGGAACAAAGCTTCCGGACTGTCCGCTGGCGTGGCGGCAGGGCACATCTCATTGCCCCGAACATTTTCCACATGATGCGTGGCGAGATCTTCACCATTGACGACCGCACTTACTTCACATTCGGCGGCGGACACAGTCAGGACTTCGAGTTCCGGCAAGGTCGGAACTGGTGGCAGCGGGAACAACCCACGCATGCAGAGATTCGCCGTGCCATTCACAACCTGAACGAGCACAATGCACAGGTGGACTACATCATCACCCACGAACCGCCGGCTTCTCTGAAAGACTGCCTTGGTGTCGATATGCAGCAGCGTCTGGAAATTCACACGTTCTTCGAGGACATCATCAAACAGTGCAGCTATCGGAAATGGTTCTTCGGCAAGTGCCACATGGACCGCTTTATTCCTATGAAGTTCTATGCCATGTTCGAGGATGTGCTGCCGGTAGAATCGGAAAGCCGCAGACGCAGCCGAAAGCAGACGGCTCCGGAAGAAGATTGATCCTGCACACAAACAGCCCGACAGTTTCAGCAAGAGAAACTGTCGGGCTGTTTAATTCTTATGGCAATACCGCACAAAGAGCATCTGTCGCACAATCTTTGTGTAGTATTGCCTTATCTCTTTTGGGTATCTTTTTGCTTTCGGGCTTTTTTCACGGGCAGGCGAATCCACTTCCCCTGCGATTTTTCCCGTGAGAAATGCTGCTTCACGTACTGATCCAGCATTTCCCGCACCGGCACACCGCCATGCATGGGAAAGAAGAACCGACGTACATTTTTCTTTTGCAGGGCATCGTGAATGTCCTCCCGCAGTTCTTCCACCCGTACCACGATATTGGTTTCTTTCGCAAATTCGCGGATCTTTACCATCAGGTGTGTGGAATATCCTACATCGATGAGAAAAACCCCATAGAAAAAACCGATGCCGAACGAAAACGCCAGATTTTCTGCCAGCCAGTGCAACGCATTCAAAATGTGCGGGTGGATCAGAAAATAGTACACTGCACTGAGCACCATCCAGAAAAATGTAAACAACGGACAGATAATGCCCTGGATATTGCCCCAACGGTCAGAATAATCCCACAGCTTGATTTTCATGCCGCGGATAAAGATCAGCCCTGCCACATATTCCAGTGCTGTGATTGCCAATGCCATGACCACAAAGAGCAGGAGCTTTTTCAGCAACGGATTTTCCACCGGCATCAGCGGTTCCAGCATCGCCAGCAGGTACAGCACACACAAACTGGAGCCATACAGCGGCAAATACGGCCCTACCAGAAATCCCGGATTCACCCAGTGGTGTGCTGAAAAGAACCGACGGAATATTACCTCCAGTCCCCAGCCGAGGACACTTCCGATCAAAAATAAAAACGCCAATGTCAAAAATAAATTCATATCAGCCTCCCCTGCACCGACACAAAACACTCACGCAATAGAACTAAGGTCATACAGTGACTGATCTGCCAATGCCTGTTCAATAATATCATAGTGGGTCTGCAACGCTCCCATGCCCATTTTCAGATCACCGATCATCAGGCTCTTATAAATCTTTTCATGAATGGTTGCCTGCTTCTGCCGCAGTTTTTCCGTGCTGTCTGACAAGATCAGGTTGATCTGTGCAGAACAAATATCCCAGATGCCCTGCATCACACATTCCATGAGCCGATTTCCTGAAGCCTTGATCAGCCAGCGGTGCATTTCTTCATCAGCACGAATACTATCCAGTCCGTTGCCGTATCGGAATTCGTCCAGCAAGTTTTTCAATTCGTCCAGATCCAGCCGTTCCCGTCTGGCAAATACCATAGGAAATGCCGACAACTCCATTGCCCGCCGCATCTGACACACCTCATAGGGTGAAATTTTTTGTATCAGAAACATCACATGCAGCAGTTCCTCCATGCTGTCGGACATATCTTTAGAAAGTGTCATCTCCCCCTCTTTGGAACAGGACAGCACACCGGTCATTTCCAAATTCTTTAGAATCGGACGCACATCCCGCTTTTTGATAGACAGAGCTTCTGCCCATTCCTGTTCCGAGGGCAGCACATCGCCGGCATGCAGCTGTCCGTTTTGCAGCCGCTTCCGCAATTCCTCGATCAGACACAAATAATGATACTGTTGATTTTTCATTTTCCTCCATCTCCTGTATTCAGTGTTTCCCCAGGTCTTACCGCGAAACGCCCCATGCATCCCGCCTTCTTTTTCTTTTAAGAAACACCGAGCAAAGCTTGTGGTAAGATGCGTCGTCAGATTTTTCGGCAGATTGCTCAGAAATTCCGCAGGCATACTGTATGTCTGGCAAGAGATTTCTGGGCAATATGACGAAAAATCTGCACGCAGATTGCGTGCAAAGCCGTCAGGCGGGCTTTATGCAGTGTTTCCTTTATTATAGCATAAAATTATAACGAATTCAACGATATTTATCGTAATTATATAAACGTTTTTGTGCATGTTTTCAAACCAAATCGGAAAAGTCAGAAACATTTTTTGCTGTTGTTCCGCGATTGCGATTTTTTCAGTCAGATTTTCGGATATGACTTGCTTTTTTGTAATCGATATGTTAAAATAGAAAAGACACTTCACGAAAAGCGAAAATTCCAATCGAAAAGGAGCATTGCAGTATGCATAACATCACACTGATCGGAATGCCGGGTTCCGGAAAAACAACATTTGGAAAAACATTGGCGGCGGGGCTTTCCTATCACTTTATCGACACCGACGATGTCATTATCCAAACCTATCACAAACCGCTGATGGAACTGATCGACGAATACGGCACAGAAGGATTCATCACACTGGAGGGAAAAGTTCTCCAGTCGATCTACACCAATCAGGCAGTGATCTCCACCGGCGGCAGTGCTGTTTACAGTGATGATGCCATGCAGTATCTGAAATCCACCGGCATTGTAATCTATCTGCACCACCAGCTGGACGTACTGGCACAGCGTGTCGGCAATCTGGTCACACGGGGCGTTGTCTGCCACAGCGGCTGCACCACACTGGAAGACCTCTATGAGGAACGCTGCCCGCTGTACGAGAAGTACGCAGACCTCACTGTAGATTTCACCGGCTGCTCTGTAGAACAGTGCAGTGAAAAACTGCTGAAAACGGTACAGGCATATCTCAAAGAACACCCGAATTGCTGAGTACAGCTTTTATCAATATAAAAGAAACACTGAGGCAATACCGCACAAAGAGCATCTGGCGACTTT
>NZ_KI260491.1 GCF_000468015.1 Ruminococcus callidus ATCC 27760 | reverse complement strand
TTTTCAATGGCGGTATCAATGACAATGGTTTTCGTAAACAAGCCGCACAGGGAAAACAGACCGGTGGTAATATCGAACACAAAGCAGGCTGAAACGGCAATCAGCAGGTCCACCGCCAGCAAAGCGGTCCCGATATTCATAGAGGTATACTTTTTCAGGATCATGGCGACAATGTCCGTGCCGCCGCTGGAGGCACCCATGTTAAACATGATTGCGGAGCTGATGCCCGGAATGGCAATGGCAAAAATCAGTTCCAGAACCGGCTGGTCAGTCAGCGGTCCGGACATGGGAAACAGCTTTTCTGCCGCAGACAGTGCCACAGACATCAGAACGCTGATATACACCGTCTTTACGCCAAAGCCTTTCCCCAGAAACAGAAATCCCAGCACCAGCAGTGCCATGTTGATGATAAAATTGTACGTTCCCGCAGACAGCGGTGAAACAGCACTCAGCACCACTGCCAGACCGGTAACGCCACCAAAGGAAAAGTTGTTTGGGAATTTGAAAAGATAGGTTCCTGCGGACATCACCAGTGTTGCCAGCGTCAGAATGGCATATTCCTTGCACACCGATGCCGCCGTTCTCTCAAATCGCCTGGTTTTTTTCTGCATTTGCATCGCCTCCTTG
>NZ_KI260490.1:12330-20055 GCF_000468015.1 Ruminococcus callidus ATCC 27760 | reverse complement strand
CGCCAGACGCTCTTTGTGCGGTATTGCCTTTATTCACATGCATGAATTCCACGGACACGCCGCTGAAAACTGCCGGCATTCTCCTGTTTCGGGATCGGAGAATTCCAGCGAATCGCAGTGCAGCATGTGGTGGGGAAACTGTTCGGAACTGGTGCCGTACAGCCGGTCGCCGGCGAGAGGATACCCCAGATATGCCATGTGTACCCGTATCTGGTGGGTGCGTCCCGTTTCCAGCCGCAGGGAAAGCAGCGTGTAGGTGCCGTCGCTCCGCAGCGGCGTGTAATGCGTCACTGCAGGCTTGCCCTCCGGACGGACACACCGGCACAGCACGGAACCCTCTGCTCTGCCAATGGGAGCATCTACCGTGCCGCCGGTGGAAAGTTCCCCGCAGACCAGTGCCAGATAGGTCTTTCGGGTGCTGCCCTGTAGCTGTCCTGCGGCGTAGGCGGACTTGGCAATCAGACAGATGCCGCTGGTGTCGCTGTCCAGCCGGTATACCGGACGAAAGGGCAGCTGCGGAAACTGTGCCGCAAAGACGTTCCCCAGCGTGTCCCCGTGGTGTCCCTGTGAGGGGTGCACCGGCATGCCGGCAGGCTTGTTGTAGACAATGTAGGAATCTGTTTCTCCCAGCACAGGGACGGCTGCCGCAGAGGGGGCGAGGGTGGAGGGAACTTCGCAGTCGGTAAGCACGATCTCGTCCCCGAACTGTACCATGTCAATGGTGCGGATCTGTCTGCCGTTGCAGCAGATGCCGTTGGGGAGCCGCTTCAGCCGTACCAGCATACGGTGGGAAACACCCTTGTGCCGCCGGAGAAACTGCTCCGCGGTCATGGGCTGGGGGAGATGCATGGTGAACCGGAGTTCAGCCAAAGAAACCACGTCCTTTCGCATAAAAATGAAAATCGGGGGAAAAATAGGCGTAGTAGAATTCGTAAGGTAACACCGCACTGATGCAGTGTTTCCATAGAGAGGAATTGTCATGCAGATTCGTCAGAACCAAAGCTTTTCCGCCCAGACGCTCCGCACCCACCGGCATTTGTTCTGGGAGTGCTGGGGCGTGGTGCTGCTGGGCGTGCTCCTGTGGCTGCTGGAACTTTTCGCAGCGGCACTGCTGCTCCGAATACAGGACACTCCGCCGGCATCTCTGCTCACGGAGCAGGCAGTGCTGTGGCGGATAGTGCAGGCATGCTGGCTGGTGCCGGCGTGGCTGGCGTGGACGGTCTGCCGCTGGCGGCTGTGGTATCACTGTACCGGAGCCGTATCCCTGCTGCCCCGCTGCCGTCCGGCAGGAACCGGAAAACGACTAGTGCTGGCGTTGCAGAACACCCTGCTGCGGACGCTGCTGCTGCAAACCGTGACGCTCTGCCTGTTCGGGGCATACCAGCTGGGGCAAACCGCCGCCCACCGCACAGAGGGTGCTCCGTATCTGTTCTGGGCGGTGCAGCTGTTGGTGCTGGGGGTGCTGTGTCTGCTGGGCTGGGTCTATGTCTGTCTGGGGTTGTGGTGTGTGCCCTTTGTCTGCTTTGCCCGTCCGGAACTGCCGCCTTGGAAAGTGCCCGCTGCCGCCATGCAGATCATGCACGGCGGTCGGCGGGAACTGCTGGCACTGCTGGGGTGGTATGCCCTGCAAATGCTGCCGCTGGTGACGATTCCGTGGGTGCTGCCGAAAGCGGTACTGTCGGTGACGGTGTTCTGCAATCTGCGGTGCCGTCTGTGGTGCGATGCCATAGCAAACGGCACATACCGGTCGTTGCCCCGATATGTGCCGTCTGACAAATGAAAGGTGGAGAAGATGTCATTCGCTCCTATTGTTCAAATTTGCGTTTTCCAATAGGACGTTCAGCTTTTCCACGAGTGCCTTGCACTCGGCAATAGAAACCTCACCGCCGCCAAAAGAGAGCAGACCGCGGATCGGCATATATTTCATCATGGCTTCCATCATGTCTGCGGTGCTTTCGCCCATGGCGTTTTCATCGGAAGAACCGCTGGAAATGCCGAATGCACCGGCGTATTTTTCCAGTTCCTTGTCCGCATGGGGAATCCGCAGCACGTCGCCTATGGTCGTGTTCAGTGTGATCTCCGCGGGGAGTGCTTTCTCCCCGTGAATGGTAAGCATTTTTTCTGTAGTCAGGTGGTCGGAGGAGTTGCCCACTGCCAGCAGATACTTGCCGGTTTCTACCACCCAGCGTTTTTTCTGGGTACAGTAGTAGGCAAACGCACTGTTGGCGTGGAGGGTGAATGTCACCGTTTTGGTTTCGTGGGGAGCCAGTTCCACCTTTTCGAAGTCCCGCAGCTCCTGCACCGGACGCTGTACCGAGTCGGTCTTGGTCTGGGGCAGTACATACAGCTGTACCACTTCTTTTCCGGCACGGTCGCCGGTGTTGGTCACGTCCACAGAAACGGTGATGACATCATGGGACTGGTACTCGTCCTGTGCCGTCCGCAGATTGGAAACGGCAAAGGTGGTATAGCTCAGTCCGAATCCAAAGGGGAACAGCACCGGCATTTTCTTGGTGGTGTAGTACCGGTATCCCACGAAAACGCCTTCCCGATATTCGGTCACGTCACCCTCGCCCTGATATGCCACATAGGACGGGTTGTCCTCCAGCTTTATGGGGAACGTTTCCGCCAGATGTCCGCTGGGGTTGACATCGCCGTACAGGATCTGCACCGTGGCACCGCCCACTGCCTGCCCGCAGAGGTACGCTTCCAGTACACCCCTGACCTGATGCAGCCACGGCATTTCCACCGGCGAGCCGCCGTGCAGGACAACGACTGTGTTGGGGTTTGCCTCTGCCACGGCTTCGATCAGGGCATTCTGGCAGTCCGGCAGCCGCATGTGCTCCCGATCGTAGCCCTCGGACTCAAAGGTGTCCGGCAGGCCGGCAAATACCACGGCGACTTTTGCCGCCTTTGCCGCAGCCACTGCCTCTGCCATCAGGTCTTCCCGTACCACATCGTCCGAGGTTTCATAGCCCTTGGCGTAGAGGACGGGGTAGTCTGCCGCCATTTCCAGTGCAGACTCCACCTTGTGGCAGTTGATATGAGAACTGCCGCCGCCCTGAAAACGGGGGCTTTCCGCAAACTTGCCGATAAAGGCAGCGGTTTCGGTTTTCGAAAGCGGCAGGATATGGTCTTCGTTTTTCAGCAGCACCATGCACTGGGACGCGATTTCCCGTGCCAGTTCGTGGTCTGCATCGCGGTCGAATACTGCATCAGGATTCCGTCCGTCCAGATACCGCTGGACAATTCGCAGGATACGGGTGACGGCTCTGTCCAGTACGGCTTCCGGCAGTCTGCCGCAGCGAACCGCCTTGACGATTTCTGCATCCCGCATGCCGAAAGAGGAGGGCATTTCCAGATCCATGCCGGATTCCAGGTCAGCCACGCGGTCGTTGACGGCACCCCAGTCGCTGACCACAAAGCCGTGGAAATTCCACTCGCCCCGCAGAATGTCCGTGAGGGCTTCTTTGTTTTCGGCGGCATAGACTCCGTTGATGCGGTTATAGGCACACATCACCGTCCACGGCTTCGCCTTGCGAACGGGACGTTCAAAGGCGGCGAGGTAGATTTCCCGTGCCGTGCGTTCGCTCATCTCGGAGGAGCTGCTCATGCGGCGGTGTTCCTGATTGTTGGCATAAAAGTGCTTGATGCTGGTGCCCACCTGCTGGCTCTGTACGCCCTGAATGAACGATGCTGCCATTTCGCCGGCAACGTAGGGATCTTCCGAGTAGTACTCGAAGTTTCTGCCGCACAGGGGCGAACGCTTGATGTTGACTGCCGGCCCCAGCAGAACGCCGACATTTTCCGCCTGACACTCGTTGCCCAGAGCCTTGCCCATGCGTTCCACCAGACCGCGGTCAAAAGAGGACGCGGTGGCACAGCCCGCAGGGAAGCAGACCGCCTTGATGCTGTCGTTGATGCCCATGTGGTCGCCGGTTTCGTCCTGCTTTCGCAGACCGTGAGGCCCGTCGCTCATCATCATGGCGGGGATTCCCAGCCGTTCGATGGCCTTGGTATGCCAAAAGTCGCCGCCGGAACAAAGGCTTGCCTTTTCTTCCAGTGTCAGCTGCTGTAACAGTTCCGGAATATTCATGTGTGATATTACCTCCTATTGTTCCATGACAGCATGGGCACTTTCCCATGCTTTTTCGTCTGAATACACAAAAAGCGTGTTCGAATCCGCTTGATTTTTGACACTTTTATTGTAACACATTTCGAAACAAATAGCAAGAGGAAAATTGCAATTTGGGGGCAGAACGCCGGTGCAGGCGAAATTTTTGGCGGTTTGCTGTGAACGGGCAGGCGGAATCTGTCTAATATCCACAAAAATCAAGGGAAGTTCTGGAAATCGACACGAAGTCTATTTTGTGTGAAAAAACGTCCTTGTGGTTTTCAGCGGTTTTTCAGCATGGTTTCACGAAACGAACACATTGGGCGTGTATACTAAAACCATGCTCAAAGAGAGCATGTAACATCCTCTGAACCACTTCGCGTACACCCCGATGCGAAGTGGACAAATCCCCAATAATCCCTATATCATAGCAAAAAACGTCCCTCACCCCGGGGCGTTTTTTGTTTTTGACGGCGTAGCTGCTATTGTTGCAACAGCTAAAATTTTATATTGCTGCAAATAAGTTGCAGCAAATAAGCCTCCCTTGAAAATGAAAATTGATTTTCGTGTTGCCTATAGACTTTTCTATAAAATTGTGTTATAATAGGAATATTCTCAAAAGGAAACGAAAGGACTTTACTTCATGAAACGTGTGGTTTTTCTCGCTGCGGCGGCGGCAACGCTGGTGCAGTTTACAAAATATGATCTCACTGCCCTCCAGACGCTGGGCTGTGAGATCCACATGGTCTGCAACATGCAGGAAGGCAACATCTCGCAGGCAGCCCTGCAGGAGTACAACCAGATGTTCCCCCAGCTGCACTGGCATGACCTGCCCTTTTCAGACAGTGCGGGAGCCGTTCGCCGGAACCATGCCGCCTATGAAAAGCTGGTGCCGCTTCTGAAAGAACTCCAGCCCGATCTGCTGCACTGCCGCGGCACCATTGCCGGCTGGTATGGTCGCCGTGCCGCACAGGAACTGCAAATACCGGTGTTCTATACTGCCCACGATTTCCGCATTTTCCACGGCTGCCTGCTGGCAGAACGGCTGTGGTTCTCGGCAGTGGAGCGAAAATACCGGAAACAGACCAGCCGCTTTTTCGCTGTCTGTCCGGAAGATGCCGCCTATGCCAGAAAGCACCTGAATCTGGAACAGGTGACCGAACTGCCGGACGTGGGGCTGGACTGCGACAAGTACGCCACCCCTGCCCGCACCAGAGAGGACATACTGCGGGAACTGCACATTCCGCAGGAAGCCACCGTGCTGCTGTCTGTGGGAACACTTCGCATGCAGAAGCGGCTGCGGGTGGTGATGCAGGCAATGACACGGCTGCGGACACAGGAACAGCTGCACTACGTCATCTGCGGCGAGGGGCCGGATATGGTGTTTTTGCAGAAGCTGACGGAAAAACTGCATCTGGAAGAACGGGTGCACCTGCTGGGCTACCGCACGGATATTCCCGACCTGCTGGGGGCGGCGGATATTTTCTGTATGCCGTCCCGTCGGGAGGGCTGCGGCATGGCGGCACTGGAAGCCATGGCAGCCGGTCTGCCGCTGATCACCGTCCGGAACCACGGTACAAAGGTCTACGCCGAAAAGGGTGAGAGTGCCTTTTGCCTGAAAGGCGATCTGGTCACAGGCTGTGCAGATGCCATTGCACAGCTGGCAGAGAATAAGCTGCTCCGCCGGCAAATGGGTGCCCACAACCGTGCCGCAGCAACGTCATTTTCTGACAAGGACAGAATGATGCAGCTGCGGGCGTATTATCAGGAAGCACTGGCGGAGTAAGGCAATACCGCACAAAGATTGTGCGGTATTGCCGTAACATTCCGCGGTGTGTCTGCATAGGATAGGAACAGGAGGAGAAAGCAATGCCTTCAGAAAAACCTGTCCGACCGCTGCACACGCTGGCATACGGCGAAACGGCGGTGATTACCAGTATGTATCTGCACGGGGCGATCCGGCAGCGGTTACAGGATCTGGGCTGGATCACCGGCACAGCCGTCCGCTGTCTGCACACCGCCGGTGGCGGAGATCCTACCGCATACGCGGTTCGCGGCGGCGTGGTCGCCCTGCGAAAGTGCGATGCGAAAATGATTTTGGTACAATAGGAAAAAACTGCACAGAGATCCGTTTTTGTTGGGATCTCTGTGCAGTTTTTGTGTTTTGCGGGGTGACTGTTATTGTGCAGTGCATTGCCTTAGGCGGCGAGGACGAGCGAACTTGACCTGCTTTCACCCAAAGAAGCACATCACGCTTCCTGCCGCACCGCTTCTGCCAGTGCCCGCAGGTGTTCCTCGTCCTCCGGCTTGACGGCGGAGCGAATGGTGACGGTCGGCTCCAGTACAGTGATCTGCTTCATGGTGTCCAGCACTGCCCGCATGTTCTTTGCGGCACAGGGTGCCCATGAACCGTTTTCCACCAGTGCGACGGTGCGGTTCTGGAATGCCTTATATTGCAGGTGGAGCAGGAATTCTTCCATCGGCAGGAACACGCCGCCGTCATAGCTGGACGCAGCCAGCACCATGCGGTCATACCGGAACGCCTGTGCCACCGCTTCCGCCATGTCGCACCGGCACAGGTCGATGACTGTGACCTTTTCGCCCAGAGCCTTCAGCTGTTCTGCCAGATACGCCGCCGCTTTGGCAGTGTTGCCGTGAATGGAAGCGTGTGCCACCAGTACGCCCTTTTCCTCCGGCGTGTAGCTGCTCCACGTCTGGTACAGGTGCAGATAGGGTGCGAGGTCGCCGGTCAGCACCGGACCGTGCAGCGGGCAAATGGTCTGTATGTCCAGTTTTGCCGCCTTTTTCAGTAAAGTCTGTACCGGTGTGCCGTACTTGCCCACAATGTTGAGGAAATACCGCCGTGCTTCGTCTGTCCACGGCTCGTCCGTGCACAGTGCCCCGAACTTGCCGAATGCGTCCGCGGAGAACAGCACCTTTTCGGCAGACTCGTAGGAAACCATGACTTCCGGCCAGTGCACCATTGGTGCCATGACAAAGTGCAGGGTGTGGGTGCCCAGTTCCAGCACGTCCCCCTCCTTGACGGCAAGGGTGGGGTTCCGGGGGAGATTCCGGAAGAACTGGGGCAGCATAGCGAGAGCCTTTGCGGAGCCTACCAGTGTCATTTCCGGATAGCGTTCCGCCAGAGCCTGAATGCTGCCGGCGTGATCCGGTTCCATGTGGGAGATCACCAGATAATCCGGAGCCGTGCCGTCCAGCACTTCCGCCGCCTGTTCCAGCCACTGCTCCGTGGCACGGGGGTCTACGGTGTCCAGCAGAGCCGTCTTTTCGTCCCGAATCGCGTAGGCATTGTAGGAAACGCCGTGGGGAACGGGGTACTGGTTTTCAAACAAATCAATCGTGGTGTCATCTACGCCGATGTAAAAAATCGAACTGTCAGGGGAAATCGGTTTCAGCATGGAAATACCTCCTCAAAAATCTGCACATCGCTTTCTTAATGAGAACTGTTCTCATTTGTTTTAGTATAACAGGTAGATACAGCCATTTCATGAAAATTTTCCGGAAATTTTGAGAATTGTGGGGCTGTGCGGGATTGATGCAGGGGAAAAGGGGATTTCAAAGGAAACACTGCATAAAGCTTGTGCGTAAGA
>NZ_KI260490.1:4176-12230 GCF_000468015.1 Ruminococcus callidus ATCC 27760 | reverse complement strand
AATCTGCACGCAGATTGCGTGCAAAGCCGTCAGGTGAGCTTTATTCAGTGTTTCCTCAAAATAAGGGCTTGCTTTTTTTGGCGGAATACGGTATAATAAGATGAATCAATATGTTTGCATGATGCAGGCTCTGAAAAAGAACCTAAGGGCAGCACCGCACAAAGCCCGCCTGACGGCTTTGCACACAGTCTTTGTACAGGACTGCCCGAACAAACGGGAGGATTATTAAATATGCCAAAATATGTATTTGTCACCGGCGGCGTTGTGTCCGGACTGGGTAAGGGAATCACCGCGGCTTCGCTGGGTCGTCTGCTGAAAGCCCGCGGCTATAAGGTCACGATCCAGAAATTTGACCCGTATATCAACGTGGATCCGGGTACCATGAGCCCGTACCAGCACGGTGAAGTATTCGTAACGGACGACGGTGCAGAAACCGATCTGGATCTCGGTCACTACGAGCGTTTCATCGACGAGAGCCTGTCGATCAACAACAATGTTACCACCGGTAAAGTGTACTGGACCGTTCTGAACAAGGAACGCCGCGGCGACTATCTGGGCGGCACTGTGCAGGTGATCCCGCACATCACCAACGAGATCAAGGACCGCATCTATCGTGTCGGCAAGGAATCCAACGCAGATGTTGTCATCACAGAGATCGGCGGTACCGTAGGCGACATCGAGAGCACACCGTTTCTGGAAGCGATTCGTCAGTTCGTCACCGAAGTGGGCAGAGGCAACGCCATGTACATTCACGTGACACTGGTGCCGTATATTGCCGGCTCCAATGAACTGAAATCCAAGCCCACACAGCACTCCGTCAAGGAACTGCTGTCTATCGGCATTCAGCCCCACGTGGTAGTCTGCCGGACAGAGCTGGAGATTCCGGAGGATATGAAGCGGAAGATCAGCATGTTCTGTAATGTACGGGAAGAAGACATTATCCAGAACATGACGGCACCGTCCCTGTACGAAGTGCCCATGATGCTGGAGAACGAAGGTCTGACAGACAGCGTCTGCCACCATCTTGGTCTGGAGAATCGGGAGCCCGACCTCACCGAATGGACTGCCATGACCGAACGGCAGAAGCGTGCCGACAAGGACGTGACCATTGGTCTGGTGGGCAAGTACGTGGCATTGCAGGACGCATATCTGTCTGTGGCAGAGGCTCTGCACCACGGCGGTATTGTCAATGATGCCAGAGTGAAGATCCAGTGGATCGACTCCGAGAAGATCACACGGGAAACGGCTCCGGAAATGCTGAAGGACTGCGATGGCATTATCGTTCCCGGCGGCTTCGGCGACCGCGGTATCGAAGGCATGATCGAAGCCATTCGCTATGCCCGTCTGAACAAGGTGCCCATGTTCGGCATCTGTCTGGGCATGCAAATGGCAGTGGTGGAATTTGCACGCAATGTGGCTGGTTTTCCGGACGCAAACTCCTCCGAGTTTGAGCCGGACGGTGCACACAGTGTCATTCACATCATGGAAGACCAGAAAGACATTACCAACATGGGCGGCACCATGCGTCTGGGGCTGTATCCGTGCAAGCTGACAGCGGGCAGTCTGGTACACCAGATCTACGGCGAAGACCTGATCTATGAGCGTCACCGCCACCGGTTTGAATTCAACAATAACTTCCGCAAGCAGCTGACCGAAAAGGGCTTGCAGATCGCCGGACTTTCTCCGGACGAACGTCTGGTAGAGATCGTTTCCCTGCCGGATCACCCGTGGTTTATCGGCGTACAGTTCCATCCGGAATTCAAGTCCCGCCCGAACAAGCCCCAGAAGCTGTTCGCTTCCTTTATCGGTGCGGCACTGAAAAAGCGGAATCAGTAAGAGTGCTTTGCGATATTGCCTTACGCAGCAGCCAGGAACGATCGTGAAACATATCATACCTTTCTAGGGAGGTGGAACCCATGAGCAAAATGTTGATCGTAGACGATGAAGAAAAAATTCGTGCCGTAGTGCGGGAGTACGCGGAGTTCGAGGAGTTCGAAGTGACCGAAGCACGGGACGGCATGGAGGCGGTGGCACTCTGTCGGGAAAATGATTATGACATCATTATCATGGACGTGATGATGCCCCGTCTGGACGGCTATTCCGCCTGCAAGGAGATCCGGAAGCAGAAAGATGTTCCCATTATCATGCTGTCCGCCCGCGGCGAGGAATACGACAAGCTGTTCGGTTTTGAAACCGGCATCGACGACTATGTGGTAAAGCCCTTTTCGCCCAGAGAACTCATGGCACGGGTGCGTGCAGTTCTGGCACGGAGCCATGCGGCAAAGCAGGGCGGCGGCGATACCCAGCAGCGGCTGAAATTCGGCGGGCTGGAGATCGACCTTGCCGGACGGGAGGTGTATGTGGACGGCGTGCGTGCGTCCATGACGCCAAAGGAATACGACCTGCTGTTCTATCTGGTGAAAAATAAGGGACTGGCTCTTTCCAGAGATAAGCTGCTGGAAGAAGTCTGGGGATACGATTTCTTCGGGGACGACCGTACTGTGGATACGCATATCAAGATGCTTCGCGGCAATCTTGGACCGTATCGTTCAGATATTGTGACCTTGAGAGGAATGGGATATAAATTTGATCCGGAAAATGACGCATCACCGGCATCATCTCGGTGAACGCAATCTCCGCATCGGCGTAAAGATCTGGCTGTTTTTTATGCTGTTTGTGTGCGTGGTATTTCTGCTGATGTGGCTGTTTCAGATCATCTTTCTGGAATGGTTCTATGAGTCTATGAAGATCCGCGACACGGCAAAACTGGCACAGCAGCTGGTGTCGGACTATGGCAGTGAGGACTTTTCTGACGATGCACAGGAGATCTCGCTGCAAAATGAAATGTGCATTGAACTGCTCAATTCCAACGGCAGGGAAGTGTACTATAACTGTGTGTATAACGGCAAGTGTCTGCTGCACGGCAAAGAAAGCGGAACGCTGTTCTATCTCATCGACCTCCAGAACAGCAGCACCGGCACGATCTGCCGGCGGGTGTCCAACCCGACACTGCAAAATGAAATGCTGGTCTACGGCTGTACCATGTACAGCAAGGACGACGGCAGCGTGCTGGGCTATCTGCTGCTGAATTCACCGCTGGTGCCGGTGGAATCCACCGTGTCCATTCTGAAGCGGCAGACCATGATGATCACCATTATGCTGGTGTTCTTCGGGTTCCTGATCTCGTTCTATGCGGCGAACCACATTGCCACCCCCATTACCCGTATTACCCAGTCCGCCAAGCGGCTGGCACACGGGGATTATGCGGTGAAGTTCGAGGGCGGCGGCTATGCCGAAGTGGACGATCTGGCGGAAACGCTGACCTATGCGGCACATGAGCTTTCCAAGACAGACCAGATGCA
This sequence comes from Ruminococcus callidus ATCC 27760, assembly GCF_000468015.1. Lineage (GTDB taxonomy): Bacteria > Bacillota > Clostridia > Oscillospirales > Ruminococcaceae > Ruminococcus_C > Ruminococcus_C callidus. Next base: position 8,868 of record NZ_KI260490.1, on the reverse strand, counting down.
GCGGGATCTGATCGCCAACGTTTCCCACGACCTGCGAACGCCCCTGACCATGATGAAAGCCTATGCGGAAATGATTCGTGACCTGTCGGGGAACAATCCGGTGAAGCGGGAACAGCACCTGAACATCATCATCGAGGAAACCGACCGGCTGACGCAGATCGTCAACGATATGCTGGACTTGTCCAAGCTGGAAAGCGGAGCACAGAAGCTGGATTACAGCACGTTTGACATCGCCCAGTGCATGGCGGAGATCGTGCACCGCTATGAGGGCGTGTCGGAGCGTATGGGCTATCAGATCCATCTGACGCTGGACGAGCCCTGCATGGTACGCTGCGACGAGAGCAAGATCGACCGCGTGATCGGAAACCTGATCAATAACGCGATCAATTACACCTCCAAGGAGGACAAACAGGTGTTTGTCACGCAGCGGAATCTGCCCCAGTGCGTGCGAATTGAAGTGCGGGACACCGGCGACGGCATCGAGGAGGACAAGATCAAGCTGATCTTCGATAAGTACTACCGTTCCGAGAACCATAAGCGGGAAGTGGTAGGCACCGGACTGGGCTTGTCTATCGTGAAAGAAATCCTGAAGATGCATAACTATAATTATGGTGTCAACAGTAAGCTGGGCGAGGGCTCTACGTTCTGGTTCGAGATACGGGACATCGTGCCGCCGGAAAAACCGGAGGACGAGGAAATCCCGGATGCGGAGATTCGACAGCTGTAAAAAGAAGAAGCGGACAGTGTAAGTGCTGTCCGCTTTTTGTTTGGGGTATGAAAAATTGAAATGTATGTTTCTTGCTGTAATTTTCTTCTATGCCCTTACCGTTTTCTCATGGGTTTTCACGAAAGCGGCACCGCAAAAAATTTCCCCGAAAGTGAAACCAATTCCGACAGACCGGTGTCTATCTATATGAAACCACACAGAGCATATCTAAGGAAACACTGCAAGAGTGTTTCCCTAAGCATATGCTCTCCGGAAAGGAGGCGGCACGATGCTGCATGCAACAACATGGGAAAGCTGTCCGGCAGAACTGCTTCTGTCGGCGGCGGCTCCGGAGGACACCGGAAAAGATGCACGGCTGCTGGAACAGCTGAAACAACAGAACCGCCGCGGGCTGGAACGGGTGATGAAACGCTATACCGCCTATGTGGGAACAATCCTGCGGAATGTCACCCGCGGACAGACAACACAGGAGGATTTGGAGGAACTCACCGCAGACGTGTTCCTTGCCCTGTGGCACCACGCTCCCGAGATGCGGACGGAACACCTCACCGGCTATCTCGCCAGCATTGCCCGTTCCAAGGGGTACAACTGGCTGCGGAAAAACCGCCCCGAAACCATGCCCATTGATGACGTAGTGATCTCCGATGATACCGATGTTTCGGCACAGGCAGAGCAGGCGGAACTGGCGGGCATTGTACAGGAAATGCTGGCACAGCTGCCGGAACAGGATCGGGAACTGCTGCTGCGGTTCTATTTCTACCGCCAGTCCGTGCGGGAAATTGCCGGCGAAATGCACATGAAAGAATCCACCGTGAAAACCAGAATGTACCGCAGCCGGCGTGCCGGCACGAAGTCACGCTCCGCACTGGAAAATGGGACGGATTCCGGCGGTGCTGATCGCGGCGGCAGTGCTGGTCAGCGGCAGTGCGATCACCGCGGCAGCGGCAACCGGCGGCTTTTCCCAGCTGATGCAGCTGGTGTTTGGAAAAGACGTTTCGTATCCGTCCACGCTGGAAGAACTGTATGCCGTTCCTGAAGTGAAAATGACGGACACATGCGAGGACATCGACTGTCAGGTGCTGGGCGTATTTGGAGATGAGCATACCGTCAACTTCGTTCTGGAATTTTCCGGTGTCAACGGTTTTCAGCTGCCGGAAACACCGCGGTTTTTCGGGGAATTTCCTTGGATAGAAAGCGATGTTGCCACCGGTGGCTCCAGCAAGATAGACTATATTTATGATGCTTCTGACAGCGGGCATTGGTATGTGACGATCCATAACGAACTCGATCAGATCGATTTTAAGAGCCACCCGAAAGTTTCTATGGAGATCGAGAAATTTCTGACCGGCTCCAATGCACCTGATGCCTATCTGACATGGGATTGGGGCGAAACGTATGATATGTGGGATATTCGGAACTGGCTGGGCTATTCTATGGCGGATATCAATACCAAAAAGCCCTTGTCCGCGGAGGACTGGCAGAAAGTTTCAGAAAATTTCGAGCTGTTAGACCAAATGAGTGCAATACAACACGGGAATCTCAGCGGTGAAAAGTGGCAGAACGATGATGAGCGGGTATACCTGTTAAAGTCGGACATTCTGACCGAGGGCGGTATCAGCATGGAATTCGATCTGGACTATCCCATGACAAAGACCGTGACAGACAGTTTTACATTTACGGACTCTGAAACGGGAAAAGATACGCCGATGACCATGGAACTTTCTCCGTGGGGTGTTTCCTTTACATGGAAACCTACAGACCCCATGCCACGGGTGTTTGGCTATGTGACAGTGAATGAACACGATATTCTGAATGGCTCTTGTACCGGTTATGTCCGGACACCGGACGGCTTGACCAGACAGGTGGAAAAGGAACGGAAAGATCTGGATAATCTGTTCTACCGCGTCGGACATGTGCCCTATGTCTATGTCGATCAGGCGTATGCCGAGGGACGTGTGACTTTGTACATGAGTTTTCTGGAACCGGTCGATCCCGATCAGGTGCAGGAGGTCTACGCAGAGGACGGCACGCTGATGTGGAAGAAGTAACTCGGCAGATGTTCTCTGCCGGAAAACGCATCTCACGTTTGTGGGGTGCGTTTTTTCGTAAAATGGGGGAACATGGAACGCCGTGTCCGCACCACCCCACCTGCCAAAACACCTACCACTTTCGTCGCAATTGACAAAAACGCAATCTTGTTGTATAATATAACAATCACATTTTCTGCAACTGCGGAATGACAAAGGAGAACTGATATGAGTACATCATCCAAAAAACGAGCGACATTCCACTCGCGGCTGGGCTTTATTCTGGTATCTGCCGGCTGTGCCGTGGGACTGGGCAACGTCTGGAAATTCCCGTACATCTGCGGCGAAAACGGCGGCGGAGCATTTCTGCTCATCTACCTGCTGTGTCTGCTTCTGCTGGGACTGCCCATTGTCATCTGCGAATTTGCCATTGGACGGGGCAGCCGCCGCAGCATTTCACAGGCACTGAACATTCTGGAACAGCCGGGCAGCCGCTGGCACATCACCAAATACGCCGGCATTGCCGGAAATTATCTGCTGATGATGTTCTATACCATGGTTGCCGGCTGGATGCTCTACTACGCGTTCCTGTACGGTTCGGGAAAGATCACCGCCGTTTCCGCCGAAGAAACGTCCGGCTTTTTCTCCCGCATGCTGGACAGTCCGGCACTGATGATCCTGTTTGCCGGTATTGTCATTGTTCTCTGTATCGGCATCTGTGCTCTGGGACTGCAAAACGGCATTGAAAAGATCACCAAAGTCATGATGATGCTGCTCATTGTGCTGATGCTGGTACTGGTGGTGAACTCACTCCGGCTGAAAGGAGCAGGCGAGGGTCTGAAATATTTCCTCGTCCCCAGCTTCTCCCGCCTGAAAGAAAACGGCTACGGTTCTGTGGCATTCGCCGCCATGACGCACGCGTTCTTCACCCTGAGCGTGGGCATCGGTGCAATGGAGATCTTCGGCAGCTATCTGAAAAAAGGTCGGCGTATCGCCGGCGAAGCGATCAACGTGGTAATTCTGGACACCTTCGTTGCCGTTATGGCTGGTCTGATCATCATTCCGGCGTGCTTTGCCTATGGCGTACAGCCGGATGCCGGTCCGTCCCTGCTGTTCATCACCCTGCCGAACGTGTTCCAACACATGGTGGGCGGCCGCATCTGGGGCTGCTGCTTCTTCGTGTTCATGTCCTTTGCCGCTCTCTCCACCGTCATTGCCGTGTTTGAAAACATCATCACCATGACCGTGGAACTGGGCAGCTGGACACGAAAGAAATCGCTGCTGGTGAATCTGGTGCTGATCTTCGTGCTGTCCCTGCCGGCAATTCTGGGCTTCAATCTGCTGTCCGGCTTCCAGCCCTTCGGGGACGGCTCCAGCGTGATGGATCTGGAGGACTTTTTGGTTTCCTATAATATCCTGCCGCTGGGTTCGCTGATCTATGTGCTGTTCTGCGTCCGGAAAAACGGCTGGGGCTGGGAAAAGTTTCTGGCAGAAGTCAACGAGGGTACAGGCACGAAGCTGCCGGCATGGCTGCGGGGGTATATGGCATACGTGGTGCCGACCTTGATTTGCCTGATCTACCTCAAGGGCTATTATGACATGTTCGCCGGAAAGGGTACGGGCGTGCTTCTCGGCTGGATGGCGTTCGCCGTGCTGCTGTTGGCAGTGATTTTCTGGGTGTGCTTCTCTGTGGGCAAAAAGCCGGCAGACACCGCCGCAAAATCGGAATAAGTGTTTCCTTAAGAAAACAAAAAAACCGTTTCGCCGTCGGAGAGTTCCGGAAGCGAAACGGTTTTTGTTTTGGTATAGTGATCGCGTGTAAAGGCGACACCGCATAAAGCCAGCCTGCCGGCTTTGTCAGTGCGGTATTTCCTTAAGGCAATACAGCACAAAGCCCGCCTGATGGCTTTGTACGCAATCTGCGTGCAGATTTTCCGT
>NZ_KI260490.1:0-4076 GCF_000468015.1 Ruminococcus callidus ATCC 27760 | reverse complement strand
CTTACGCACAAGCTTTGTGCGGTATTGCCTTAACGGATCGCATCGTACAGCTTTTCATACAGCGTAATGAGAGAACGATTGGTTTCCTCCCGCTGTACGACAACTTCTTCAATCGCGTCGATCTTTGCCTGACAAATCTTCTCATCGGCATTGTTGTCTGCGGGAACCTTTTCCAGTTTTTCCAGAGCCAGCGAAAGATGCTGGGTATCCTGCCGGATCTGCTGCAATTCTGCAAAAATTTCAGCGGCAGTGGGAGCTGTGAGGCTGCTTGTATTTGTATTTTCTGTCATCTGCTGTTCCTCCTGATTCTGCGGCGGACAGTTCAGACAGATCGTATTTGCACTGATGAATCTTGCCCGCCCTTTTTTGACAAGTCCTCTTGCCCGTCTGGGATAGGTGGGAAAATAAGAATTTCCCTGTTCATCTGTTACGGTGATCTGCGGCATTTCAAGGACTCCTTTCTCTGAGGGCAACGCTGAACAGAGCCGGTCTGTCGGCTTTGCACGGTGTTGTCACGGCTGTTTTTTGTGATGGGTGTCGTCCCCGAGGAGTCTTTGTGCGGTATTGCCTTTACTTTTTGCTGTTCTTCGCAGCAGCAGTCTTGGCAGTGGTTGCAGCCGGCTTTGCAGCGGGAACCTTTGCAGTTGCAGAAGCAGTTTTCACTGCCGGCTTTACCGGTTCGGTCTTGACAGCCGCAGCAGCCTTGGGAGCTTCAGCCTTGACGGTTTCCTTCTTTGCGGTTGCAGTCGCCGGTTTTTTTGCAGCAGACTTTACCGGTTCTGTCTTTTTTACAGTCGCAGCAGTCTTCGGTGCTTCTGCCTTTTTTGCAGCCGGCTTTGCAGGGGCTTTCTTCGCAGCCGGAGCCTTTGCCTTGGGAGCAGCCTCCTTCTTCGGCTTGGGCAGAGTATCCAGAACGCTGCGGAATGCCACGATCTTTTCCCATTCACCGGCGAGTTCCAGTGCAGCGGTTTCTGCGGTACGCAGAGCGTCCAGCAGGGCAGCGGAATCTGCGGATACCAGTACATCGTGATCCTTATAGTCAAACGGCTCAATGGTCAGCTTGTCGCTGTCTGCGGAAACTACTGCATAGAATGCACCGCAGCCGTCACCGGAAACATCAAACTGTATCGATACGGCGGTGTCGGTGTCCTTGGCACTGGCGTTTTCCAGCAGTGCCTTTGCCTGTGCAAACATTTCATCAAAAGTCATTTTTGTCATTCCTTTCGCGGTTTCCGGCGAGAACTGCCGGAATATTCCTGTGGCAACACGGCACAAGCCTTGTGCGGTGTTGTTCTGTGCTTTTCTATCTATTATAGGCGTATTTTTGGAGAATGTCAAGGAGAATGCAAATAAAACATGAAAAATAAGCAAATATATTGCATAACCGGAAAAAGTGGGATTTCAAATTTGTGCAGTTTCACGAAGAAAAAGGGCTTGACAAGCGGCGGAAAATCGGGTATACTTGTAAAGCAGATGACTTTTACAGGCAGGAGGCGGCTGGGAATGTCCAAGGATTTGCGATTTGCCATGCTGCTGGATTGCTACGGCGAATTTCTGACACCGCATCAGTATCGGCTGACGGAACTGTATTATTGTGCAGACCTGTCCCTCAGCGAGATCGCGGAGATCGTCGGCATCACCCGTCAGGGGGTGCGGGACGGCATCAAGCGTGGCGAACAGATTTTGCAGGAAATGGAAGACAAGCTGCAGTTTGCGGCGAGGTTCAACGCTCTGCGGGAAAACTACAGTGCGATCGCCTCGACGTTACAGTCGATCCAGACACAGACGGCAGACCAGCCGCAGGTGCAGACCGCCTGCCGCGAGGCAATGGAAGCGGTACATCACGGGCTGGAGCTGCTCTGAAAAAACTTGCAGGGGAGGAGATCACATGGCATTTGAGGGACTTTCCGGAAAATTGAATCAGGTGTTCAAAAAGCTGAAATCCCACGGCAAGCTGACTGAAAGTGATGTCAAGGAAGCCATGCGGGAAGTTCGCATGGCTCTGCTGGAAGCGGATGTCAGCTACAAGGTCGTCAAGGATTTTGTCAAAAAGGTTTCCGAACGTGCAGTCGGGGAAGAAGTGCTCAGCAGTCTGACACCGGCACAGCAGGTCATCAAGATCGTCAACGAGGAACTGTGCAATCTCATGGGCAACGAAAACGCCCGGATCCAGTTCCCGTCCAAGCCGCCCTGCGTCATCATGATGTGCGGCTTGCAGGGCTCCGGTAAGACGACTCATTCCGCCAAGCTGGCGAAGATGCTGAAAAAGGAAGGGCATTATCCGCTGCTGGTGGCATGCGATATTTACCGTCCGGCGGCGATCAACCAGCTGCAGGTGGTGGGCGAGCGTGCCGGTGTCAAGGTCTTTGAAATGGGACAGATCGACCCGCGGATCATTGCCAAAGAGGCACTGCGGTTTGCCAAGGATCACGGCAATGACGTGGTGATCCTGGATACCGCCGGCCGTCTGCACATCGACACCGAGCTCATGGACGAACTGAAGGATCTGAAAGAACTGACCAACCCCAACGAGATCATGCTGGTGGTCGATGCCATGACAGGTCAGGATGCCGTCAACGTGGCAAAGGCATTTGATGATGCACTGGGCATTGACAGCGTGCTGATGTCCAAGCTGGACTCCGACACCCGCGGCGGTGCGGCACTGTCCGTGCTGGCAGTCACCGGTAAGCCCATTAAGTATGTGGGCATGGGCGAAAAGCTGGACGAATTCGAACAGTTCCACCCCCAGCGAATGGCTTCCCGCATTCTGGGCATGGGCGATATGCTGACGCTGATCGAAAAGGCGGAAAACACCATCAGCCAGAAAGATGCCGAGAAAATGGCGAAGAAGCTGGAGGAAAACCGCTTCGACATGGACGACCTGCTGGAACAGCTGCGGCAGATCCAGAAAATGGGCTCCCTGAAATCCATTATCGGCATGCTCCCCGGCGTGGGCAGCAAGCTGAAAGATGCCGACATCGATGACCGGCAGTTTGTCCGCATTGAGGCAATGATTACGTCCATGACCAAAGCGGAACGGGCAAAGCCCTCGATCATCAACCCCTCCCGCAAGCGGCGTATTGCTGCCGGAAGCGGCACCAAGGTGGAAGATGTGAACCGTCTGCTGAAACAGTTCGACCAGATGCAGAAGATGATGAAGCAGCTGGGCGGCAAGGCAGGCAAAGGCGGCAAGATGAACCGCCGTGCCATGAAGCGTCTGGCAAACATGAATCCGGAGCAGCTGCAAAGCCTGCAGGGCGGTATCCCGGGCGTTCCGCCGGGGCTGATGCCGCCGAAGAAATAAGAGATCCCGCAGGAAACTGCTGGAGATAGATTTGACATTTGTCAAGAATAAACACGGAGGTGAATTTCAAATGGCAGTAAAGATCAGACTGAGAAGAATGGGTGCAAAGAAGGCTCCGTTCTATCGTATTGTTGTTGCTGATGAGCGTTATCCGAGAGATGGCCGCTTCATCGAGGAGATCGGTTACTATGATCCGACCAAGGAGCCGACAGTTGTTAATCTGGACGCTGACAAGGCAAAGACTTGGCTGAAGAATGGTGCACAGCCGACCGATACCGTTAAGGTGATCCTGAAGAAGGAAGGCGTTCTCTAAGTTTTACACTTAGGGAAAGTGCCAGTGCGGGGTTGTTCTGCAATGGCAGAACAGGATTGCTCCGCCGGTGAACCGTATCCTGTGTGCTACGGCTGACCAGTGGAGCAATCGCATGACAATACCGCACAAAGAGCGTCTGGCGACTTTGTGCGGTATTGCCGTAACTGTTGTTCACAAGGAGGTATGACACATGCAGGAACTGTTGAAAGTGATCGTTGCCGGTTTGGTGGAAGACCCGACTGCCATTCAGATCACAGAGGACGCACCCAATGAAGAAGGCGTGATCGTTTATCATCTGCACGTTGCACCGGAGGATACCGGACGCGTCATCGGCAAGCAGGGACGCATTGCAAAGGCAATTCGTGTAATCATGCGTTCCGGTGCTGCGAAAAACAATCAGAAGATCGCAGTCGAGATCGATTGAGTTTAGGGCAATACCGCACAAAGAGCGTCTGGCGA
>NZ_KI260489.1 GCF_000468015.1 Ruminococcus callidus ATCC 27760 | reverse complement strand
ATTCTTCTTTCCCTCGCTCATTGGTTCTCTTTTTTCTGCCCGATAATAAATCGCCCCATGAAGCGCCCGTCTTTTCTTTTTGTAATCTGTTCAGCCATAACCATAATTCCTCCAGTGACATGTGCATTTTATCCATATTGTTAGAATTAGATATAGTACATTTTCACAAACCAATAAAAGCAACATTGAAAAATGCCGTCTTTTATGGTATAATAAATTTAATTATAGTGTCTTAAAAAGTCAAGAATAAAATATTAGCAACTGCTTTCGGCTTTGACCTTTCTCAAAAGGATCAATTTTGAGAAAAACATTGCTTTCTTGATATGTTTATGTGAATTAAGGAGGATGTGAAAATAGTGGCAGGAAATCACTACAGTGGCAGTCTCACCAGAGAACAGTTTTTATTTTACGAAATCCGAACCGTTTCGTCATTGATACTGCAAGGGGAAAGCTGTGACGAAATATATCATGTAATATCTACTGAAAATTTGTTTCAGTTTCCGACGGAAAAGATGATAAAAAGCATCACGAACACTTGCTTTAAGCGCATTGATGCCATGAATGCGCCGGAGCTTGTATATCATCTGGCAAATGCTTCGCTGGATGTTGCAAAGCAGATCAACCTCTATGCAATCATGTGCGAAAATCGCATTGTGTACGATTTCATGACGGAGGTGATCGGTGAGAAATATCGTTCACAGGAACTTGACTTTTCTGCCAAGGATGTAAATGTGTTTTTTATGGAACTTTCCGAGAAAGTTTCCACTGTGAATGGGTGGAGCGAATCGACACGAAAAAAGCTGAAACAAGTTCTGGTGCGGTTTTTGGCGGAGTGTGGTTATCTGGAAACGGTGCGGTCGCAGAACCTGCTGCCAGTATATCTTTATCCGGAGTTGGACGAGGCAATACGTAAAAAAGGGGACGCAGATGCACTTGCTGCATTTAATTGTTTTATTTGAGGGTATAGCGATGAATCATATTATTTATCAATTGAACGAAGTAACAAAGAGATTTTCAGATGAGGTGTTTTTAAGCAACCATGGATTGTCCAACGAAGTCGGTATTCATGTATTTTGCTACGATCCCAAGGAAGAAATGCGGGTTTCCAGTTTTTTTTCGGATCTGATCCAAACGGGAAATCAGTCGTTTCATCTGAAAGAATGTGATCTATATCGGATTTTCTTGCAAATATGTGAGGAAAAGCGTATTCTGAAAAGCATTCCATCTATGGAGAAAAAGAAGGGCTCAGAATATCTCTTGAAGCAACTGCAAAAGGCAATTTCGCCGGAAGATTTTGTAAAAAAAATGCAGTATGCACCCCACGAGCATGGGGACATTTTGCTGATTACCGGTGTGGGAAAGGTTTATCCGTTTATGCGTTCCCACAATATTCTGGACAATTTGCAGCATATCTTTTCAGACATTCCAGTTGTGCTGCTCTATCCCGGTACATACAATGGACAGGAGCTTTCACTTTTTGATGAATTTCAGGACGGGAACTATTATCGTGCTTTTAATATGATCTAAGGGAGGACTTCTCATGCAATTACGAAATATCTACAAGTCAGACATCAATCGTGACATCAACGGTGTCATTAAAGTGGCACAGGACGATGAACGCTCTATGGTGCAGGAATTGTCCGAATATGTCATCACAAAGGAACTGCGGCGTCATTTCAATACTTTTTTGAATCACTATGAGCATTCGCTGGAGCAGCCGACCGACAAAATCGGTGTGTGGATCTCCGGCTTTTTTGGAAGCGGTAAATCACACTTTTTGAAGATGCTTTCTTATTTGCTTTCCAATCGTACCGTTGGCGGAAAAAAAGCAGTGCAGTATTTTGCAGATAAATTTGACGATCCGATGATGTATGCCCAGCTGGAAAACTGCGTCAAGGTTCCGACAGAAACAATTCTTTTCAACATTGATTCCAAGAGTCCTTTGACAAAAGATAAAACGGCGATCCTGCGTGTTTTTGCGAAGGTATTTTACGAGCATCAGGGCTTTTACGGCAATGATCTGAAAGTCGCAAAACTGGAGCAGTTCATTTCAAGATCCGGAAAGACAGAACAATTTCGGGAATGCTTTGCAAATATCAATGGCGGTTCATGGGAGGATTCTCGTGAGTCCTTTGCTTTTTTTGAGGATGACATTGTAGCAGCAATGTCTGAAGCACTGGACATGAGTGAAACTGCGGCACGCAACTGGTTTAACGGGGAAGAAGAGATTGAGCTGAGTATTGAGCAGCTTGTCAAGGAAATTAAAGAATATGTAGAGCGTAAGGGCAAGGACAACCGGCTGCTGTTTATGATCGATGAAGTTGGTCAGTACATCGGTTCGGATTCTGATCTCATGCTGAATCTGCAGACGATTGTGGAAGAGATCGGTACACAGTGCGGCGGCAGAGTGTGGGTCATGGTGACCTCGCAGGAGGCAATTGACAGCATTACCAAGATCAGCGGAAACGATTTCTCGAAAATACAAGGACGTTTCAACACCCGGCTGAGTCTGAGTTCTTCCTCGGTGGACGAAGTCATCAAAAAGCGTATTCTTGCCAAAACAGAAACCGCAGAACAACTGCTCCGGCAGCAATACGAAAAAAATCAACAGGTATTGAAAAATCTGTTTACCTTTAGCCGTGCGATACTGGATCTGAAAGGTTATTCCGGCGAGGGTGAATTTATAGAAACATATCCCTTTGTGCCGTATCAGTTCCGGCTGATGCAGAATGTGCTTGCAGAGATCCGGAAACACGGAAATTCCGGAAAGCATCTTTCCGGCGGTGAGCGCTCTATGCTTTCCGGTTTTCAGGAGGCAGCACAGGCGATCCAGGACAAGGATGAATATGCACTGGTGCCGTTCTATCTGTTTTATGACACTGTTCACACCTTTTTGGAAAGTTCGATTCGCCGTGTCATTGATCGTTGTCAGGACGCTGCCGATCATCATGACGGCATTGAACCATACGATGTCAATATTCTGAAGCTGCTGTACCTGGTACGCTATGTGGACGACATGAAAGCGAATGTGGAAAATATTAGTATTCTTATGGCTGAGGACATTCGCACGGATAAGATTTCCACACGCCTGGAAATTCAGCAGTCGCTGGACAGACTGGTATCGCAGAACTATGTTTCCAGAGCAGGCGATACCTATACATTTCTGACAGACGATGAACAGGACATTGCCCGTGAGATTCGGAATACGCCTGTAGATAGTGCTATTATCACAAAAGCAATTTCGGACATTGTCTTCGGGAAGCTGTTTGTCAGCAAGAAGTTCCGTTACGGCAAATATGATTTTCATTACGACCAGCGAATTGATGAAACTGTGATCGGTCAATTGACAGGTTCTATTGCACTGCACTTTATCACAGTGGCATCAGAAATTTATACAACCGATGATTCTGTTTTTCTGATGCGGTCGGCTGCTGACAATGAAGTTATGATTGTTCTGGCAGAGAGCCAACCCTATTTCAAAGAACTGGAAGATGCCATGAAGATCAGACGCTATGTCAAGAGTAAAAATGTGGCACAGCTGCCGGAAATGATCCAGAGCATTATCCGGGCAAGACAAAACCAGGCATCCGCACATGAAAAACGTGCAGAGGAACTGATTTCTGCTGCCATCACCAGCGGCAGAGTGTATGTTGCCGGTGATAAACTGACACTGAAAACTTCCTCGGTGAAAGACTGCGTCGAGCGAGCAATGGGTATTCTTGTAGAAAGCGTTTACACAAAGCTTGGATATATCAAGAAGAATTATGACAGCGACGCAGACATTCTGCAAATTCTAAGCGGCAGTCAGCAGATGACCTTCGCAGGAACGGAGTCGCCGAATGCCGAAGCTGTCAAGGAACTGTATCAGTATCTGGAAATCCAGAAAATGAAACAATTGCCGATCTCCATGGGAGATATTCAGAAACGTTATCAGGCGATCCCTTATGGCTGGCGAGAGATCGACATTGCGGCAGTTGTTGCAGAACTGATCGCATCACAGAAACTGGTACTGAAATACGGCGGTGCTGTCGTACCGTCTGGTGAAAAAAAGATCACAGAGTACCTGCGGAAAAAAACAGAAATCGACAAGGCGATCATTGCATTCAAGGTTGCACCACCCACGGCACTGATTAAAAAGTGCCGGGAATTTCTGAGCGATTATCATAACTGTACATTGGGTGCGATTCCAGACGATGAGGACGGTCTGGTTCGCTATATCACAGACAAGTTTGACGCAGAGCGGACAGAGCTTCGGGAACGGCTCGAAAAGGAATACGCTTTCTCGGCATATCCCGGAAAAAACGTGGTGGAAAACGGTGCAGCCCTCTGTGACAAGCTGCTTGCACAGAAAAACGACAGCATCGCACTGCTGAAAAAGGCAGTGGAAATGCAGGATGATTTCCTGGACTTTTCCGAGGATATTTCCGACGTAAACACTTTCTTCCGAGTGCAGAAGCGTATTTTTGACAGTGCCAGGGCGCAGGTTAAACTGGCAGACACCGAAAAAGAATATTTCCAGGCAGAGGATAATGCGCTTTCCGCCATCGCGAAGATCAGAGAGATCCTTGCCATGCCGAAACCGTACAAGCACATCAGCGAGCTGCCGGAACTGGTGCAGCAGGTGCAGGATACCTATGCAAAGTTGCTGGCACAAAAGCGTGAGGAGGTTCTCGGAGAGATTCGTGCAGCCATGGGTGAAATCTACCAGACCGCCGATACGCTCAAGCAGGGGAACATTGTCCAGCGGGCAGATGCGGCACTGACGGAAAAGCGAACCACTGCTGAACATGCGGAAAAGCTGACGAGTCTCGATGCGATGAAAATCCAGATCAGCAATATCCGGCAGCAGTATCTGCAAAAGCTGGTGGTTGTGGCAGAGCCGGACGTGGATACCGTGACCATGAGCCGCAGCACCATCTGCCACACCATGCAGCTGAAAAGCGAGGCGGACGTTGACAAATACGTTGCAGAGATCAGGAAAACGCTGCTGCAAAAACTGGATGGACACGATGTGCTGCATATTATTTGAGGTGGAATATGAACAAGAATGCGATAAAAAACTTTGCCGTAACGGCAAGAGTGACGCTGATCCAGGCGGTCACACAGAAGGCGTTTGAATATGAGATCACAGCGGACGGCAAAAATGACCCGGCACAGGAATCAGTCAACGGTCAGACGCTGACTGCCGCAGAACGCAGCCAGCGTGCCCAGCTGATCGAACGGATTCGGGCGAACGGCTTTGTCCAGACCATGGAAGAGGCAGCCTACACCTGGTTCAACCGTTTCATTGCTCTGCGGTTCATGGAGGTGAACAACTACCTGCCGTCCCACGTCCGCATTTTCTCGGACGAGAACGGCAGCTTCAAGCCGGAGGTGCTGACAGATGCGGTGAATCTGGAAATCGACGGACTGGACAAGGCACTGGTGCTGGAACTGCTGGAAAATCAGGAAAACGAACGGCTGTATCAGTACATCATCATCACCCAGTGCAACGCCCTGCACGAGGGCTTGCCGGAGATGTTCGAGCACATCGGCGGCTGGACGGAGCTGCTGTTCCCGAAGAATCTGCTCCGTGAGGACAGCGTCATCGCCCACATGGTGGAGGACATTCCCGAAGCGGACTGGCAGGATCAGGTGCAGATCATCGGCTGGCTGTACCAGTACTACAACACCGAGCCGAAGGACAAGGTGTTCGCCAATCTGAAGAAAAACGTCAAGATCAGTGCGGCGGATATTCCGGCGGCGACACAGCTTTTCACGCCGGACTGGATCGTGCGGTATATGGTGGAAAACTCCCTGGGCAGACTGTGGGCAGAGGGACACGGCAAGCCGGAACACGCCGACTGGAAGTATTATCTGGAAGAGGCGGAGCAGGAGGATGCTGTCAGGGCGGAGCTGAAACAGCTGCGGGAAAGCTATCGGGAGATACCGCCGGAACAGATCCGGATCATCGACCCGTGCATGGGCAGCGGTCATATCCTCGTCTATGCGTTCGATGTGCTGATGGACATTTACACCGCCTGCGGCTGGTCAGAGCGTGATGCGGCGGTGTCGATCCTGCGGAACAACCTCTACGGGCTGGACATCGACCGCCGTGCGTATCAGTTGGCATATTTTGCGGTGATGATGAAAGCAAGACAGTATAACCGCCGCATTCTCCGTGGGGAGAACCAGCCGAACCTTGCGAATTTCGCCGATGTCATGGGCGTGAATAACTCCATGCTGAGCGGCAGTCTGCGGCAGTTTGTGGAGCAGTTCCAGTTCGCCGACACCTATGGTTCGCTGATGACGGTGACAGCACCGGCGGGGCTGGACGAGATGGTGGCTGCATTCCATCCCACGATCGGGCTGGACGAGGTGCAGCTGAAAGCGATGGTGAAGCTTTATAAGATTCTGTCGCAGAAATATGACGTGGTCTGCACCAATCCGCCGTATATGGGCAGCTCCGGCATGAATGCGGTGCTGTCGGACTATGTGAAGAAGAACTTTCCGGACAGCAAGAGCGATTTAAGTACGTGCTTCATGGAACGGTGTGGACAACTTACATCTCAAAACGGTTATTATACAATGATCAATATTCCTGTTTGGATGTTTCTCTCTAGCTTTGAAAAGCTGAGAAAGAAAATTGAAGTTGGAAATACCTATGTAAATATGGTTCATTTTGGTCGTGGGATTTTTGGGTCGGATTTTGGAACAACTTCCTTTGTTATCTCCAAAAGACATATCAATGCGTATACTGGTGTATATCGGAGATTGTTTGAAAAACAGGGTGCTGTTGATAGTGTTGACCAGAAAGAAAAGTGGTTCTTTGAAGGAATGGGGTATTACACCGCCAAGCAGGAAAACTTCTCCAAAATCCCCGGCTCGCCTGTGGCTTATTGGGTGAGTGATAGAATATATTCTGCTTATAACTATGCTCCAATTGGCGATACTGTTATCCCAAGACATGGGTTAGCTACTTCAGATAACAATCGCTTTTTGAGACGATGGTTTGAAATTGATTTTCAAAAGGGAAGTCTGCTTAAAAAATGCGATTTCACGAAAAAGTGGTATCCAATGAACAAGGGCGGAGCATATAGAAAATGGTATGGAAACCTTGAATGGGTGATAAATTATGAGAACAATGGAGAAGAAATAAAGGAATATGCTATTGAACTTTATAAATGTTCTTCAAGAACTATACAAAATACGCAGTTTTATTTTAAAAAATCAATAACATGGTCGGCTCTTACAAGTGGTGCTTTGTCATTTAGATGGTCAGATGAAGGAGCGATTTTTGGTTCTGGAGCACACAGTGCTTTTGCAGATGAGAATATACTTTTATATGCACTAGGTTTGATGAACAGCAAGATAAATGATGTCTTTTTGAATGTTGTATCTGCAACTATGAATAAGAATGTTGACGATATTCGAGCAACTCCTTTTATAGCACCGGAAAATATGATATCAATAGTGGATGATTTAGTTGAAAATTGCGTATGTTGTTCAAAAGAAGAATATGATCTGTTTGAAACTTCTTGGGATTTTGAGAGGCATCCGCTGGTGTGAAAGGAGGAAATATATGCAGGATTTAATTGAAAAAATTCCAATTGATTTTAATACAGTTCATTGGCATACCTCTGCCGCTATTCCCAAATGCATATACAGCTTAAATGAATATGTTTACTTAGAACATCATGAGGGTGATTTTACGTTTTCTATTGATGATGTAGTGGAATCAAAATTTACATGCTTATATCGCAATTATAAATATAAAGGTGATAAAACTTCTGTTGATGAACTTATAAGTTACATCATAGGCAAGCTATCTGCAATAAGTGATATTGAAGAATGTCAATTTATTATTCCTGCTCCGAGTAATTCCAAAGAAAAAAGATTTGCAATATTAATAAAAAAATTATCAGAAAAGTTGAATCTGAAGTTCATGGATATATTGACTACAGATTTGAACTGTAAAATAAAAAATGTGGAAGTAGGTAAAAGAGGCAGCATGAGTGGCTTTATTACCTGTAAACAAAACATAGGTGAAGATGCAAAAATATTACTCATAGATGATTTTTTAGAAACAGGAACTACTCTTAGAGAGTGTGTTAAAGCAATCACTGAAAAGAACCCTCATTGTGAAATTGTTCCCGTTATATTTTTTAGAAAGCATAATACACTTAAAGAGCTTAAATAAGGAGAATAAACATGAGCACACGAATCAGTGACAAATACAAACAATGGGAATCCGAATGCGAAGCCCGTTTCCAAAAGCTAAAGGCGAACGAGGAAGAACTCAACCGCATTTTCATCGACATCTACGGCTTACAGGACGAGCTGACACCGGAGGTGGAGGACAGGGACGTGACCGTTCGCCGTGCTGACCTCACCCGTGAGATCAAGAGCCTGATAAGCTATGCCGTGGGCTGCCTGTTCGGGCGGTATTCCCTGGACGCGGACGGGCTGTGCTACGCCGGCGGCGAGTGGGACACAGGCAAGTACAAGACCATCATTCCCGTGAAAGACAACGTGCTGCCCATCTGCGATGACGACTATCTGGAGAGCGACCTCACCGGAAAGATCGTGGACTTCGTGAAAACGGTCTACGGCGAGGACACCCTGGAGGAGAACCTCAAGTTTATCGCCGACGCCCTCGGCACAAAGGGTGCAACGCCACGGGAGGTGATCCGGAACTATCTGCTCACCGGCTTCTACGCCGACCACTGCAAGATCTACCAGAAACGCCCCATCTACTGGCTGTTCAGTTCCGGCAAAAAGCACGGGTTCAAGGCACTGGTCTATATGCACCGCTGGGAAAAGACCACCGTTGCCACCGTCCGCACCGACTACGTCCACGAGCTGCAGGAACGCTACCGGACGCAGCTTTCCATGCTGGGCGAACAGCTGGAACAGGCGGCACCGTCGGAGCGTGTCAAGCTGAAAAAGCGGCAGGAGAAACTGACCGCACAGCTGGACGAGATCAACGCCTATGAGGAAAAAGTCCACCACCTTGCCGACCGCATGATCGACATCGACTTGGACGACGGCGTAAAGGTGAACTATGCGAAATTTGCGGAAATTCTGGAGAAGATAAAATGACGATAGATACCATAAACCGTTCGCTGAACCAGCGGTTCGCTGCGGAACTGCCGGACTGCTATGAACGCCGGATCATCTTCTGGTTCGACTCCGAACGGGAGTTTGAGGGCATGCTGGACGAACTGGACATTCCCGGCGTGAAGCTTCTGAAACTGACCGGCGACAATTTTTTTGCGGCGAAGATGCTCCTGTGCGAAACAGATACCCGAAGCAATTATCTGGTGTATGACCCGCTGACCTATCCTAAGCGGGAGGACAACTGGCTGCGGGATATTCAGCTGTACAGCGAGGAATTCCGTGCCGATCTGGTTTCCATGCAGATGGACGAGCTGCACATTCCCCAGACCACTCAGCTACGGCGGGCAATGAAACACTACGGCAAATTTTTCGAGAGCAAGGAACGTGCAGCGAAGCTTGTCGCCTTGGGGACGCAGTACCAGAATGCCGGACAGCTGCACATCGACATTATGGCGGTGCTGTGCAATACCAGACACAATACCGTCAACGGTGTCCTGCGTGCGATACTCTGCGATTCGCTGTACAACGAGGACAACACCTGTCTGGAGCAGATCGAAAAGTTTGGCAGCATGCAGGCACTGCAGGAGATGACGGCACGGTATACGGGCTATGCCGATGAGAAGTATGTGCTGTTTGACCTCGCCGCACATATCCTGCTGACGGCGTTTTCTGCCATCGGGGAGGAGCGTGTGCTGGCTGGGCTGGAGAAGTATCTCTCTCCGGAAAACCAGCCGGCGTGCTATGCCTTCCTTGACGAGTGGAACGCCTCGGCGGAACAGGAAAAGCTGTTCGAGACCGCCGATGACATCACAGAGCGGATGCGGCTTGTGGAGCGTCTGGAAAAGGTGGATACGGCAGTGCTGATGCGTCTGGACAGCCTGCCCTGTATCGACGAGGTAATCATTGGCAGATTTATGCAGGAGATCGCGGAGAATGTCATCAAGACAGAGGAAATTCTGGAAATCGCTGAGAGCCGACGCACATCCAAGTGGTATGGCAGATATGCCTATTTGTATGACGGGCTGTACAATATTGCCAAAATGCAGGAGTTTCACCATGCCCATATTGCAGGCTTTCACTTCGGGATATATGAGGAACTGTGGGATGCCTACTGCAAAGAGTTGTATCATATGGATACATACTATCGGCGGCTGCATATGGACTTCCGGAAAAGTCTTGTCAGTGCGTCGGGAGCGCTGGACGACCTGTTCAAGGGCGCTGTGGTCACTGCGGAGAACCTTTACAAAAACTGGTATCTGTCAGAACTGAACGGCAGCTGGAATGCACTGATCCGAGAGCTTGTTGCGGACGGATTTTCCCTGCAGGGTATTCCGCAGCAAAGCGACTTTTATCGGAGAATTGTGCAGCCAGTCACCAATGACAGCAGAGTGTTTGTGATTATTTCTGATGCATTGCGTTATGAGGTGGCGGCAGAACTGACAGAAAAGCTTTTGCGGGAAACGAACGGCACGGCGAAGCTGTCGGCGATGCAGTCGGTTTTCCCGAGTATCACCAAATTCGGCATGGCGGCACTGCTGCCTCACAAGACACTGACGGTTACTGATACCATGAAAGTGCTGTGTGATGGAGTGTCTACAGATGGGACAGAAAACAGAGATAAGATTCTAAAAGGGAAAAATCTGAAAAACTGTGCGGTGACATATGAAGCACTGCTCGCCATGAAACAATCCCAGCGGCGGGAACTTGTCAGCGGTGCAGAAGTGGTGTACATTTATCACAATATCATTGATGCAGTGGGGGATAAGGCGAATACAGAAAATCAAGTTTTTGAGGCCTGTGCCGATGCTATGGAGGAACTCAAAAATCTGGTGCGTCTGATCGTCAACTCTATGAGCGGCTCTAATATTCTCATTACTGCTGATCATGGCTTCCTGTATTCCTATGAACCGCTTGCAGAAAGTGAAAAGATCAGCACCAGTCTGGTCACTGAAGATGTTCTGGAAACGGGCAGACGGTATCTGCTCACAGACAATGCCGGCAAGTCAGATGTTCTTATGAGCATTTCTATGGAAAAGTATGCGGAAGAGTTGGTCGGTCTTACACCTTGTGAAAATGTCCGTATTCAGAAACCGGGCGGCGGCAGTAATTTTGTTCACGGCGGTGTGTCTTTGCAGGAGTGCTGTGTGCCGGTCATCACGTTCAAGAATATCTCAAAAACCTCTAAGAAATTTGTAGACATCAAGAAAGTTTCTGTCAAGCTGCTCAGCATGACAAGAAGAATCAGCAACAACATTTTTTCTCTTGACTTTATGCAGAGCGAGGCAGTTGGCGGAAAAACGGTTCCTGCAACATATGAGATCTATCTGTGTGACGAACTTTCCAATCCTGTGAGCAATGTGCAAACGCTGCTTGCCGATAAAACCAGCGAGCCGCAGGATCGGGTATTCCATGTTAGATTCACTTTGAAAAGCGTTGCGTTTGATGGAAGTGCGGCGTATTATCTGAATATTGTGGACAAGGAAACCGGCGAGATCATGGAGCGGACAGAATTTTCCGTAAAGATTGCTTTCTCCAATGATTTTGATTTTTAGGGGAAACCGCAATGAAAACAAGAAAATTTAAAGTAAAAGGCGGAATGAGAAGTCCCTGGGTGACCATACAAGGAACGACTAGGCGTGAAGTGCGGGCAAAACAAAACCGGGAAGGAAATCAGGCAGTGAAACAGCTGATCTGGGCTGGAGCGATCGGTGCAAAGATACTGTTGTCCTCCAACGGAAAAGGTCGCATATGTCATTATCGACATTCGCAAAAGCGGAATGCACCGGATTATCAGGCAGCACAGAAACAGCTGGAAATGGAACTGCACGTTCCAAATCAAAATGCAATGGGAGGAATCATCATGGATGAATTTGATAGGAAAGTAATTGCAGCATTTCCTGGCAAGTCTGTTCGTAAAGACTTGACATCCCTTATGAAAAAGGGCGCAAATGTTCCGACTTATGTATTGGAATATCTGCTGGGAATGTACTGTGCCACAGATGATGAGGATGCAATCAAGACTGGCCTGGAAAAAATCAAGAAGATTCTTAGCGAGAACTATGTGCGTCCGGATCAAAGTGATTATGTAAAATCAAAAATCAAGGAAAACGGGCAGTACACTGTGATCGATAAGGTGACTGTCAGGCTGGATGAATCTGAGGATAAATATGTTGCAAGCTTTACCAATCTGGATCTGCAGGATTTTGAGGTGAATTCTGATCTGGTAACACATAATGAAAAGCTGTTGATCGGCGGCATCTGGTGTATTATCAAGATTGAATATGTAGGGCTTGAAAAGGAAGATGATGAAGAGGAGGAATATGAAGAAGACATTTTTGACGGCAACAAAAAGAAACGCGGTAGAAAGCGGAAAAAGAAAAAGTCAAAATATGAATCGCCCTTTACAATCGCAGCACTGAAACCTATACAAATGGCAAACCTGGATCTTGACGAGATCTTCGAGGCAAGAAAGCAATTTACCAAAGACGAATGGATCACACTTCTGTTACGCTCTGCTGGCTATGAGCCGAAAGAGCTGAGCGAAAAACAGAAACTGCACTATCTGCTGCGGTTTGTGCCGTTTATTCAGAAAAACTATAACCTTGTGGAATTGGGACCGAGAGGTACCGGAAAATCGCATGCTTACAGCGAACTTTCTCCGTACTCGATCCTGATGAGCAGCGGTCATACAACGGTATCCAATATGTTTTACAATATGGCATCTCATCGTGTGGGACTTGTTGGAAATTGGGATTGTGTGGCGTTCGATGAGGTTGGCGGCATTACCAACACCTCCGGCGATATGATTCAGATCATGAAAAACTACATGGCGAACGGCAGCTTTGCAAGAGGCAGCGATTCGATCAACTCCGATGCGTCTATCGCTTTTGAGGGAAACACATTCCGCAGTGTAGAAGATATGCTGCGAACTACCAATTTATTTGAACCGTTTCCGGAGGCGTTCAACAACGATTCCGCCTTTTTTGATAGAATCCACGCCTATCTTCCGGGATGGGAAACGCCCAAACTGAGGGCAAGCTTGTTTACGAACCGTTATGGACTGATTTCCGACTGCTTTTCTGAATTCTGTCATGCCATGCGAAAGTATGATTTCACCAATTCATTTGGGGAATATTTCGCTTTGAACAATAATTTCAATACCCGTGATGATACCGCAGTCAGACGGACTTTTTCAGGACTTGCAAAATTGATCTACCCGGACGAGCGCATCGAAAAGGAAGAGGCAAGAGAATTGTTGGAATATGCGATCGAGTGCCGCCGCAGAGTCAAGGAACAGCTCCGGAAAATGAATCCGGCAGAGTTCAGTGATGTGATGCTGGGGTATATCGATCTGGACACCGGAGAAGAATTTTCTGTGGATCTGCCGGAGATCGCAAGTGGTTCCCTGATTCCGGAGAGTTTTGGAAAGCCGGGTTATGTTTATGCCATTGGAAGCTCTATTGATGGACATATCGGTGTTTACCGCTTTGAAAATAAGCTGATTGAGGGTAGCGGCAAATTCAATTTCCGGAATGTAGAGGGACTTGCGGGGGCGCCGAAAAGCGTGCGTGACAGTCTGACTGCGGCATTTCACTATTTTGTGGAGAACAGTGAGAAGCTGATCGACGGCAGCCCTTCCAGTTTTGATTACAGCTTGTATTATAACGATTTGCAGAACCGGAATGTGAGTGACGAAGTATCAGTGGCTGAGGTTGTTGGCCTGTATTCGGCACTCGCAAATCGCCCTATATTGCCTTCTATGGTGATTTGCGGCAGAGTGGTGATGTCCGGTGAAACAATGCCGGTGATTACGATGCTGGAAGATATTTTTGTTGCGGCAGTAAATGCAGGAGCAAAAAAAATTCTTCTGCCGGAAAGCAGCCGAGATAACTATATGCTCCTTTCAGATAAATTGAAAAGAGAGATTGCAGTGGGCTTTTATAAAACACCGCTTGAGGCAGCAAAGATTGCACTGGGAGTTGATCTGTGATGAAAAAATATCAATGCATTGCTTGTGGAACGGTGAAAGAAAGCAAGGAAAGCTGTACTTGTCCGGTATGCGGATATATGATGTTTCCGCAGCCGTATGAACGCAGTGAAGTAATGATCCGTGAAATACGCAGCCTTGCAGATAAGACCATTGGTCAGGAGATCGATGTGAGCACATTGGATTTTGGAAAGCTGAGGAACGATATTGACCGTTTTCCCGATTTTCAGAAAATCAAAGTTTATGTCACAAAGTCTGAGAAAACAGAGACATTTTATCGGCGGCTGAAAAACAGTGCAGAGCAGATGCAGCGATATTGAAATGCTCCCCTTTTGTTAGACAATATG
>NZ_KI260488.1:477-1141 GCF_000468015.1 Ruminococcus callidus ATCC 27760 | reverse complement strand
CACCGAAAATCGGGAGGAAAACATATGATAATTGCATTTGGACGGGCTGGAAATGAACGAAAGAAACTGGCATGGGCGATAGCCACGATCATTGGAACAACGGCAGAATATCAGTATATGCCCACCTGTACTTACAAAATCGGGGAATGCTACACTGTTACCAAAGCAGGTGATCTGGAAATCAGCGATCAAGCCGACCGTAAGGAAACAGAACGGCTTCTTGCCGAACTGGAGAATCAGGGCTATACTGTTCCGGACACAACAGAACCGGAATCCACAAAATTGACGGTTCAGATGCCTGCGGACTTTTTCAATGAACATACGCTGGGTAATCTTCAGCAGATCTGCGAAAACAAAGCCACACTCTTCAAGGCGGCTTTTCAGACGGATACGCTCGACATGATTTCATCTGATGAAAAGGTGGAATTTCCATGGTTCAAAGTAGAGCAAGACGGTGATGCAGATGCCTACTGTACGTTCATCTCCATGCTCTGCGAATTTGCAAAGAATCAAGGACGCATCAACCGCAAGCCGGATACCTCCGACAATCCCAAGTACACCATGCGGTGTTTCTTGATTCGTCTGGGAATGGTGGGGGCAGAATTCAAGGCGGCAAGAAAGGTCATTCTTCGGCATCTGTCCGGCAATTCCGCATTCAGAAAGG
>NZ_KI260488.1:0-377 GCF_000468015.1 Ruminococcus callidus ATCC 27760 | reverse complement strand
TTACAGCTGATTTCTATGCGAAATGAAAAATATCCGGTTCTTCCAGGAACAGTCGGCGAGGTCACACATATTGATGATGTGGGCAGCATTCATATGCGGTGGGAGAATGGTTCTTCCCTTGCTCTGATTCCCGAAATCGACAGTTTCCAGACCGTATCCAAGGCGAAAAAATAAGGCGGCACCTCCTCCATTGTACGGTATGTTACCATACAATCGCAAGAATTGCAAGAGTGTATTCTACACAATCTTTTGCCCGCATTTTCTGTAGATTTAGCCACTTGCTATCTCCTCCGTTTAGAGTTAATATGGTTACAACAACAGGGAAAAAGCCCGAAACTACGGAGGAAAACACTATGAACGCTAAAACAGAAAGACAG
>NZ_KI260487.1:6837-9239 GCF_000468015.1 Ruminococcus callidus ATCC 27760 | reverse complement strand
TATTTTATCGCTTTTTTAGTGCCGAATCAACGTTTGGGTGTGGTTGGCGGTTACTTTTCATCCAGTTCTATGGTAGAGTAGATGCAGTTCATTTGTTCGCAAACCATCAAAGCAGCACCGCTGCACTGACCTTCGAAAGATGATCGGTATAAGGTGTACTTGTGGAGGCCTATGAAAAATTGCTTGATTTTTCAAAAAAATATAGTTATATCAAATTTGAAAAACTAAAGTGATATAATATCAATATCAAAAGAAATAAAACCTATTTTTATAGGAGGAAATTCAAATGGCTCAATTAGGATTGTTTCGGGCAATTGCTCGAATTTACACCAATACACCAGAAGCACAGGCAATTTTGCAGCAGCTGCGGAAACTGTTTCAAGATGCTGAGGAGAAGAATGCGG
Source organism: Ruminococcus callidus ATCC 27760 (assembly GCF_000468015.1). Lineage (GTDB taxonomy): Bacteria > Bacillota > Clostridia > Oscillospirales > Ruminococcaceae > Ruminococcus_C > Ruminococcus_C callidus. The sequence continues at coordinate 8,835 of NZ_KI260487.1, read as the reverse complement.
TTTCACAGGAAGATGTTGTGTGGAGTGAATTTTCTGAGGATGTGCAACCGGACTACACAGAGTATCATCTGAAGTCGGGATACAGCTGTCTGTGCAGATGGCTGACTTTTCAGATCAGTGGCATTTTAAGAAAAATCGAAGCACTTCACAATGGCTCTTACGCCCTGATGTCCGGCAGTGCTGATCTTAGCAGTTTCTGCTGGTCGTGTGGTGCAGTAAGCTCTCAAAAGCTTCCGCTTTCGGAATACAACGGAAAAACAGAATGGGGTGTCGATGATGCTTTTACGGCAGAAATCACCATGAATCTGAAAGGCTGGATGGAGCTTTTTCAAACGAAAAAGGAAAACGTGCTTGCACATATGATAAAATATTACAGCTGTTCATGGGTGTTTGATGAAAAAACAATCAAAATCCTCAAAGGCAAAAATCCGGACAGTTTTATCGAAGAACTGTACTATATGAGAGGTGAAGAAGAGTACCTTATATTCGATTCAGGTGTGTTTTTGGGCTATCGTGAGCCGGATCCGCAAAAACGCTATGTTCCTTTCGAACAGTTTGAGTGTCATGAAGAGGATCGGATTCGTATAGAAGTTCGTGCATCTATGTATAATTTCACAAAAGATACGATTACTTTTGCGCGGGAAGATTTTTATGATTCTCTGAAATTCCTGCAGCAGTTCGACAAAGACGCATTGCTCCAGATGCACTTTGTAAATGTTATGTACGATGATTTTGACAATGCGATCTATAGAAACGAAATGACCGGAGATTTTACGACATTACGCTTTCGGACCGGTGCGAATTGGTTTGAAGAACCGGTGGTAGAAGTTCCGCTGATTGGAACAGAACCAACTGACAATGTATGACCGAAATGCAATTCACGGTATATAATCAACAGCATTTTTCAGCAAATTTCAAAATAAATCTTGATTTTAGTCATAAGAAAGTGTATAATAGTGGTATTGAATTTGTAATGATAAAAATATTTTAGGAGGGCGTTTCCAAAATGAGCAATAACAGTGATTTTCAGATTGAAGATGGTGTACTGATAGAGTATACTGGTAAGGATAAGGATGTTGTGATTCCGGACAGTGTGACCAGTATTGGAGAAAATGCGTTTTATTGGTGTGGAAGTCTGACCAGCATCATCATTCCGGACAGCATGACCAGTATTGGAGATTCAGCGTTTTATGAGTGTAAAAGTCTGACCAGCATCACCATTCCGGACAGCGTGACCAGTATTGGAAGATATGCGTTTTATGGCTGTACAAGTTTGACCAGCATTACGATTCCGGACAGCGTGACCAGTATTGGATACGAAGCGTTTTGTGGCTGTAAAAGCCTGACCAGCATCACGATTCCGAACAGCGTGATCAGTATTGGATATAACGCGTTTTGTGGCTGTAAAAGCCTGACCAGCATTATAATAACAGATTTAAAAGCATGGTTAGAAATTGATTTCGGCAATTATTGGAGTGATTCACGCTATAATTTTTTTTTGAGAAACAATAAAATCACAAAGCTTACGATTCCCGATGATGTGACCAGTATTGGAAATGGTGCATTTTCTGACTGTAAAAGTCTGACCAGCATCACGATTCCGGACAGCGTGACCAGTATTGGTAAAGATGCGTTTGGTGGCTGCGAAAGTTTGACCAGCATCACGATTCCGGACAGCGTGACCAGTATTGGTGAAGAGGCGTTTTGTGTCTGCGAAAGTTTGACCAGTATCACCATTCCAAACAGCGTGACTAGTATTGGAGAATTTGCGTTTTCTGGCTGTACAAGCCTGACCAGCATCACGATTCCGAACAGTGTGACCAGTATTGGTGAAAATGTATTTGAAGACTGTACAAGTCTGACCAGCATCACGATTCCGGACAGCGTGATTAGTATTGGATATCGTGCGTTTTATGAGTGTGAAAATCTGACCAGCATCACGATTCCGGACAGTGTAACCAGTATTGGAGATTGTGCATTTTCTGACTGTACAAGCCT
>NZ_KI260487.1:0-6737 GCF_000468015.1 Ruminococcus callidus ATCC 27760 | reverse complement strand
GAGATTGTGCATTTTCTGACTGTACAAGCCTGACTAGCATCACGATTCCGGACAGCGTGACTAGTGTTGGAGATTGTGCATTTTCTGACTGTACAAGCCTGACCAGCATCACGATTCCGGACAGCGTGATCAGTATTGGAGAGAGGGCATTTGAAGACTGTACAAGCCTAACCAGCATTAAAATTGCTGCTTCTAATGAAAAGTATCTTATTATCAACAACTATGATAAAGTAGAAAGAGATATTGTTGCAGCAACTGAAGTATTCCGAACTAGAAAACTGGATTCAGAAGTAAAGATACCGCTGGATCTGAAAATTCAGCTGGCTGTAAAACTGATTGACTGGTATGACAATGCAGAAGCCAAGGCGTATGTGAAAAAAATGCTCACCAGGGGTATGAAAGCATTGATCGACAGCGGCAATCTGGAGCTGATTCAGGTACTTCTGGAAAAGACCGACTTTGTCACCAAGAGAAACGTGGACAAGTATATCCAGTACGCCATCGACACCAAGCAGCAGGAGATCTATCTGACCTTGATCCACTATAAGGACGAGATCGGGGCGTATACGGAGATTTCCAAGAAGTTCCGGCTGTGATTTCGGTGACACAGGAAAACAGATTACAAAAAGACAGGATGTGAAGATATGAACGAATCCAATGAAGAATTGGCTTTGGACGATGTGCTGAAAAAAATGCAGCGAGCCGATCAGCTTTCCCGACAGGTAATCAGCTATGCCAGAAATACGCTTTTTGTGCATCTGCGGTTTATGGAAAACGCACTGAGCCGTCTGGTGTTTGTACCCTATGGCGGAACGATTGCAACGGATATGTGCCGCCTGTATTATAACAGTCAGTTTATTCTGCCGGACTTTCAGAAAAATGACAAAACGCTGACGCACCGCTATCTCCACATCATACTGCACTGCATTTTCCGGCACGCCTATGTTGGCCCTGCGATTCGCCGACCGGTCTGGAATCTGGCGTGCGACATTGCCGTGGAGCAGATGATTCAGGAATTGCATCTGAAGTGTATTGATGACGACTACGGGAACGCCCAGCGTGGCATACTGCAGGAACTACAATCCCAATTGAAGTACATGACAGCGGAAAAAATCTATCATTATTACATAACCCAAAATATTTCCGATGCACAGTGTGAACAACTGCAGGAAGCGTTTGCACTGGATGAACACGAGGTCTGGTATGCTCCTGGAAACGACAGTTTCGGCTCACAGGGCAACGGCGATTCCGATTCACAGGGTGACAGCAATCAAAAGCCGGATTCCGACAGCTCGCAGTCGCAGAACAACGAAAACAGTACCGCTGTTATGACTCTCGCCGAGGCACAGGAGGTCTGGAAAAAGCTTGCAAATCAGATACAAACAGATCTGGAGACGTTCCAGAAACAGCATGGAACAGACGGCGGCAGCCTGCTGCAAAATCTGAAGGCAGTCAACCGGGAACGCTATGATTATGCCGAGTTCCTGCGAAAATTCGCTGTGTATGGCGAGATCATGAAGATTGACGATGACGAGTTCGACTATAACTTTTACACCTACGGCATGAATCTGTACGGGAATATGCCGCTGATCGAGCCGCTGGAATACAAAGAGGTGAAGCGGGTACGGGACTTTGTGATCGCAATTGACACTTCCGGCTCGGTTTCCGGCGAAACGGTGCAGAAATTCGTCAACAAAACGTACAACATTCTCAAGCAGCAGGACAGCTTTTTTACAAAGGTGAATATCTATATCATACAGTGCGATGCGGAGATTCAGGAAGTGCAGAAAATCACCAGTCAGGAGGAGTTTGAGGCGTATATGAAAACCATGCAGCTGCACGGCTTTGGCGGAACGGACTTCCGTCCGGTGTTTGCCTATGTAGACGAACTGATCCGGCAGCATGCATTCACCAACTTAAAAGGAATGCTTTATTTTACAGATGGTTTCGGGGATTTTCCGGAGCATCAGCCGGATTATCAGATTGCCTTTGTATTTCTGGATGATGATTACAATAACTATCAGGTGCCGGTCTGGGCGATTCGGCTGATCTTGACCACAGAAGAAATTGAACAGTAGGATTGGAGGAGAAAGCAATGTATTTTCAAATTGAAAATGGTGTGCTGAAAAAGTATACTGGGAAGGATAAGGATGTTGTGATTCCAGACGGTGTGACCAGGATTGGAAATGGTGCGTTTGAAGACTGTAAAAGCCTGACCAGTGTTACCATTCCGGATGGTGTGACCAAGATTGATGAATATGCGTTTCGTGGCTGTGAAAACCTGACCAGCATCACCATTCCGGACAGCGTGACCTATATTGGTGAAGATGCGTTTTATGGCTGTACAAGCCTGACTAGCATCACCATTCCGGACAGCGTGACTAGTATTGGAGAATATGCATTTATGTACTGTAAAAGTCTGACCAATATCATGATTCCGGACAGCGTGACCTATATTGGTAGAGATGCGTTTTATGGCTGTACAAGCCTGACTAGCATCACCATTCCGAACAGAGTAACCAAAATTGGAAATGGTACGTTTTCTGGCTGTACAGGCCTGACCAGCATTACCATTCCGAACAGTGTGACCAGTATTGGTGGAGGTGCGTTTTTTGGCTGTACAAGCCTGGTCAGCATCACGATTCCAGAAAGCATGACCAGTATTGGTCACAATGCATTCTATAACTGTACAAGTCTGATCAGTATCATGATTCCGGACAGCGTGACCAGTATTGGTGAATGTGCGTTTGAAAACTGTACAAGCCTGATCAACATCACAATTCCAGGCAGCGTGACCAGTATTGGATGCAGTGCGTTTGAAAACTGTACAAGCCTGACCAGCATCACAATCCCGGACGGTGCGACCAGTATTGAAGGACGTTCATTTTATGGCTGTACAAGTTTGACCAACATTACAATTCCAGACAGCGTAACTAGCATTGAATATGGGGCATTTGCTGACTGTACAAGTCTGACCAACATCACCATTCCGAACAGTGTGACTAGTATTGGTGGAGGTGCGTTTGGAGACTGTACAAGCCTGACTAGCATTATCATTCCAAACAGCGTGACCAGCATTGCAGGCGGTGCATTTTCTGACTGTACAAGCCTGACCAGTATCATGATTCCAAACAGCGTGACCAGTATTGGAGATTGTGCGTTTATGAGATGTACAAGCCTGACCAGCATCACCATTCCAGACGGCGTGACCAGTATTGGAGGCGGTGCGTTTAGGAAATGTAGAAGTCTGACTAGCATCACCATCTCGGACAGCGTGACCAGTATTGGAGGCGATGCACTTTATGGCGGTGCGTTTGAAAACTGTACAAGCCTGACCAGTATCACCATTCCAAATTGTGTAACCAATATTGGGAAACGTGCGTTTTACGGCTGTACAAGTTTGACTGATATCACAATCCCAAAACGTGTAACGAATATTGGAAAAGATGCGTTTTATGGCTGTCAAAATATTAAAATTGCCGTTTCCGATGAAAAGTATTTTGTGGTTGATGGCTACGAGGAATCTGGAAAAGATATTGTTGCAGCGAAAAGAATACTTCTGTCTAAAAAAATGAATACAAATGCAGAAATACCGCTGGATCTGAAAATTCAGCTGGCTGTAAAATTGATTGACTGGTACGACAACGCAGATGCCAAGACGTATGTGAAAAGGATGCTCACCAAGGGCATGAAAGTATTGATTGACAGCGGCAATCTGGAGCTGATTCAGGTACTTCTGGAAAAGACGGATTTAATCACCAAGAAAAACGTAGACAAGTTTATCCAGTATGCCATTGACACCAAACAGCAGGAAATCTATCTGACCTTGATTCACCATAAAGACGAGATCGGGGCGTATACGGAGATTTCCAGGAAGTTCCGGCTGTAATAGAGCAGAAAGGGAAGTATAACCATGAATATTCATGAAGCAAAAGAGCAAATCAAAAACGCAGTGACTGCTTATCTGACAAAGGATGAGCTGGGACGCTATGTGATTCCGCCGCAGAAACAGCGTCCGATTTTTCTCATGGGGCCTCCCGGTGTGGGAAAGACTGCCATTATGGAACAGGTCGCCTCGGAATTGGGCATCGGTCTGCTGTCCTATTCCATGACGCATCACACCAGACAGTCCGCATTGGGATTGCCGCTCATCAAGCACGTGAACTATCAGGGCAGCGAGTATGATGTTTCCGAATATACCATGAGTGAGATCATCTCTTCCGTCTATGAACTGATGGAAAACACCGGCATTCAAAACGGCATTCTGTTTCTCGACGAGATCAACTGCGTTTCGGAGACACTGACTCCGATCATGCTGCAATTTCTACAATATAAAGTGTTCGGCAGACATGAAGTTCCGGCTGGCTGGATCGTTGTCACTGCCGGAAATCCGCCGGAATATAACCGCTCTGTCCGGGAGTTTGACATTGCCACATGGGACAGACTGAAACGGGTAGATGTGGAACCGGATTTTGCGGTGTGGAAGGAGTTTGCATATCTGAATGGGGTGCACTCCTCGATTCTGACCTATCTGGAAATCAAAAAGGGGAATTTCTATAAGGTGGAAACTACGGTGGACGGCAAGCGTTTTGTGACCGCCAGAGGCTGGGACGACCTGAGCCAGATGATCCACCTGTATGAACAACACAAGATTCCCGTCGATCAAAAACTGGTGGAACAGTACATTCAGAATCCGGAAATTGCACAGGATTTCGCCATTTACTATGACTTGTACAACAAGTACAAGAGCGACTATCAGATCAAAGACATTCTGGCAGGTACAGCAAGCACCGATATTCAGGAACGTGCAAAACGAGCAAAGTTTGATGAGCGTTTCTCTCTGGTGGGACTGCTGCTGGATGCTGTGATGGGTGCCATGCGGGAGTCTACGGAAGAAGAGGACGTATTGGGAGAACTGGTCAAGACGCTGCGTGTGTTCAAACGGGAATCCAAGACTGAGGACGGTGCAGCACTGCTGAAAAAATATATCCAGAACAACCGAAAAAAACTGAATGCCGGCATTCGGGCAAAAAGTCTTTCTGAGGCACAGCAGAAACAAAAGCTGCAGGTAATGCGGATTCTGGAGGAACAGAGCAAACTGGTGCAGTCTGATCCGAAGCAGGCAGCTTTTGCACTGGTGAAAAAGGATTTCGATAATCGGTTAAAGGCATTCCAAAAGCGGAGCGACGCATTGTCGGAGCAGGTGCGGCATATGTTTGCGTTTTGTGACACGGTCTTTCCCAATGGACAGGAGCAGTTGATTCTGGTGACAGAACTGACGGCGAATCCGTATAGTGCAAGATTTTTGGGTGAACACAAGGTCGATGCGTATTTTGTCCACGATAAGGAATTGATGTTCCATCAGAGACAGCTGGAACTGAACCAGGAAATTGCGGATCTTGAGCTTTAAGAAAACTCTTTTTTTGCAACTGCCAAATTGAAGTGCGATGAGGCTCAGTGCAGCGAAAAGTGCGTCAGTTTCCAGTTGTGTTATATTGAAAATATAGGAGAAAAACAAAATGAGCAGCTGCCGTGATTTTCAAATTGAAAACGGTATATTGACAAGGTACACTGGCGCAGGCGGAGATGTTGTGATTCCGGACGATGTGCTCGTTATTGGAGATGAGGCGTTTTCAGATTGTGTAAATCTGACTGGCATTAAAATTCCGGACAGAGTAATTCACATTGGAGAAATGTCATTTCAAAATTGTATCAACCTAACTAGAATCACAATTCCGGATAGAGTAACCTGCATTGGAGATCATGCGTTTAGAGGATGCAGAAAATTGATAAGCATCAACATTCCAAGAAGAGTTGTCCGTATTGGAATGGGCATGTTTGGCGGTTGTACAAACTTGACGAATATCACACTCCCAGACCGGGTAACCTATATTGGAGACAGCGTGTTTTGGGGATGCAAAAGCCTGACCAGCATTACAATTCCAGATAGAGCGAACAGCATTGGAGATGAGGCATTTGGGATCTGCGAAAGTCTGACCAACATTGCAATCCCAGACAGTGTAACCAGCATTGGGGCAGGAGCATTTTTGCATTGTACAAGCCTGACCAGCATTGTCATTCCAAACAGTGTGACCAGTATTGGAAAAAGTGCGTTTTCTGGCTGTGCGAGCCTGACCGATATTACCATTCCGAAAAGCGTGAGAAGTATTGGACAAAAGGCCTTTTATGGCTGCAAAAGCATTAAACTTGCGGCTCCTAATGGAAGAGCTTTTATGATTCGCTGTTATGATAACATGGAAAAAGATATTGTTGCAGCAATGCAAATGCTAAGAATGAAAAAAATAGATACAAGAGCGAAGATGTCACCAAGTCTGAAATTTGCATTGGCCTTAATGCTTTTCGACTTTTATGATGATACAGATGCCAGAGCATATCTGAAAAGGAATTTAGCAAAAGGCATGAAAGCGCTGATCGATGATGGTAACCTGGAACTGGTTGAAATACTTTTGAAAAAGACAGATCTCGTTACCAAGTGCAACATCGACAAGTGCATCCAATATGCCATCGACACCAGGCAGCAGGAGATCTATCTGACCTTGATTCACTATAAAAATGCAATCGGAGCGTATGCGGAAATTTCTGAAAAATTCTGGCTGTGAGAATGATGGGACAGGAGAAAAGCGAATTTTTTAATGATAGCTTGTCAAGTCAAGCGCAACACAATCAGATATTCAGAGGATTCGACCCACCGAAAAAAAGTCTGTAAAAACGCAGTC
>NZ_KI260486.1:15731-20654 GCF_000468015.1 Ruminococcus callidus ATCC 27760 | reverse complement strand
TAAAGAAAAAAAGAAGCGTAACTCCTTGTGAAATGGGTTGTATACGGAAGATGATGAACAGATAAACTTGCAAACGCCGTAAAAATAAAAGTCACCCACTTACACTAGAAAACACCTGAATACCAACATTACCGATACAGGCAAGGGCAACAATCGGCGTTGGCAAGCCCAAGGCGGACAGCGAGGAACGAGCGAATTCCGCCGAACGGTTTCGACATGACTGCCCCAGAAAGTACACTTCACGGAGGAACCCCACCACCGCCTAACGACAGTTCTCCTCCCTCTGTGACGGCAAGCCCAAGGCGGACAGCGAGGAACGAGCGAATTCCGCCGAACGGTTTCGACACGACTGCCCCAGAAAGTACACTTCACGAAGAACCCCTACACCGTCTGAAACAAAAACGTTTCATCTTCCAGCAGCGACCGGCATAGCCGGCGGTATGCCTGTACCAGCAAGCCGGCAAACTCCAGCTTCTGGGCAGCGTCTGTGTTCTGTGCGATCGTTCCGGCAAAGGTGCAGGCTGCCCGATCTCTGGCGGCGGTGATCTCCGTGTACCGGAGAAACGCCACCGCTGCCGCCAGCCAGTTCAGACGGGCATCGTCCTCGTCTGCTCCGTCCTTTAGAGCCTGCTGCACTTCCAGAACCGCTTCGTCCAGAACAGGCTGTACCGCGTCAGGCAGTTCCTCCTCGCCGGCAAACAGCAAAAACAGCGAGCGGATCTGATTTTGTACCATTTTTCGAATCCCTCCTCAGCAATTCTCCAACTGTTGTTCCAGCTGTGCCGCCTGTGCGTTCCACAGCCGTGCCTGTGCATACTCGGTTTCGTCCTGTAGATTGATGTTGCTCCACTCCACCGAAACACCTGCCGCAGACCCCGCCAGCCGCAGGAATGCGATCCCCACACGGCGGAGCACCGGCTCCAGCAGGCGGCGGTAATATTCTAATTCAGAAGTCAGAATATCCGCCTGCTGGCTGCTCATGCGTTCGGTAGAAGTCCAGTTCAGCCCCAGCAGAAACGGCGGAATGGACAGCTTGGCGATCAGCTGTTCCAACAGCTGCCGCACCGGCACTTCCGTATCCAGCAGGGCATTGTCCGCCCCGATGACTCGAATGTCCACATCGCCGGCACAGATAAAATCCCGAATCTCGCCCTGTGTGCCGGCACGCATGCCCTCGCTCCACTCTCTGGCGATCTGTCTTGCCCGTTCGCCGGCATAGGCACGTTCAGCCGGATCGGCAGAGGGCTTATAGGTAACAGCATAGCGGACGTTGCCCATGCGGTCGTAATTCTGCCCGATACACTCAAAGATCCGCAGCAGAATCCGGCTCAATGCCGGCAGTCCACGCAATACCGATACTCCATAAACACCGCCGGCAGGGGGATTTAGTGCCGTAAACAGGATGCGTTCCGGTCTTGCGATCCGCACCATGTCCGATTCCTGCTCCCCGCGAAGCCAGTACTGCCGTTCCAGCGGCTGACTGCCGGAGCGAATCTGTACCAACTCTGCGGGGACTGTCTGTAAGCCGCCCAGAAAGCCGGTGCGGTTGTCGATCAGCATTTCCCCCAGAGCATTGCCGTAGGTCAACAGGCTGTCCAGATAACAGTCCGCAAAACTTTGCAGGGACTGTCCGGTCAGCCCCACCGGCACGTTCTGTACAAAATCGTCCAGCTGCGGCTGCATGCGTCTGTCCTCGCACACCAGCCGGAAACTGCCGGTGAGCCGGACGATTTTTCCGATCGCGGCATCGATCACCGGCACCGCCCGACGCAGTCCGGTGTACAGTGCCGCTTCACAGGGATTCGGCGTTTCCGGCACGGCATAAGGCTGTTCCTGCCGTGCCGCAGTCTGTAAAATGCCGCCGCCCACAGGCGGTTTCTTTTTCCTCGGAAATAATCCCATACATTCTGACGGGAAAAGGACGTCAATACCGCACAAAGATTGTGCGACAGATGCGTCGTCAAATTTTCCGTCAGATGGAGCAAAAAGCAGAGTGAATACTTGATGTATTCACGAGCATTTTTGTGAAATATGACGGGAAATTTGCAAGCAGATGGCGTGCAAAGTCACCAGACGCTCTTTGTGCGGTATTGCCGGAGTGCTTTTCCCGTCATCTCACCTCCTTGCTGCGGATACCGCAAAAAATCCGTCTGCCGGATTCCGGCAGACCACTGTGCGTACAAAATAACGCATGTCGTCCATGGCGTGGTCATGCTCCTTTTTGGGAGCATCTCCGTGAATGGAATCGTTCCAGCAGTACTGGCTGAACTCTCGCCGAATATCCCGACAGGATTCGCAGAACCGCAGCTTGTCTTGCAACAGCAGGCGGCTGACCTGCTGAATGCCGGCGTTCACATCGTTGTCTGCCGGAAGCACCCGAAATTTCCCGTGGCTGTGAATGCAAGCGATAAAGCTTGCTGCGGAAGGGTCCACCACCACAGTTTCGATGTCATATCCGGCGGCAAGCTGTTCCAATGCGGCATAGTGTTCCTCATCGGTTCGCCGTTCGCCCTCGGCTCTTGCGTCATAATAGTATTCCTCCAGCCGGTACCACGTGCCGTCACAGTGCCCCCACAGCCCGAAAGAGGACGGGTTCACTGTGCCGTAATCACAGGAGATCCAGTAGCGGTCACAGGGCGGAGCCGACGGCACCACATGGCGTTCCGGTGTAAACATGGGATACACCAGCCCGTCCGCCGCCGTCCACTTGCCCAGTACAAACCGGTCATAAAATGCCCCGCTGTACATGCGTTCGTACCGCTGCCGCACACGCTTGGAAAGAGAGGGGTTGTCCGCCATGGTGAAATGGAGATACAGGGCGTGTTTTTCCTTGGTCTTGCGGATCCACTCCCGATAGAACCAGTGGTTCGGGTGGTCGGGGTTGCAGTTGAACCACAGCCGCGACCCCGTCACACTGCACCGTGCCAGTGCCTGCTCCACAAAGGAACGGGGCATCAGTGCCACTTCGTCCAGAAATACCCCGCAGAGCGTCATGCCCTGAATCAGTGCCGCAGAACTTTCGTCCCTGCCGCCAAAGAGATAGAACCGGTTCGTCCTGCCGGAAAGAGAAATGTCCACATAATTCCTGCTCACCCGTTCCAGACAGGTGAACCCCAGACTGCCCAGCAGTTCCAGCAGCGGTGTCATGACATTTCGCTTCAGGGACGTGATCGTCTTGCCGCACAGGGCAAAGCTGCCGTTCTGGAAACAGGTCATCGCCCAGCTGACAAAGCCGATAGACATGGCGAGAGTTTTTCCCGAACGAACAGCACCGTCACAGATAATGGCATCATAGTCGCAGTAGGGCTTGCGGCTCCACCACGACATGGCGAGTTTCTGCTGGGGCGAAAAGTTCTTAATCTTCTGCATCGCTGTCCACCGCCTCTCTGCCGGAAAGTGCTGTCAGCAGGGCATGTGCCGCCGCCTTGCCGTCTGCATCGCCGCCGTACTCATACAGAGCCGTCAACGCTTTCAGCCGGTCAAAGAAGTGGATCTCCATGCCGCCGTTTTTGTCCCGCTTCACAGAGGACACCGGAAACAGATCCAGAGCCTGTACCGCTGCCGCCCCAGGCGGTTCCTCTGCCAGCAGCAGCCCGATCGCATCATTGCTTCTGCCGAACGCCAGCCGTTCCAGTCCTGCCCGTACCGCTGCCGCCGGATCATCGTGGAGCACACTGCGGTAGTTCGCCACCATGCGGCGATAACACTGCTGCCGGAGAATCGCCGCCCCGTCTGCCGCAGCCGTTTCCGGTGGGTATCCGGCACACCGTGCCGCCTCTGCGACATCGCCCAGTCTGGCATAGTGACAGCAGAACAGGGCACGCCGTTTGGATTCCGTTGAGTTTGACATATCTTTCCATTTCTCCTTTCGGTTTTCTGCGACAGGAACTGTTCGTTTCCGACAACCCCTCTCACTAATAGGCTCTCAGAGGGCAAAAGTTGCACGCCGACGTGCAACTATGAACTCGAATTTACACGATGTCTTATGATTGTTTACATTCGAAGCTGTTTTTACCATGTTTTGGCTTGACAGATAGGCTTCACCGTGCTATAATATATGCGTAATCAATATTATACGACGTATAATATTGCAATAAAAAAAGAAACGCACATTCCACAAAGAGAGAGGAAGGCGGTATCTGATGTATCAGTCTGACACAAAATCACATGCGGGCTGGAGCCAAAACGTCCTAAAATACATTGCTATGGGGACGATGCTGCTCAATCACATCGCTACAATTTTTCTGCCCGCTGGGACGGTGCTGTGTGAACTGTTCACCGCAGTGGGATACTTCACAGCGATTTCCATGGTCTATTTTTTGGTGGAGGGATATGGCTACACCCGTTCGAAGCGAAACTACTTTTTCCGCTTGCTGTTGTTTGCGGGAATCTCCCAGCTGCCGTATGACTTGGCATTTTCTGAAACAGATACGCTGAAGTTCTGCGGGTTGAACATGCTGTTTACCCTCTGTATTTGCTTTGGAATCCTTTGGGTGCTGGAACACGGAAACAATCGCTGGATAAAGGGCGTTGCGGTTTTGGCACTGATCCTGCTAAGCAGCATCAGCGACTGGGCATGGCTGGCACCGATTTTCACACTGCTGTTTCGCTGGGCAGGAAAGAACCGCACCAAAGAAGCCATTGCATTTGCCGTTGCAGCACTGCTGTTTGGCGGAATGAATGTACTGGGTGGATTGGGACGTTTCTCCTTAGAAGAAAACCTGCTGTATGCATTTTTAAGTATGGCGGGAATTGGCACATCTGCCCTCGGCATTTTGTTGTGCTATAATGGAGCACGCGGAACACGATGCCGGACATTTTCCAAATGGTTTTTCTATCTTTTTTATCCTGTTCATCTGCTTATTTTGGGAATTCTTCGAATTTTCCTGCAATAAAGGCAATACCGCACAAAGAGCGTCTGGC
>NZ_KI260486.1:13161-15631 GCF_000468015.1 Ruminococcus callidus ATCC 27760 | reverse complement strand
TGTCGCACAATCTTTGTGCGGTATTGCCTAAAACCCACCCTGAGGAGGTGAAACCATTGTCTGCATTTTCAATTGGTGCAACGCTGCTGGATGCAATGGTGCTGGCTCTGCTGACCAAGGAGGACACCTACGGCTATCAGATCACCAAGGACATTCAGGAACACTTTGCCGTTTCAGAATCCACCTTGTATCCGGTGCTGCGGCGGCTGCAAAAGAACGGCAGCCTTACCACCTATGACCGCCCCTATCAAGGGCGAAACCGTCGGTACTACCGCATCACAGTTTCCGGCAGGGCACTGCTGGAACAGTACCGGAAAGAGTGGCTCAACTATAAACAACAGGTAGACTTCTTTCTGGACGAGAAGAACTAGGGCAACCCCTCATGATCCAAAAAGCAATCATCAAAAAGGAGCGATATTCCTATGACACCACAAGTATACTGTGCCCGTCTGGAACGAGCACTTTCTCTCATGCCGGCAGCGGAACGGCAGGAAACGATCCGCTATTATCTGGAATTTCTGGAAGATGCCAGCGAAGAAGAACGTGCCGCACTGGGCACACCGGAAGCACTGGCACAGCAGATCCTGCGGGAGAATGGCATTTCTCCCCAGCCCGCTGTCATAAAACACTCGAACCGCACGGCAAAGCTGATCGTTCTGGCATGCACCTTTTACATCTGGCTGCCGCTGCTGGTCACATGGTACAGCCTGCTGCTCACCGCCCTGATCGTGCTGATATGCATTCCCGTTTCGCTGGGAGCCACTCTGCTGGGCGGACTGTTCAGCTTTGTAATTACCGTATTTCAGGACGTTCCCACCGCTCTGATGCTGCTGGGCTTCGGACTGGGCAGCGGCGGTGTCGGCATTCTCGTTGCCTATCCCATCTGGCTGGCGTGCAAGAGCATTGTCCGGTTCACCATATTTACCACGAAAAAAATGCTGCACTTTGTGCTGAAAGGGGACGAAACCCAGTGAAAAAACGAATTCTTGTCGTCGCTGCCGCCTATGGGCTGGTGCTGCTGGGCTGGGGTGCCACGGGTTCCTTTTCGCCGTGGGCAAGATCTCAGACCGCTGCACCGGCAGCCGTGGAAACCATTCAGCTGGAACACCTTTCGATCCGTTCCGGAAAATCCACGTCCATTCGAACCGCAGACCGCTGTATCACCAAACAACGGGGCACCACACTTTCCGTTCGTCCGCGGCTGCCCCTGTTTCCCTCCGATTCCGATGTCACGCTGACGCTGCCGGCAGAACAGTTTGCCCAGCTGAAACAGGCATTGCAGACCACTGAAAGGAGCAATTAAAAAAATGAAAATGAAACCTTGGATCATTGCCGGTGTCAGCTGCCTTTGTGCCGGAACGATCTGCTGTGGTGCAGCGGTTTGTGCCGGAGCACTGGATCAGAACCGCTATCGGGAAAACCTGCACCTCATCGACCAGACCGACACACCCTCGGAAGCATTTACCTCTGTGCTCATGGACGTTGACAACGCCGAAGTGACAGTCCAAAACGGCAGCAAATTTTCCATTACTGCTGAAAATGTGCCGCAGAACAGCTACCATGTTGCCGTAGAAGACGACACGCTGCAAATCCAGCTGAATTCCGATTCCGAACCGTGGTACAGCTACACCCATTTCGGATTTCACCCGTTCCATGCCCCTGCCGCAAAGATCACCGTCACCCTGCCCGCCGAATACAGAGCCGTTGCCATTGCCAACCATGCCGGCGACTGTACCATTTCTGGCATTCATGTCAGCACCCTGTCTGTCGATCTGGACTACGGCGATTGTCAGGTGAAAAATGTCACTGCGGCAAACCTGACTGCGGATAATGATGCCGGCGATCTGTTGCTGTCAGACAGCATTGTCAGCGGCACAGCTTCCCTGGAGCTGGACTACGGTGACCTCACTGTCAAGCAGACAGAGATCGGAAACCTCTGTAAGGTGAAAAACGATGCCGGTGATGTGCGGCTGACAGACGTGTCCTGTGGCAGCAGCGAAATGGAACTGGACTACGGCAGCTTAAAATTGCAGAGGTTTACCGAAACCGATCAGGCACAGTTCAGTGCGTTCACCATTTTCGACGGTGATGTGCACTGCGAAACCAGTACCCTCTGGAACAGCAGCTTTGATCTGGAATTCGGGGATTTCAGCACCATTGATACCGCCCTGTACGGCAAGAACACCATTGCCATGGACTACGGCGATGTACAGCTGAATCTCCACGGCAAAAACAGCGACTATAATGTTGGTTACTCTTACGCCGCCGGCTCTCTGAATGACAGCAGCCGGAACCAGATCCTGATCAGCGGCGATAAGACCGTTGTAGATGCCACTGTTACGTTTACGGAATGACTGCGTTGCAGCAGAGAGAGCAGACTTTTAAGAAAACACCGCATAAAGCCCGTCTGACGGCTTTGTGCGGTGTTTTCTTAGCATTGAGGCAATACCGCACAAAGAGCGTCTGGCGA
>NZ_KI260486.1:0-13061 GCF_000468015.1 Ruminococcus callidus ATCC 27760 | reverse complement strand
GTCGCACAATCTTTGTGCGGTATTGCCTTGACAACATTTGGCGAAGCATATCAAAAATGGTAATGACAGATGACTTTTTCATGCTTTTGCGTTCTCCGATTCCCCGCCGCCGACCCCGGTATTGCCTAAACTGTTTGCACAATTTGAGCGTTCTGGATTCCGTCACAAAAAATTTTTCTGTTTCTGTTTGCAGGCATGTGCAGGATCTGTGGCGAAATGTCGAAAAAACCACGCAATTTCGCCGCTTTTGACGATTTTCACAAATCGGTCAAAAAAATCGCCCCAATTTTCACCAGCTTGACATTTTCATCGGAAATTGCTATAATATTTAAGAACTGTTTTGCGGGATTTCTGTATAATTTGTAGAATTCCCACGGTGGTGCACCGCCGATCATGCGGTCATCAGCAGAAAAAACGGCTGTCTGTCCGATTTGCACAGATAGTCAAGGTGGCATTATATGCAAAGTGTGGTGCTGCCGAAAAAATACGTCCGTCCCCCAAAAGCCACGGCGGACAGAAAGAAGGGTGGAACAGCCTTGGCGAATTACAAATGGCACAAACGTGCAGCCGCCGCAGTACTGGCTTGTCTGATGACAGCGGCGGCACTTCCTGCGACGGCGGCATTTGCGGCAAAGACCGACACGGTGCAGACCACAGCGGCATCTGCGGAGAAGGCGGTATCGGATACCGGCGGCGACCTCACCTATGAGGAGCAGGAAACCTACAGCGATTACTACGACCAGTATGCGGAGCAGCCCCGTCCGGCGGCGGAGATCGCCGTTTCCGGTGCGAATTTTCAAAAGGCAGACTGCGAAAGCTATGAAGCAGGCAGCTATACTGACAAAAACGGAGAATCTCGGAACAATGCCCTGATCTGGAACAACGCGGAGGGCAGCTTCAGCTACCAGATGAACGTGCCGGAAACCGGCATCTATTCCGTGCAGATGACCTATTGCCCCATCGTTTCCAATACCTCGGAGATCTCCGTTTCTCTGGCAATTGACGGCGAGGTGCCCTATGACACCGCTTCCCGTCTGAAACTGAACAAGGTCTACCAGAACAAGACTGAGATCAAGACCGATGACGTGGGCAATCAGGTACGCCCGGCACAGGAACAGATCGAATTGTGGCAGACCACATGGCTGGGCGATTCCGACGGTCTGTTCAATGAGCCGGTGTTCTTCTATCTGGAAAAGGGCACGCACGAGATCACCCTTTCTTCCGAAAAGGCGTATTTTGCACTGGAAACCATTCGCTTTGCACAGCCGGAAGAAGTTTCCGATTATGACACCTATGTCAGCAGCGTCAATGCGTCCGTTTCCAAGGACAGTACGCCCTCTGGTGTGGTTCGCATCGAGGGCGAAAACGCCGTGCTGAAATCGGATTCCGTGCTGTATCCGACCTATGACAATTCCTCCAGTTCCATTTCCCCTTCCGACCCGAAGCACATGCTGTATAACACCATCGGCAGCGGCAACTGGGAAAAGGCACTCCAGACCATTACATGGCAGGTAGATGCAGGCACCCTCGCCGGCGACGGCTGGTACAAGCTGGGTATCAAGGCACGGCAGGAGGAAATGCGTGGATTTTACTCCAACCGCCGCATCTACATTGACGGCAAGGTTCCCAGCGAGGAATTCGATCAGGTGAAATTTTACTATGACACCGATTTCCGCATGACTACCGTCCAGAACGACGACGGCGAGGACGTGTATGTGTACCTCACTGCCGGCGAAGACCACACCATTACCATGGAAGTAATTCCCGGCGAGATCGGCGACTCCATGCGGCAGCTGGACGCGATCGTGCTGGATCTGAATACGTATTACCGAAAGATCGTAATGATCACTGGTCCGGAGCCGGACAAGTACACCGACTATTATGTACATGAAAAGATTCCGGAACTGGTGGACGAATTCCAGCGGATCTCTGACGAACTGAAAGCCATTCAGGGACATATCGAGTCGCTGGCAAACTCCAAGGGTTCTGAAGCCGCTTCTCTGGAACAGATGACAGTCATTCTGGACAAGTGCATCAGCGAACCCCTGCAAATTCCGAATTACCTGTCCCAGATCAAGGACTATATCACTTCCCTGTCCTCGTGGATGCGGGACTACCGCGACCAGCCGCTGGAAGTGGACTATCTGGAACTGGCTTCTCCGGACGCAGACTTCCCCTCTGCCAAGGCAGGCTTCTGGAGTGCACTCTCCTATAGTTTCCAGCGTTTCACCGCGTCGTGGGACGAGGATTACAGCTCGCTGTCCTCCACCACCGGCGATGATGCCATTGAAGTATGGGTTTCGCTGGGACGCGATCAGGCACAGGTGGTCAAAGATCTGGTGGAATCCGAATTCCAGCAGCAGTACAACGTGCCGATCTCGATCAATCTGGTAGTCGGCGGTGTCGTAGAAGCCACACTGGCGGACAAGGGGCCGGACGTGGCACTGTTCCTCGGCGGCGAATTTCCTGTCAATCTGGCAGCCCGCGGACTGCTGGCAGACGTTTCCCAGATGGACGGCTACGACGAAATGACCAGGCTGTATCAGGATACGGCAATGGTGCCCTATCAGTATGAGGGCGGCACCTACGGCCTGCCGCTGACACGCAGCTGGGCAATGATGTTCTACCGTAAGGACGTGCTCAGTGAACTGGGCTTCACGCAGGCACCGCAGACGTGGGAGGAACTGATCGATATGCTTCCCGCCCTCCAGCGGAGTTACATGTCTGCCGGTCTGGTGCTGCCGGCGGTAGCGGCAGATGCCAATCAGGCAACCATTTCTGCGGCGACCGAATCCGGTCTGACCTTTGCTTCGCTCCTGCTCCAGCGTGGACAGAACTATTATAATAGTGCACAGACAAAGACCACATTCGACACCAATGCGGCGATCGATGCATTCGAGATGTGGACAGACTTCTATACCAAGTACGACTTCGACCAGCAGTATGATGCATTCAGCCGGTTCCGGACGGGAGAATATCCCATTGTGGTTTCCGACTACTGCACCTTCTTCAACCAGCTGGCAGTGGCGGCTCCGGAAATCGACGGGCTGTGGGGCTTCGCTCCCATTCCGGGCACTTTGCAGGAGGACGGCACCATTTCTCACGCCGTCAACTCCAACAACACCGGTGCAGTCATCTTCAATAAGGTAGACAAAAAGACCAACGGCATGGACAATGCATGGACGTTCCTCAAGTGGTTCTGCTCCACCGAAGTACAGGTGGAATACGGTACCCAGATCGAGGGACTGCTGGGACAAATGGGACGGTACGCAACGGCGAATACCGAGGCACTTACCCAGCTGGCATGGTCCACGGACGAGGCGGACACCATTCTGGGAGCCATGGACGAACTGGAAGAGATCCCGATCATTCCGGCATCATACTCTGTCACCCGAAACGTGATGAACGCATTCCGTGACGTGGTCAACAATAACGAGAACCCCCGTGATACGCTGATGTCGTACAATCGGGACATCAACGAGGAGATCACCAGAAAGCGTGAAAACCTCGGATTAGACTCTTAAAGAGAAGGAGGGAATCCCCTTGGATACTGCCGAGATTGGCAAAAGAACCCGACAGGAAAACCGGCGGCTCACGTGGCTGGCGGTGAAGCAGAACAAGGCAAGCTATCTCATGATCGCTCCGTTCATGCTGTTTTTCTTGGTATTTACCATCGTGCCGGTGCTGATGTCCCTGCCTATGGGCTTTACGGACTTCAACATGGTACAGATGCCGAAATTCATAGGACTGTCCAACTACACCACCCTGTTCCTCGCGGACAAGGTCTTTATCCAGTCCATTCGTGTTACGCTGGTGTTTGCCCTGTTCACAGGACCGATCAGCTATGTGCTGTGCTTCCTGCTGGCGTGGCTCATCAATGAGCTGCACCCGAAACTCCGCACGATCTTCACCCTGATCTTCTACGCTCCGTCTATGGCGAACGTGTACACCGTCTGGAAGCTGATCTTCAGCGGCGACTCCTACGGCTATCTGAACTCGTTCCTGCTGGATCTGGGACTAATCAATGCACCGATCCAGTGGCTGACGGACGGCAGCTATGTGCTGGGTGTTACCATCGTTGTCCAGATGTGGATCAGTCTGGGTGCCGGATTTCTGGCACTCCGTGCCGGCTTCCAGAACATCGACCGTTCCCAGTATGAAGCAGGTGCCATTGAGGGCATCAAGAGCCGCTGGCAGGAACTGATCTATATCACGATCCCGTCCATGGGACCGCAGCTGATGTTCGCAGCAGTCATGCAGATCGTCAGCTCCTTTACCGCCGGCACGGTATCACAGAATCTGGTGGGCTTCCCCAGTACCGATTACAAGGCACACACCATTATGAACCACGCCTATGACTACGGCTGGATCCGCTATGAAATGGGCTATGCCTCTGCGATCTGTATGATTCTGTTTGTGGTCATGTATATTCTGAACAAGCTGATCGGCAAAGTCCTCAGCAAGTATATGGACTAAGGGGGGTGCAGTATGGCAAAAAAAGAAAAGGTATACGGCACACACCTGAAGGTTTCCGCCAAGCGTGCCGGACATAAGATCGGCGGCACTGTCGGCATTTTCGTCTTTCTGCTGGTGCTGGCACTGTTCATGGCACTGCCCATTTATCTGGCAGTGGTCATGTCCCTGAAGCCGGTGCAGGAACTGTTCGTGTTCCCGCCGAAGCTGTACGTCATCGACCCCACGCTGTCCAACTACAGTGCCATGTTCCGACTCTGTTCCGACCTGTGGGTGCCGTTCTCCCGTTATGTATTCAACAGCGTCTTTGTTACCGTATCCGTTACCGTGTGTCAGGTGGTGTTCTCCGCAATGGCGGCGTTCTGTCTGGCAAAGGTACGCTTCCCCGGTGCCAAGGCGATCAACGCGATCATCGTCGTTGCCCTGCTGTATCAGAGTAACGTCATCTACATCATGCAGTATATGGTCATGGCAAAAATGGGCATGATCGATACCTACTGGGCACTGATCCTGCCCTCTGTCGCTGCCCCCATGAACCTGTTCCTGATGCGGCAGTCCATGACGCAGGTGCCCGATGCCATGATCGAAGCGGCAAAGGTAGACGGAGCAGATATGTTCCGCATCTGCTGGCAGGTGGTCATGCCGAACCAGAAGCCGGCACTGATGACTGTCATCATCTTCTCGTTCCAGGCGGCTTGGAACATTCAGGGCGGCACGCTGGTGTTCAGCGAATCCCTGAAAACGCTGCCCACCGTGGTACAGCAGGCAGCATCTGCCGGTCTGGCGAGAGCCGGCGTGGCAATGGCAGCCGCCGTGTTCATGCTGGTGCCGCCGATCGTCATCTTTATGCTGGCACAGCGGCAGGTCATCGAAACCATGGCACATTCCGGAATCAAGGACTAAAGGGAGGGTGAAGACTTTGCAGAAAAAGGCAAATCATCTGGCGGCGGCGTGTCTGTCCGTGCTGACGCTGACGGCGGCGATCGGCATGCCGGCAGTTTCGGCGGAACATTACAACGTCTATAACTACGACCGCTGGGACGAAGCGACACCGTCACAGGCAGGCTATGCGGCACAGCGTGCTGTCAGCGGTCTGGATCTGGGCTGCGGTGCGTTCAATACCCCCTCCGATTTGTTTCGGGACTGGGAGGACCGTTTTTACATTGCGGACAGCGGCAACAACCGCATCGTTGTCACAGACAGCGGCTTTTCCAAGGCGACCAGAATCTATGACAAGCTGAAAACCACGGACGGCGAAACCACACTGAAAGATCCCGAGGGCATCTATGTGTCCCGGGAAACCCAGTGCATGTACATCGCAGACACCGGAAATTCCCGTCTGCTGGTGTGTGATCTGGACGGCAATGTGCAGCTGGAACTGACACGGCCGGACTCCACATTATATGAAAACGAAACCTTTAAGCCCCAGAAAGTCGTTGTGGACAAGGCGGGCAATATCTACATGGTGCTGAACAATATCACCAACGGCTCTGCCATGTTCAACAGCGACGGCGAATTTCAGGGCTATTTCGGTGCCAACTCCGTGGACGCTACTGCGGAAGTGGTGGCGAACTACTTCTGGAACATGATCGCCACCGATGAAATGCGGGCGAATTCCTCCCGTAACGTGGCGGCAGGCATCACCAGTTTTGACATTGACGATGAGGGCTTCATCTACACCGTCACACAGTCCTCCTCCTCCGAGGCGGACCGTGTGAAAAAGGTCAACCCTGCCGGCTATAACCTGTTCTCCGTGCTGGAGGCGACATTCGGTGATCTGAACTCTGTTTATGATTCCACCGCCAATGAGAACTACACCACCCAGATGGTGGACATCGATATTGACGACATGGGACGCATCAACTGTCTGGATCTGGAAACCGGACGGGTGTTCCAGTACGACGAGGACGGCAGCCTGCTGTTCATTCTGGGTACCACAGCCGACCAGCTGGGCGGCTTTTCCATGAAAGTTTCCGCGGTGGAAACCATGGGCAAGAACATCTATGTTTCGGATGCCATGAAGAATACCGTTACCATTTTCACCGAAACCGAGTTCGGGGGCATTGTACACAATGCCGTGGCTCTGTACAACGCCGGCTATTATGCTGAGGCACTGGAGCCGTGGCGGGAGGTGCTCAAGCGGGACGGCAATTACCAGATGGCGTATATCGGCATCTCGTCGGCACTCTATAATGAGGGCAACTATAAAGAGGCAATGAAATATGCCAAGCTGGCACAGTCCCGCAATTTGTACGATAAGGCGTTTGAGGGCTATCGCTCTGAATGGCTGAATCAGAACTTCACATGGATCATTCTGGTGGTCGTGGTGCTGATCGCCGCGGCAGTGTTCTTCCACTTCCGCAACAAAAAGAAGAAAAAGAACCAGCCGAAAAATCTGATCGAAATGCTGCACGAGGGAGAGGAGGAGTGATGCTGCTATGATGGATCTGACACAAAAGCAATGGGTCAAGCACAGTGTGTTCCACCCGTTTGAGGGTTTTGAGGATCTGCGTTGGAAAAAGGGCGGTTCCGTCCTGTATGCCAGCATTGTGATCCTGCTCTGGTTCGTGGCGAAGATTTTGCATGACAATCTGGTGGGCTATCAGTTTGCCGTCACCAACACCAAGATGTTTAGCATTGTCCCGTATATCGTCCAGACGATTGCGGTATTTCTGGTGTTCGTCATCGGCAACTGGTCGATCTGTACCCTGCTGGACGGCGAGGGCACGATCAAGAAAATCTATATCTACAGTGCCTATTCAATGATCCCCTACGTTGCCGGACTGTATATCCGGACGCTCCTGTCCCATGTACTGATTCAGGACGAAGTCATCTTTATTACCTGCGTCACGGTAATCAGTACTGCATGGTCTGTGCTCCTGATGTTCAACGCCATTAAGGCGGTGCATCAGTATTCGATCAGCAAGACCATTCTGGCACTGCTGCTCACCTTTGTGGCAATGCTGATCATTCTGATCCTGCTGGTGCTGCTGGTGGCACTGTTCCAGCAGGTATACGTATTTGTTTCTTCCGTCTACACGGAGATCACATACCGCGTGAGAGTATAGAAAGGACGGTGGAACCAATATGAAGAACTGGAAAAAATGGGCTGCCGGCATCTGTGCTCTGAGCCTTTGCATGACGGCAGTTTCCCTGCCGGCGGCGGCGGAGGGCGAGGACGACATTGCCCTCATTTCCGACACCTCGGAGGAGATGCCGGCGGCAGACGGTACAGCCGATGCCGATACGGCAGACGACACCGCCGAAGAAGCGACCCGTTCCGAATCGCTGGAGGAAATTGCGATTACGGCGGAACAGGTCACCCAGTACATGCAGAAGAAGAATTCCTGCGACGGCATCACTTTCTACTACCGTCCGGAGGACTATGAGGATACCATTTCCGACGAGGACGTGGCAGATCTGCTGGACGACATCGAACTGGCAGGCATTGACGATGCCACCGGCGAGGTGGTCTGCACACTGGAAGAAGACAGCGACAACAGCGACTTCGTGGTATTCCTAAGTCCGGAAAGCCGCTGGCTGGTGTACATGGATCCGGAATACAGCAAGGTCACAATGGTTCGCCAGATCGTTTCTTCTCTGGATAACGAATTGCTGTTCCGTTCCCGCGACAACCGGACACTGGAATTGTACAACAAGGACTACGACGAAGTAGAACGCAGCTACACCACAGACGGTGCTGCCAAGGACGGCAAAGTCACCTATACCAACGAGGACGGCTGGCAGGTCGTACTGGCAGACACTTATGATGCGGTGATCTCCTCGGCACGGTTTGTCACGGAAAATGACAAGCTGGCACTGTACGTGGATGACGACACCGCCGTGATCGGACTGTACGACAAGGCAAAAAATAAGATGTGGTGGTCTACTCCCGAAAATGTGGGACACGACAAGACTGCTACCAATACCATTGTAGAGGACTTGTCCTCCTCGCTGAAAATGATCTACGGCGAACCCGATGCCCGCAGCACTACCAATATGCGTTCCAAGGGCGATGCGAAGATCAAGGTCAAGGACAAGAGCAGCGGTGTGAAGATCACCTATTCGTTCAAGAAAGCAGGCATTACCGTGCCGGTGACTTACACGCTGGAAGATGACTATCTGGAGGCGAAGATCGACACCGCCGACATCGAGGAGGACGACACCTCCGAAACCGGCAAGCTGACCACTTCCCTCTCCATGCTCAGCAGCTTCGGGGCGGCTTCTTCTACTGATGAGGGCTACTTCGTCATTCCCGACGGCAGCGGTGCTCTGATCCGCTTCAACAACGGCAAAAAGACCGCGAAATCTTATACCGGCTATGTGTATGGCTCCGATGTGACTGCGGTTCCCCTGACAGAACCGGCAGTGACAGAGCAGGTTTCCCTGCCCATGTACGGCATCGTCAACGGCGATAACGCCATGATGGTAGTCTGCACCGAGGGCGACTCCAACGCCAAGCTGACTGCAAGCGTCAGCGGACAGTCCAAGAGCAGCTTCAACGTCTGCGGCTTCGACTTCACGGTGCGGGATTCGGATACCTATTATATGTCCGGCGACAACGGCACGGCACTGACCGTGTTCGAGGACGGCGACATGAAAACCGACACGCTGGCAGTGCGGTACTACCCCCTGGAAACCGAGGACACACCGGACTATACCGATGTGGCGGCGGCATACCGGAACTACCTCACCGAAGAAGCCGGCGTGACCAATACCGTGGAGAACACGGCCCCGTCTTTGTACCTCAACTTCTACGGCGGCACGAAAAAGGAAAAATCCGTGCTGGGAATTCCCGTAAGCATGAAAACGGCTCTCACCAGCTTCCAGCAGGCAGAGGAAATTCTGCAAAACCTGTCGGACGGCGGTGCCGAGAACATGAAGGTGCAGTACTACAACTGGACCAACGCCGGCATTTCCGGCAAGGTGGACATCAAGGCAAAGGCTGCCGGCTGCCTGGGCGGAAACGGCGACTGGAACGACCTGCAAAGCTATGCCGCGTCCAACGGCGTGACCATTTATCCGGTATCGGAAAATGAAACGTTCCGTTCCGGCAGCGGGTTCTATACATTTCAGGATACCGCCGTCCGCATCTCCGGCTCCTATGCCCGCATCTATGATTACAATCTGGCATACGGTACCCAGAGTACTGTGAACAAGCCTTTGTCCCTGCTCTCGCCGTCTGCCTTTTCGGAGGTTGCCGAGAAGCTTACCGGCAGCCTGCAAAAGAAAGACCTGAACACCCTTTCGCTGGGCAGCCTGACCACTGCTCTTTACGGGGACTACGGCAAGCAGGCGATCTCACGAGATGCTGCCCAGCAGCTGCTGGAGGACGCATATCAGCAGATCACTGATGCAGACATTTCCCTGCTGGCGAACGGAGCCAATGCCTACGCTCTGCCCTATGTGCAGGAGATCACAGACGTGCCGCTGCAATCCAGCGGATTCGATGTGTTCGACGAGGACATTCCGTTCTACCAGATGGTAATGCACGGGGTGAAATCCTACGGCACCAGTGCGGTGAATGCTTCGGCAACACCGGAAGAAACCGTGCTTCTCGCCATTGCCTCCGGCAGCAGCCTGCACTTTGACATGATCGGCGAAGAAACCAGTACGCTGAAAGATACGGTACTGGACGGGCTCTATTATGCCAGTGCGGAAAGCTGGACAGACTACGCCGCACAGAGCTATGCATTCTCCAAGGCGGTGCTCTCCGGACTGGGTGACCAGACCATCACCGGCTATGAGAGAAAGGGCGATGTCATCACCACCACCTATGAAAACGGCACGGTGGTAGAAACCGATCTGGCGAAACAGATCGTCACTGTAGACGGCACGGCATACGCCATGGCGGACTATGTGGAGGAAGGGAGCTGGAACGAAGCATGAAAATGGCATATGAAAAACGAAAAAGCATGTACGGCTACTGCTTTATTGCTCTGTGGTTCGTGGGTGCACTGATTTTCTTCCTGATCCCTGTGGTAGAGTCACTGCTCTATTCCTTTCAGGAGATCACGCCGGACACCGGCGGCATGGTCGGCAGCTGGGTCGGCATGGACAACTATAACTACGCGTTCAACGTGGACCCGAACTACCGCCAGTATCTGGTGAAGGTGCTGAAGGACACTGCGTGGAAAACCCCGCTGATTCTGGTGTTCTCCCTGTTCGTGGCAGTCATTCTGAACCAGAAGTTCAAGGGACGGACATTCTCCCGTGCCGTGTTCTTCCTGCCGGTCATCATTGCCACCGGTCCGGTGTATAACATCATCAACGGCAACCTGCAAAGCACCGGCAACAGCGATGCCAGCCAGTTTTCCACCATGTTTTCCACAGACCTGCTGGGCGAACTCATGGAATTCCTCGGCATCTACGGCATTTCCGACAGCATGCAGACCACCATTGAAATGGTATCGGACAACATTTTCGGCATCGTGTGGAACTCCGGTATCCAGATCCTGATCTTCCTTGCGGCACTGCAAAACATTCCGGTTTCCGCCAAGGAGGCAGCCCAGATGGAGGGTGCCACCGCGTGGGAATACTTCTGGAAGATCACGCTCCCCTATGTCAGCCCCATGATCCTCGCCTGCTTTATCTTCACCATTATCGACTCGTTCACCGATCCGAACAACGTGGTCATGGGACGAATCCTCGATTTGCAGAGCGACTGGCAGTACGGACCGGCTTCGGCAATGGCGTGGGTATACTTCGCTATCGTGCTGGCGGCGGTGGGGATCATTACCGCGATCCTGAACAAGTTCATCTATTATGAAGTAGACTAAAAGGAGATGTCAGTTATGGAAACAACAAAAAACAAGCCGCTGGCATCCCCGAAAGAGGATACGCTGGTGGGCAACGGTATGAGCAAGCGGGAGGCTCGGAAGATCCGCATGCAGAGCATGAACAAATCCGAGATCGCCTATATGCGGCGGAAACGGGTGTTCGATGCGGTGTGGCCGTTTTTCCGGTTCTTCATTCTGTTCGGACTTTGCTTCGTCATTCTCTATCCGCTGATCTACATGATCAGCTGTGCATTCCGCGATTCTGCGGACATGAGTGACCCGACAGTCATGTGGATCCCCCGTCACCTGACGCTCAATGTCATCAAGGAAACCGCAGATGTCATGGACATCTGGAACACCCTGAAAACCACGCTTCTGCTGAACGTTGGCTGCTCGCTGGTGCAGGTGGCTTCCTGTGCACTGGCAGGCTATGGCTTTGCCCGCTTTAAGTTCAAGGGCAAGGGCATTCTGTTCGGCATCGTCGTCATGATGATTCTGGTGCCGCCGCAGATCATCTCCATTCCCCAGTATATGCTGTTCCGGCATTTTGGTATCGGCAGCCTGACAGTGAACCTGATCAACACCAAGCTGTGTATGTACCTGCCGGCGGCAATGGGCAACGGCATTCGTGCCGGTCTGATGATCTTCATCTTCCGCCAGTTCTTCAAGGGACTGCCCAAGGAGCTGGAAGATGCGGCATATCTGGACGGCTGCGGACCGCTTCGCACTTTTGTGCAGGTCATGATCCCCAATGCTTCGTCCTCGTTCCTGACCGTATTCCTGTTCTCTATCGTCTGGTACTGGAATGACTACTATGTCAGTTCCACATTCTTCACCAAGAACCAGACCATTGCCCTGATGCTGAAGAACCTGAGCACCCTGCTTTCCCAGCAGCTGTTCAATAACGCAGATGTCAGCCCCAGAGAGCAGATCGTCTGGATGGAAGCCGGCTGCCTGATCGCGATTCTGCCAATTCTGGTTATGTACACATTCCTCCAGAAGTATTTCACCGAGGGTATCGAACGCTCCGGTCTGGTCGGATAACGACACAACAATTGCACATGTTTCAAAGCACTCTCCTGTTGGAGGGTGCTTTTTGTGGTGGAAAAGGGTACAAAAAAGAAAAAGTAGGGGGCGATGCCCACATCGCTCCGCCGAAACAGCATCTGCGAAGTGTACTTTCTAGTGCAGCCACACTGAAACCGTCCGGCGGAATTCGCTCGTTGCCCTCGCTGTCCGCCTGTGGCTTGCCAACGCCGATTGTTGTCCTTGCCTGTATTTGTGACGTTGATATTCAGGTGTTTTCTGGTGCAGGCGGGTAACTTTATTTTGTATGGCGTTTGCAAGTCTTCTGTTATAAGTCTCCCTTGAAAGGGGCGGAGGGGTTCACTCGTGAAGTGTACTTTCTAGTGCAGCCACACCGAAACCGTCCGGCGGAATTCGCTCGTTGCCCTCGCTGTCCGCCTGTGGCTTGCCAACGCCGATTGTTGTCCTTGCCTGTATTTGTGACGTTGATATTCAGGTGTTTTCTGGTGCAGGCGGGTAACTTTATTTTGTATGGCGTTTGCAAGTCTGCTGTTATAAGCCTCCCTTGAAAGGGGTGGAGGGGTTCACTCGTGAAGTGTATTTTCTAGTGCAGCCATGTCGAAACCGTCCGGCGGAATTCGCTCGTTGCCCTCGCTGTCCGCCTGTGGCTTGCCAACGCCGATTGTTGTCCTTGCCTGTATTTGTGACGCTGATATTCGGGTGTTTTCAGGTGCAGGCGTTTCAATATTGCCTCCCCTGAAAGGGGAGGGGGACCAGCGAAGC
>NZ_KI260485.1 GCF_000468015.1 Ruminococcus callidus ATCC 27760 | reverse complement strand
TCGCCAGACGCTCTTTGTGCGGTATTGCCTTACAGCTGTTCCTTCACCAGTGCGATCAGTTCTGCCACATCTTCCGGCAGGTGCACGGCATAGAGAATGCCGTAGGGAATGGTATATTCCCACTCCACCGGAATTGTCACCAGCAGCGGGTGCACGTCACGCCAGCACTCGATCGTGAGAAGCACGTCATCGGTCTGGGCACAATGGTTAAAGACACCCATATCATAATATTGCGGTGTATCCACAATGTGAATCTGCGGGTGACAGACTTCCAAGTCGTGGTGGATCTGATCGTTGATCGCAGAATCCCCGCGGGGCACCATCATCAGATTCTGCCCGTACAGGTCGGAGATTTGCAACTTTTCCTTTTTCGCCAGCGGGTGTCCGGCACGGACGGCAACGCATTTCCGGTATGTACCCAGCTGCAAAAAATGACAGTGCAGCAGCCACTTTGCAGAATCGCAGACTCCCACCAGAAAGTCAAACTTTTCCCCCAGTGCGGAGATCTCCTGCAAGATCGTGGTGTGTTCGTCCTCAAAAGGCACAATATTCAGCCGGTATTCCGGAAAGTGATCGGATACTTTTCCCCACAAATCCACAAAGGGTTTACAAGGGTTCAAGATCGAAGTGCCCACGCAGAATGTCTTTTCATAGTCAGACATTCGCTGCTGTGCCCGGCGAATCGCACGGGCAGAATAGTCTATCAGATACTTGGCATCTGCATAGACTGACTCCCCCGCCGGTGTCAGGCGAATTCCCTGATTGGTACGGGAAATCAGCTGCATCTGCAAGTGTGCCTCCAGAGCATTGACTTGTTTCATCACTGCGGTGGGCGACAGATACAGTTTTTCTGCCGCCTTAGTAAAACTGCCGCAGTCTGCCGCACAAACAAACGCTGTCAGCTGTGGATTATACATGTGCACCACCTCATATAAACTTTTGGTTAATACGATTATAACACATCGGGGATTCCCTGTCAAGAGAATTTGCGGTATACTATACCTAAGGAAACGCTGAACAAAAGCACAGTTGAAA
>NZ_KI260484.1 GCF_000468015.1 Ruminococcus callidus ATCC 27760 | reverse complement strand
TTACCACATACAACGGATATGGATATGCGGACAGCGAGAGAATCTATTTTGAGGTGTATGATGGAAAGCCAACGAATGCAAAGGTGGAATTGGATAAAGATTCTTACTATGTAGGGGAAGAACTCGTATTCCGTTGTTCCAGTGAACATGGCTATGTTTATACAATTGGTATAGATAGCGAAGATGGAGGACGAACACGAATCGATACCTATGACACGAAAGAAAGTTCATATACGAGAAGTTTTTCGAAACCCGGAAAGTATTCTTGTTATATCACAACGTATAATGGGTATGGACTAGCAGATAGTGAAAGAATCTATTTCACAATACTGCCGTCACCCGGCGACCTCAACTTCGACAACACCCTCACCACCGCCGATGCCGTTCTACTCCAGCGATACCTCCTACAGGAACGCACCCTGACACAATCCCAGTGGCAGACCGCTGACCTCAACGCAGACGGCACTGTCAACGGCTTCGACTTGGCACTGCTCCGGCAGAAGCTGGTGGGATAGTCCCGTTGCATCGCAGGGACAGATGCCCGCATCTGCCCGATAATCTTAGCCCAACAGAAAAGCCGTACCCCGGAAATGTTCCACTTCGGGGTACGGCTTCTTTGATACGATTTTGATTTTAAGAAACACTGGATAAAGCTTGTGCGTAAGATGCGTCGTCAGACTTTTCGGCAGATTGCGTGCAAAGCCGTCAGGCGGGCTTTATGCAGTGTTTCCTTTGTTTTAGCGGATCTTCGAGCCTACCGGCAGGCTTTCGTCAGGGAAGATCACCTTGACATCACCGTTGGGCATATCTGCCGCACAGATCATGCCGCAGCTTTCCACGCCGCACAGCTTTGCCGGCTTCAGGTTTGCCACCAGAACGATCTTCTTGCCGATCAGGTCTTCCGGCTTGTACCACGGTGCAATGCCCGAAACCACCTGTCTGCCGCCCATGCCGTCGTCCAGCTGGAGCTTCAGCAGCTTCTTGGACTTCTTCACCTTTTCGCATTCCAGCACCTTTGCCACACGCAGATCGGTCTTGCCAAAGGTGTCGATGTCGATCTCCTCTGCCAGCGGCTGGGGTGTGAATTCCGGCTCCTGCGGTTCTTCCTTGGGCTGTGCTGCCAGAATCAGCTGGTTCAGTTCGTCGATCTCCTTTTCCACGTCGATACGCGGGAAGATGATGTCACCCTTGTGCACGGTCACATTTGCCGGCAGTGTGCCGAATACCGCAGCGGTGCTGTATGCCACGTCGGCTTCCGATGCCCCGATCTGCTCCCAGATCTTCGGCATGGTTTCCGGCATGAATGCACTCAGCGGAACGGTGATGATACGAATGGTTTCCAGCAGGTTGTACAGCACCGTTGCCAGACGGGTGCGGTTTGCTTCCTCTCTTGCCAGAATCCACGGTGCGGTTTCGTCGATGTACTTGTTGGCACGGGAAACCACCTGGAAAATCTCTGCCAGCATGTGGTTCAGCTGCGTCTGATCCAGCAGACCTTCCAGCTTTGCAGTCAGACCGGTGGCTGCGGCGATGAGTTCCTCGTCAAATTCGCCGGACTGGCGTTCGGTCGGCAGAGTGCCGCCGAAGTACTTGTCCACCATTGCCACGGTACGGGAAACCAGATTGCCCAGACCGTTTGCCAGATCGGAGTTGATGCGGTTGATCATGATCTCGTTGGAGAACGAACTGTCTGCACCCAGAGCCATTTCCCGCAGGATATGGTAGCGGATCGCATCTGCTCCGTAGCGGTCAGCCAGCAGGAACGGGTCTACCACGTTGCCCAGCGACTTGGACATTTTCTGTCCGTTGAAAGTGATCCAGCCGTGAACTGCCAGATGCTTCGGCAGCGGCAGATCCAGAGCCATCAGCATTGCCGGCCAGGTAATGGCATGGAACCGCATGATGTCTTTGGCAACCATGTGCACATCTGCCGGCCAGTACTTGTCGAAATCGTGGTAGGCGTTGTTTTCATAGCCCAGTGCACTGATATAGTTGGACAGAGCGTCTACCCAGACATAGACCACGTGCTTCGGATCGAAAGTGACCGGAATGCCCCATGTGAAAGAGGTGCGGGAAACGCAGAGGTCTTCCAGCCCCGGCTTGATGAAGTTGTTGACCAGTTCCACTGCACGGGTCTTGGGCTGGAGATAGTCGGTTTCCAGCAGCAACTTTTTGATACGCTCTGCAAAGGGAGCCATTTTCATGAAGTAGGCTTCTTCCTTTGCCTCGACGACTTCGCGGTGACACTCCGGACAGCAGCCGTTTTCGTCCAGCTGGGACTCGGTCCAGAAGCTTTCACAGGGGGTGCAGTACTTGCCCTTATATTCACCCTTATAGATGTATCCCAGATCGTACAGACGCTTGAAGATCTTCTGTACGGTTTCTATGTGGTAGTCATCGGTGGTGCGGATATAGCGGTCATAGCTGACGTGCATTTTTTCCCACAGTGCCTTGAAGGTCTTGACGATCTCATCTACATATTCTTTCGGCGTGATACCCTTTGCAGCCGCTTTCTGTTCGATTTTCAGACCGTGTTCATCAGTTCCGGTGAGGAAGATCACATCATAGCCCTGCATTCGTCTGTACCGTGCGATAGAATCGCAGGCAACTGTTGTATAGCAGTGCCCGATATGGGGATTTCCCGACGGATAGTAAATCGGTGTCGTGATATAATACGGCTTTTTTGACATACAAGGTCCTCCTTAACATTTATGTGCCCGAAGGCTCTACTTCTTATTATAGCACAGTTTTCCGGTGTTGTCCATGTTTTTTTGAAAATTTTGTAGGGGATGGGGTGCGGAACTTGCTTTTTTGGAGAAAACATGTTAAAATAATGGAAAGCGTAATGCTACGATACTTTTGAATATGGGCGTAGATCTCAAAATCATCAGTGACCATTTAGGGCATTGCGACATCAATGTCACAGCTGATATTTATGCTGATGTGCTTAGCAGTACACGAAAAGTGTTGGCAGATTCTATTGAGAAGAAGCTGACTGAATAAAAATACGAGTTACAGCAACATAAAAAAATCGCTCTGCAAAACACAGAGCGATTTTAAAATACTTTTTAGTTGTCCAGAAGTTGTCCAAATAGACTTCTGAAGCAAAAGAAATAACGCAATATCGATAAAAAATCGATGTTTCCTTATCTCTTTGAGAAACAAAAATATCGGATTTTAGGGGACTTTTTGCACCTTGTTAGTTATGTGTTAGTTGTTGAGTTGTTCGTATAAAGGTGGAACACATCAAAAATTTTTGAGCAGGCATTGTGAGCGGCTGGTGTCATGATGCTTTTTTCTGCATAGAATCGATTCCAGCGTGAAATCGTAAGATTGACTGCTGGGGAAATGCTTGACTTTTTCTATTTCTTATGCTATATTTGTGAAAGAAACGAAAGAAAGTAAAAGAAAGAGAAAGAAAGGGGGTATATGCTTTTGGACGACAGCAGTACTAAATTCAAGAGAATCTATGTAAATAAGGCAAACTTACGAAATATGTGGTGGACTAGAGGGAACATTGCACAGGCTGAATTACTTGCGGAGGAAGACTTTATATAACAAAACAAGCACGCCAAAACCATAAATAGTGGGTTCTTGGCGTGCTGTTTTATGAGAGAATGGGATTCCAAATACGCTATATTTCAATATGCTTCTGAATGAGTTTGCAATGCGACTTTGGACATCATTTCCTGGAATTTTTTTTGTTTTTTAGCATTCCCTTGAATGCACCTTTCGGCGAGCCATAGAGATGCAGAAAAGCGATCATCTGCTTGTCTTAGCTTTCCGATCATGAACGGGAACAGCTTGCTAAACGTCCAGAAAATTGATTCACTGGCACATTTGATTACCAGTTCCTCGCTATAAACCTTATTTTTTACAGCAACTGCAAAAAATTCGAATTTAGAGAGCATGATTTTATATTCTTTTTCTTGTAGATCTGATTTGATTTCATAGAGTTCAGGACAATATATTTTGCTCAGGACCTCATCTTGCAGCTTGTTTAGTGCATCTATTGTCAGGCGAGTTCGTTCATTATCTTGCTCATGATCGGATATATTTCTGGAAACGTCAAAAGCTTTATACGCTAAACAGACTGCCACTAGACTTCCTACTGCTGAAGCAGTATCAACAATTGCTTGATATATTTCTAAAGACATACAACATCCTCCTTATTCTCCATAAACCTCAAAATACCACAAAAGGACAACCTCGAATTGAAAAAACGAACTTGTCCTTCTATCATAATGATTCATCTGTCTAACATGGCATAAGCTTGTAAAATATAGGCTTACTTCACGTATCCCACATACTCACCGTAATGCCAGCCTGCTACATCGTAAGTCAAACCTGCACCAGTAGCTGCGGCGTAGTTCAGAAGTTGCTTTACATCAGAATAATTTACATCGTCGCAGTTCATGATTCTGCCATCCTTGTTTCCATCTGCTGCCTCTACTTTTTTTGCGGAGTCCAGTTTATATTTTGCCGGATTCATCTTTGCAATAGAAACCATCAGAGCTTTTCCGTTTGCTGTTGTCAGCAGGCTGCCGTCAGCCTCGGCGATATTGTATGCAGACAGCATGATCGCAGCATCCTTGGAGTTGACCTGTTCATCGCTGTTCAAATCGCCAATTACGTAAAAATCATACTGCTGACTGGTATAGCAGCTGATCTCATTGTTCTTTACAGATTCGAACGAGGCATCTTCTACGGTTACTTCTGCGTCACTGGTAGTATAGAAGGTTA
>NZ_KI260483.1 GCF_000468015.1 Ruminococcus callidus ATCC 27760 | reverse complement strand
CTGTCGCACAATCTTTGTGCGGTATTGCCTTGACGCAGTGTTTCACTTATATAGACACCGTTCCGGCGAAAAAGTCACACTTTTTTCGAAAAAATTTGCAAAAAAGGCTTTTCTCCTGTTTGGGGAGAAAAGCCTTTTGCATAATGCTTTGCGGATTACTTACTGAAACTTTGCTACAGCAGCCTTCAGTGCATCGACCTTGTCCTTGCGTTCCCACGCAACGCCCAGATCTTCACGACCCATGTGACCATAAGCAGCCAGCTTCCGGTACTGCGGCTTCCGCAGATCCAGCATGCGGATAATGCCGTCCGGTGTCAGCTGGAACACGTCCAGAACTGCCTTGGAAAGGGCTTCCTCGGAAACTGTGCCGGTGCCAAATGTATCCACCAGAACGGAAACCGGATGTGCCACGCCGATCGCATAAGCCAGCTGTACTTCGCAGCGTTTTGCCAGACCGGCAGCCACGATATTCTTGGCGATATACCGTGCAGCATACGCACCGGAACGATCCACCTTCGTCGGATCCTTACCGCTGAATGCACCGCCGCCGTGACGAGCCGTGCCGCCATAGGTGTCTACGATGATCTTCCGTCCGGTCAGACCGCTGTCACCCTGCGGACCGCCGACAACAAAGCGACCGGTGGGGTTGATGAAATACTTGGTGTTTTCGTCCAGCAGTTCTGCCGGAATCACTGCCGGAATCACATAGTGCATCATATCGCGGCGAATGGTTTCCAGCGATACATCTGCGGCATGCTGGGTGGAAATGACAACGGTGTCCACACGAACCGGCTTGTCCCCGTCATATTCCACAGTCACCTGTGCCTTGCCGTCCGGACGGAGATAGGTCAGTGTCTTATTCTTCCGCAGTTCTGCCAGCTTCTTGCAAAGCTTATGGGACAGCGAAATTGCCAGCGGCATCAGTTCCGGTGTTTCGTCGCAGGCATAGCCAAACATCATGCCCTGATCTCCGGCACCCGTTTCGGTAGATTCGCCGCCTCTGGTTTCGATAGCATCGTTAACGCCCATAGCAATATCCGGTGACTGCTTGTTGATCGCCTGCAAAACGGAGCAGGTGTAGCCGTCGAAACCGTACTTGGCTCTGTCGTAGCCGATGTCTACGATCACGTCCCGTGCGATCTGCTGAATGTCCACCTTGGCAGTGGTGGAGATTTCGCCCATGCAGAGCACCATGCCGGTTTCCACAATGGTTTCACACGCTACGCGAGCCTTGCTGTCCTGTTCCAGAATTGCGTCCAGCACTGCGTCAGAAATCTGGTCGCAGATCTTATCCGGATGTCCTTCTGTCACAGATTCTGATGTAAATAAAGTTCTTGCCATAAAATTCTTCCTTTCTGTGTCGTTGGGAAAAGTATCAAAAAAAAGACACCCGTATAGGGTGTCCAAAATTTTTTGTACAAACCCCTCATCTCTCGGTTATACCGCAGGAATTGGCACCGTATCGCATCAGCGATTGGTTGCCGGGCTTCACAGGACCTGTTCCTCCACCACTCTTGATAAGGTATAAGGTATTTTGCAGAGCATTGCTCTGTTTTTATTATACAAGATTCGCGTTGATTTGTCAATAGGAAATTTCGACATTTTCCGTAGATAGGGCAATACCGCACAAAGATTGTGCGACAGA
>NZ_KI260482.1 GCF_000468015.1 Ruminococcus callidus ATCC 27760 | reverse complement strand
CGCATCTGTCGCACAAGCTTTGTGCGGTATTGCCATAGTAAAAAGAAAGGCAGTGCTGTTTGGGAAATGGCATTGCCTTTTTTGAAACAGGAGGATTCACCATGGAAAAACTCATCTCCGTTGCCGTTATGCGTGACAGCGATGCCGCCGAAATTGCTGGAGGAACAGACAGCAAAATCTTGATGTACCGTGCAGGGCTGGGGATATTCCGCAGCTTTGACTGGCACGGCAAAATCGATATTGTCACCGGCAGCGGCAACAATGCCGGTGACGGGTATGTGCTGGCTCTGCTGCTGCACCGGCACGGGATTCCCTGCCGCATCGTCCGCACCAGCGAAAAATGTTCTCCGGACGGTAGCTACTTTTTCACCAAGTGTCAGGAACGGGGGATTCCCGTCACCACAGAAGCGGACTTTTCCGGCACAGACCAGATCGTGGACTGCCTGCTGGGAACGGGGTTCCGCGGGGAACTTCGCCCGAATCTGCGGCAGGTGGTGGAACAGATCAACCAGTCTGCTGCGGCAGTGCTGAGTGTGGACATCAACAGCGGCATGAACGGGGACACCGGCACGGGCTTTTGTGTGCAGTCTGACCGGACGGTTTCCGTCGGCTGTCTGAAATACGGACATTTGCTGGGAATGGCACAGGGGAAGATCTGGAGCCTGTACAACTATGACATCGGGATTCCCTGCAAGGGCAGCTATCTGCCTTTGTTTACCGCGGACGACCGCACACCGGAGAACTGGGACTTTACGCCGGAGGACACTTTTCCACAAATTCTGGACAGTTTCCACATTCCCGCCGGAACGCCGGCACAGCGGATGCAAAAACTGGCGGAGGCACTGCGAGAAAAAATCTGTTTCTGCTCTGCCAGTGAAGCAGGGGAAATTCCGTATACGGCATTGTGATCTTATCTTGCAATTTTCGCCGTGGTGTGTTATAATAGAGCTGGAACAAGTCGTTGTTCTTCGCTGCGGCGAATTTCAAAAAAACGGAGCGTGAAAACATATGCAGTATTCTTATACTCCACACGGTGTCTGTTCCCGTGCGATCCTGATCGATGCAGAAGACGGTGTTGTCAACAAGGTGCAGTTCATTGGCGGCTGCAGCGGCAACACACAGGGCATTGCCGCTTTGGTAGAGGGCATGCCGATAGACGAAGTCGTAAAGCGGCTGGAAAACATCAAGTGCGGCAGCCGTCCGACCTCATGTCCGGATCAACTGGCAAAGGCACTGAAAAAAGTAGCAGAGGAACAGTAAAGGCAATACCGCACAAAGAGCGTCTGGCG
>NZ_KI260481.1 GCF_000468015.1 Ruminococcus callidus ATCC 27760 | reverse complement strand
GGGGAGGCTTATGCACAAGCCTGCGGGGCGATGTGGGCATTGCCCCTACTTATCTCACCCCAGCGGCTGTTTCTTGATCTTATCGCTGCGGCGAGGGTACTTCTGCGGGGTAGGGGCAGTTTTCCGGATCCGGATCAGCTTCCGTTCACCGGCAGTTGGCAGAGTATAGCTTTCTTCGCCGACGATCTCGCCGCCCAGCAGCTTCGCCGCTGTTTCTGCCTGCTCCGCCGTTTCCGACGGTCCTTTCATTGCGGCAAATACGCCGCCCTGCTTCACAAACGGCAGGCAGTATTCCGTCAGCACCGGCATGGCTGCCACGGCTCTGGCAGTCGCCATGTCAAACTGCTCCCGCAGTTCCGGCAGCTTCGCCCCGTCCTCGGCTCTGGCGTGGATACAGCGGACGTTGGCAAGTCCCAGCTTTGCCGCCGTCTGCTCCAGAAACCCGATGCGTTTTTGCAGGCTGTCCAACAGTGTCACCTGTAAATCCGGCCGCAGCAGTGCCAGCACCATGCCGGGAAAGCCGGCTCCGGTGCCAACGTCAATACAGGTCGCCCCCAGCGGCAGCTGCACCTTTTGCAGCAAGATCGCACAGTCCAGAAAATGCTTCTCCCAAGCCTCTGCCGGCTCGGTGATCGCCGTCAGGTTCATGTGCCGGTTGGTTTCCGTCAGTTCCGCCAGATAGCACTGGAACTGGGCAAAGTGGCTCTCCGTCAGAGGCAGTCCTGCTCCGTCAAACAGCTGCTTCGCCGCTTCGTATGTCATCATGCATTTCCCTCCTTTGCAGCGTCCCAGACGATCAGCACGGAAATATCTGCCGGTGATACGCCGGAGATACGGCTCGCCTGTCCCAGATTCTGGGGACGGTGGGCGTTCAGTTTTTCCGCAGCTTCCAGCCGCAGCCCGTGAATGGTGGTGTAGTCCAAGTCCTCCGGCAGCTTCCGGTTTTCCAGCTTCCGCATGCGTTCGATCTGTTCCAGCTGCTTCGGAATATAGCCGTCATACTTGATCTGGATCTCCACCTGTTCCCCGATCACCGGTTCCAGTGCCGGACGGGTGGGGTCAAAAGGAGCAATGACAGCATAGCCCAACTGGGGACGGCGAATCAGGTCTGCGACTTTACAACCGGTAGTGATGCCGGAGGTGCCGTGCTGTTCCAGAAACGCGTTCAGTTCCGGAGCAGGTGCCAGATTGGTTTTCAGCACCCGCTTTTTCTCCTGTGCCACAAGGCGGTATTTTTTCAGCATGTGCTGATAGCGTTCCTCGGAGAGCAGCCCCAGTTCGTGTCCCAGCGGCATCAGACGCTGGTCAGCGTTGTCCTGCCGCAGGATCAGCCGGTACTCGCTGCGGGAAGTCATCATGCGGTAGGGATCCTCACAGCCCTTGGTCACCAGATCGTCTACCAGCGTGCCGATATAGGAAGTGGCTCTGTCCATGACAAACGCCGGCTTGCCCTGCACTGCCAGTGCGGCATTGATGCCGGCAACCAGTCCCTGTGCGGCAGCTTCCTCGTAGCCGGAACTGCCGTTGAACTGTCCTGCTCCGAACAGTCCGGCGATCTTCTTGCTCTCCAGCGATGCCCGCAGTTCTGTGGGGTCTACGCAGTCATATTCGATAGCATACGCCGGGCGCATGATCTCCACATGTTCCAGTCCGCGGATCGTCCGCAGAAATGCCAGCTGGACATCTTCCGGCAGAGAGGACGACATGCCCTGCAAATAATACTCCTCGGTTTCCAGCCCCATCGGCTCCACGAAAAGCTGATGCCGCGGCTTGTCGGCAAAGCGGACAATTTTGGTTTCGATAGACGGGCAGTAGCGGGGGCCGATGCCCTCGATCTGTCCGGAGAACAGCGGCGAACGGTGAAGATTTTCCCGAATGATGCGGTGGGTTTCCTCGTTGGTATAGGTGATGTAGCAGGAAACCTGATTGTGCATCCGGGACGGATCAGAGCCGAATGAAAACGGCACAATGTCCTCATCGCCGTCCTGCCGTTCCATGGCATCAAAGTCAATGCTCCGGCGGTGGACACGACAGGGAGTACCGGTCTTGAACCGCCGCATTCGCAGCCCCAGTTCCTGTAGATTTTTTCCCAGCGGACGGCTGGGAAGAGCCGCATCGGGACCGCTTTCGTAGGAAACCTGTCCCACGTGGATTCTGCCGTTCAGATATGTGCCGGTGGCAACTACGGCGGCGGAAACGGTGTACTGTGCTCCCAGCGAAGTGACAACACCGGTCACTCTGCCGTTTTCGGTCTGGATCTCTGCGATCTCTGCCTGCTTGATCTCCAGCAGGGGTGTTTTTTCGCAGACTTGTTTCATGTAGTTGTGGTAGCGAACGCGGTCTGCCTGTACCCGCAGGCTGTGGACAGCCGGCCCTTTGCCGCGGTTCAGCATACGGCTCTGGAGAAAGCAGGCATCAGCAGCCTTTCCCATTTCGCCGCCCAGAGCGTCGATCTCCCGCACCAGATGCCCTTTTGCCGTGCCGCCGATAGACGGGTTGCAGGGCATGTTGGCGATCTGATCCAGAGATATGGTAAACAGCACTGTGCGGCAGCCAAGGCGGGCAGAAGCCAAGGCGGCTTCTACACCGGCATGACCGGCACCGATCACAGCGACGTCATAAGTTCCCATGTGATAATATTCCATAGGTATCACCTCAATTGATATGAATATTTATAAATATTGCAGACAAATCCTGTTCGCCCGCGAAAAGATTTTTGTGCGGCGGGTCAGCCCAAGGATAGCAAGCCGCCTGTTCGCCCCGCCGGGGGATTTTTGCGGCGTGTAATCTTCGTGTGATACTTGACCTTGTA
>NZ_KI260480.1:95018-112736 GCF_000468015.1 Ruminococcus callidus ATCC 27760 | reverse complement strand
GTGAACTTTTCTTGAACAACTTCAACCGCTAACTATCGATCTCCCGATCCGTTTCACGGCTCCCGTTGTCCTTTATTCTCTCAACTCTCGCTCTCGTGCGACAGCTTTATTATTATACCATGCGTTTTCGCATTTGTCAAGTAAATATCTGTAAAAGAATTTTGCAAAAAACTATGCAAATCGCACAAGCAACGGTGCTGCCATCATATAAGACAATGTACAACACTATTATATGGATATAGTAAGAGCCCGCCCATGGCCCAAACACAAATCAGATTTTCCCGCAAAATCATAGCGTAACTTTGCTGTTTTTTTGTTTTCTGAAAAAATTCACGTTTGCACGAAAAAAAATCGTTGCATCTTGACAGAGAATGTGGTATAATAAATGCAGTTTGGGTGTGTGATTCTTATAAGGCTACACATTCCGGTATCGCAGCCGCCCGTCTATGGGTGTATTTTCGCGGTATTGTTCCCTGATTATTGTAAATTGTTTTCATGGAGGTATCCTATAATGACGGAAAAAGAATTGTATCAGCAGTGGCTGGAGCATGCAACAGAAGATGCCGATCTGCAAACGGAATTAAAAGGAATCGCTGGTGACGACGCTGCGATCAGTGACCGTTTTTATCGGGATCTGGAATTCGGTACCGGTGGTCTGCGGGGCGTTATCGGTGCAGGCACCTATCGTATGAACATTTATACAGTACGCCGTGCGACACAGGGTCTTGCCAATTATGTCAAGTCCGCTTTCGAAGCACCCAGCGTTGCCATTTCCTATGACAGCCGTATCAAATCCGATGTTTTCGCAAAAGCTGCTGCAGAAGTTCTGGCTGCAAACGGCATTCGCGTACACATCTATACAGAACTGATGCCGACCCCGATGCTGTCCTATGCAGTTCGTGCACAGAAGTGCAGTGCCGGTATCATGGTTACCGCCAGCCACAACCCTGCAAAGTACAATGGTTATAAGGTATACGGCAGCGACGGCTGTCAGATGACCATTGATGCAGCCAACGCCGTTCTGGCAGAGATCAACGCTCTGGATATGTTCACTGGTGTCAAGCACACCAACTTCGACGAAGCAATGGCTTCCGGCATGATCTCCTACACGCCGCAGTCTGTCATTGATGCTTATTATCAGGACGTTCTGAAGCAGAGCCTGAATCCGGAACTGTGTGCAAAAAGCGGTCTGAAAATCGTTTACACGCCGCTGAACGGTACCGGAAACAAGCCGGTTCGCCACATTCTGTCTGCAATCGGCATCAAGGACGTAACTGTTGTTCCGGAACAGGAAAATCCGGACGGCAACTTCACCACCTGTCCGTATCCGAATCCGGAAATCCGCGAGGCTCTGGAATGCGGTCTGAAACTCTGCCGCGAAGTA
This sequence comes from Ruminococcus callidus ATCC 27760, assembly GCF_000468015.1. Lineage (GTDB taxonomy): Bacteria > Bacillota > Clostridia > Oscillospirales > Ruminococcaceae > Ruminococcus_C > Ruminococcus_C callidus. The sequence continues at coordinate 111,352 of NZ_KI260480.1, read as the reverse complement.
AAGCCGGATCTGCTGCTGGCAACCGATCCGGACGCTGACCGTGTTGGCATTGCAGTTCCTGACGGCGATGACTATGCACTGTTCTCCGGCAACGAAGTCGGTGCAATGCTGCTGGAATACATCTGCCAGCAGAGAACCGAAAAGGGCACTATGCCGAAGAACCCGATCGCAGTCAAGACAATTGTTACCACTGATATTGTCAATGCCATTGCCAAGGAATACGGCGTGGAGATCATCGACGTGCTGACCGGCTTCAAGTTCATCGGCGAACAGATCGGCTTCCTCGAAGCCAAGGGCGAAGAAAACCGCTACATTTTCGGTTTCGAAGAAAGCTACGGCTATCTGGCTGGTTCCTATGTCCGCGACAAGGACGCAGTTGTTGCCTCCATGCTGATTTGCGAAATGGCTGCTTACTACCGCACCAAGGGCATTTCCATGATCGAAGCCCGCAAGCGTATGTACGAGAAGTACGGCGTATATGTACACAGCCAGCACAGCTTCACCTTTGAGGGCGAAAGCGGCATGATCGAAATGCAGAAGATCATGGCTAAGCTGCGGGAAGAACACCCGACTGAGATCAACGGTCTGAAGGTGCTCCAGTTCGACGACTACCAGACCAGCATTTCCAAGAACCTGACCACCGGTGAAAAAACAGAGATCACCCTGCCGAAGTCCAACGTACTGGCATTCTCTCTGGAAGAAGGTGCAAAGGTTGTTATTCGTCCGTCCGGTACAGAGCCGAAGATCAAGGCTTACTACACCGTCACAGCGGACACTACCGAAGCTGGTGCAGTCAAGGAAAAGGCTCTGGACACTGCATTCAGTGCAATGATTCTGAACTAATTTCTGCAATTTGTAATTTATAATAGCAAAAAACGCCCTGTGTCAACTGATTTTCGTTGACACAGGGCGTTTTGTATTTTCTTAGGCAATACCGCACAATCTTTGTGCGGGATTGCCCTTATAATGTGTGACAAACTTCCGCAAACGGTACCTGTTTCCACAGAACTGCACAGGCAGATTCCGCAGATTCCCGATTCGGGAACAAGCCGAACACTGCCGCACCGCTGCCGGTCATGACACTGCAAAGTGCCCCCTGTTCCAGCATGGTGCTGCGAATCTGCTGTACTTCTTCCAGTTCCACCGCCAGTTCAAACAAATTACCGCAAAGCGGAGCAATTTCCGCAGCAGTTCCGCCGGCTTCCAACGCCTTTCGCAGCTGCTGCACTGGTGGGTGTTTCGGATTTTGCAGGGCATCGATTGCCCCGTATGCCTGTGCCGTGGATACGCCTGCGGTACCCTTGGCGATTACCAGACAATCTGTGGAAAACAGCGGCAGCGGTTCCAGCTTTTCTCCGATGCCAGCCCCATAGGCAGTGCCGCCGTAAAGGAAAAACGGCACATCTGCCCCAAGTGAAACTGCAATTTCCAGCAGCTTTTCCTGCGGCAGAGCATTCCCTGTCAGTTCCTGCAATGCCAGCAGCACCGCAGCACCATCTGTACTGCCGCCGCCCATACCGGCTTCCATAGGAATCCGCTTGAGGATCTGTATCTGCACACCGGACTGCAAGCCGGCTGCCTCCCGATACCGCTGTGCCGCTTTCCACGCAATATTTTTCGGGCTGCACGGCACTGCCGGCACATCACAGGTCAGTGTGATTTCCGGTGATTCCGTCATGGCAACTGTCACCGTGTCCGCAATAGAAACTGCCTGAAACACGGTTTCCAGAAGATGATACCCGTCTGCACGAGTGCCTGTAATATCCAGCCCCAGATTGATTTTTGCCGGAGCCGTTCTGGTTACTGCTCGCATTGATTTTCCCCCTGATGCCGCTGGACAAAACGTTCAATGCGAACCAGTGCTTCCTGCAAATGCTTCAGTGAGTACGCATAGGAAACACGCACAAAACCCTCACCGCTTTCTCCGAACGCATTGCCCGGTACCACGGCAACTTTTTCTTCCTGCAACAGCGTTTCGCAGAATTCCTCACTGGTCATGCCGGTGCTTCGGATACAGGGGAACATGTAAAACGCTCCCTCCGGATTAAAGCAGGTCAGACCAATGCGGTTAAAGCCGTCTACCAGCATGCGGCGGCGGCGGTTGTATTCGTCCACCATTTTCTGCACTTCCTGATCGCATTCCCGCAGTGCCACAATAGCGGCATACTGGCTCAATGTGGGAGCACTCATAATGGCATACTGGTGAATTTTCAGCATCTGTTTCGCAATCGGTTCCGGAGCACAGACATAGCCCAGCCGCCAGCCGGTCATGGCAAATGCTTTCGAGAAACCGCTGACATAAATCGTCCGTTCCCACATGCCGTCGATTTCGGCAATAGAAACATGCTTTCTGCCATAAGTCAGTTCCGAGTAGATCTCATCGGACAGCACCAAGATATTAGTATCCCGCAGAACTTCCGCAATCGCCTCCAGATCTTCTCTGGTCATAATGCCGCCGGTGGGGTTGTTCGGATAGGGCAGGATCAGCATCTTTGTGCGTTCTGTGATATGGGAACGCAGCTCCTCCGGTGTCAGCTTGAACTTGTTTTTCAGCTTGGTGGAGATCGGCACTGCTACACCGTGCATCAGTTCCACGATCGGTTTATAGCAAACGAAAGACGGCTCTACGATCAGAACTTCATCTCCCGGATTGACGGTTGCACGAATCGCAAGATCGATCGCCTCCGAACCGCCCACTGTAACCAATGTTTCGTTTTCCGGATGATAAGTCAGGTGGTACTTGCGGTTCAGATAATGACAGATCTCTTTTCGCAGATCTGCCATACCGGAATTGGCAGTGTACACCATGCGTTTCCGTTCCAGACTGTCCACGGCAGCTTTTCGTACTGTCCACGGTGTCTGAAAGTCCGGCTCTCCGACACCCAGACTGATCACGCCCTCCATCATGGCAGCCAGATCGAAAAATTTCCGGATACCAGAGGGCTTCATTTTCTTTACCTGATCTGAAAGAAGCGTGTCATAATTCAACACGAGTTTTCTCCCCTTTCCTGTCGGACATCACGGGAAATAGTAGCCCCGTTCGTCCTTTTCTTCGCCTTCAATAATGATACCTTTTTCCTTGTATTTTTTCAGTACAAAATAGGTCGCAGTGGACAATACGCCTGCCAGCGTTGCCAGCCGCTGCGAAACAAACATGGAAACGTCTTTCACATTAGTTCCCCGCACAGTCACGGAAAGGTCGTAGGCACCTGCCATCAGAGCAATGCTCTCCACCTCGTCATACTGCATAATGGTATGGGCGATCTCCTCATAGCCGCTGTCCCGCTGCGGGGTAACACGCAGTTCAATGATTGCCGTTACCATGTCCTTGTTTGCCAGTTCGTCATCTACAATGGCACTATAGCCCTTGATCACGCCGTCATTTTCCAACGCTCGGATCGCGTCGGCGACTTCTGCTTCTGTTGTGTCCAGCATAACCGCCAGCTCCGCGTTGGTGAGTCGGGCGTTCTGCTGCAATAATTCCAGTAATTGTTCTTTCATGAGAAACCCAGCCTTTCCTGAAAAATAATTTGAAAAACCAGTCAAAGTGTGATATAGACCGGTTTTCGTTGTACAAAATAGCAGGCTCGTGTGAAGCCGGCAGCCTTTGCCAGTTCCACCCCCTCTGCAATGCCTTTTGCCAGATCTTCTGCACAGTGTGCGTCAGAGCCAAAGGTCAGCACCTCGCCGCCCTGTTCCCGATAGAGTTTCAGGTATTCCAACGTAGGAAACGGCTTGCCGTACTTCTGCCGATAGCCGGAAGTGTTCAGTTCAATACCTTTGCCGTTTTCCGCCAGTGCCCGAAAGCAGCAGCGAATCTGTTCCAGATACGGTTCCAGCGGCACGGGAATTCCTGCTTCCCCTTCGATATAGCGAAGCGGGTAGGTCAGGTGTCCCAGCACGTCAAACTTTCCCCAGCGGCAGATGTCATAGAGTTGGTCGAAGTACTGCTCCATGAGAGCCGGAATGTTCTCCTGTGAATAATCCAGGCAGAAGAAATCCGGTCGATCCAGCAGTTCATGCAGCGAGGCAATGATAAAGTCCAGCCGTACATCTGCTCCAACAGCAGCCGACAGCCCGAAATCTGCATTGGGCTGCCCCATTTCCATGCCGCACAGCAGTGTCAGACCGGCTGCAGCTGCCTGTTCCTTTGCGGCAGTGACAGCTTCCAGCGATCGTTCCAGCACGGCGGCATGGTCAAAGATCTCCCACTCGTTCCGCGGCAGGGTATTGTAGTGTGCCTGCGGAAAATAGCGGTTCATCTCCACATGTTCCGTGAAGGCCAGCACCGGCAGCCCCAGCTTTTTCGCCTGTTCCACATGTCCGGCAACCGTGCCCGAACCGTCGGGAGAAATGCCGGTGTGGGTGTGGCAGTCCATTGGCAGCATACGCATTCCCTCCTGTATACAAAAAAGGCTTTCGCCGCCAAATGGGACGAAAGCCTTCGTGTTACCACCCAAATTCAGAAGTGCTGATGTACAGACACTTCCCTCGTGCTCCTTTAACGCAGGAAATACGTTTCGGTTTCCCGAAACAGCTCCCGGACAGCACCTGTGCCCCAGCCGGAACGTTCTCACCAGACACGCCCTCTCTGTGCAGCTTCCGCAGCAGTCACTCCGTTCATCGCTGAAAAAAATTATCGATAGTTATAGTATAGCAGATTTCCGGTGGGTTGTCAATCTTTTTTTGAAAATTATCACCAGAAAGCTTACGCGTCCAGTGCGTCACGCAAGCTCTTGGTAAATGCCCCGATCTCCTTCGGTGCATCGCTACCGTACTGTTCCACCAGCCGCACAACGGCACTGCCGACAATCACGCCGTCGCAGTACTGACTCATCTCCCTGGCTGCTTCCGGACCGGAAATGCCAAATCCTACAGCACAGGGAACCTTTGCGTACTTGTGGATCTTCTCAAAGAATGGTGCGAAATCCGTCTGGAACTGGCTGCGAACACCAGTTACACCGTTGGAGGATACACAGTACAGGAAACCGGTTGCTTCCGAAGCGATCATCTGGATACGATCTTCACTTGCCGGTGTTACAAGACTGATGTTGTGTACATTGTGGGCATCTGCACTGCCCTGAATCTCGTCTTTTTCCTCAAAGGGAATGTCCGGTACAATGACACCGTCAATGCCGCATTCCTCACAGAGTGCGAAAAAACGGTCGGTTCCGAAACAGAAAATGGTGTTCAGGTACATCATCAACAGCAGCGGCACATCGGTTTCTTTCCGCAGACGGCGTACCAGATCGAAAATACCCACCAGAGTGGTACCGTTCCGCAGGGAGCGTTCGCTGGCACACTGGATCACCGGTCCCTCTGCGATCGGATCGGAAAACGGTACGCCCAGTTCGATCAGGTCTGCTCCGTTTTTCGCCATTTCCAGCACTGCCTTTTCGGTGCAGTCATAGCCGCCGTCACCAGCAGTGATAAATGTGATCAGGGCTTTTCTGCCCTCTGCCTTGCACTGTTCCAGTCTTGCATCAATCTTATTCTTAGTCATCAATCTTCACTCCTCTGTATTCTGCAATCTGCTGCATGTCCTTATCTCCTCTGCCGGAAATATTGATGATCATGATCTGATCGGGTTTCATCTCCGGTGCGATCTTCAGTGCCGCAGCCACAGCATGGGCAGATTCGATTGCCGGAATGATGCCCTCTGTGCGGGACAGATATTCCAGAGCCTGTACAGCTTCTTCGTCAGTGATCGGCACATATTCCGCACGTCCGGTCTTATAGAGGTTTGCGTGCTCCGGTCCGATACCCGGATAGTCCAGACCAGCGGAAATGGAGTAAACCGGTGCGATCTGCCCCTCTTCATTCTGAAGGAAGTAGGACTTCATGCCGTGGAAAATGCCGAGGCTGCCCTTGGCAACTGTTGCAGCGTGCAGCTTGGTATCAATACCCTTTCCGGCTGCTTCCGCACCCACCAGACGAACGCTCTCGTCCGGAATGAAATCGTAGAACATACCCATTGCATTGGAGCCGCCGCCGACGCAGGCAACCACACAATCCGGCAGTCTTCCCTCTTTTTCCATCAGCTGTTTCTTGGCTTCCTCGCCAATGACCTTCTGGAAATCCCGCACCATGGTCGGATACGGGTGCGGTCCCATGACAGAGCCGATCAGGTAGAAAGTCGTGTCAATATTGGTTGCCCAGTCACGCATCGCCTCGTTGATCGCATCTTTCAGAGTTGCAGTGCCGTTGTCCACGCTGTTGACCTTTGCACCCAGCAGTTCCATACGGTATACGTTCAGCCGCTGACGGCGAACGTCCTCTTTGCCCATATAGATCTCGCATTCCATATCAAACATTGCACAAGCAGTTGCAGTTGCCACGCCGTGCTGTCCGGCACCGGTTTCGGCAATGATCCGCTTCTTGCCCATTTTCTTTGCCAGCAAGATCTGTCCCAGCACGTTGTTGATCTTGTGTGCACCGGTGTGGTTCAGGTCTTCCCGCTTCAGGTAGATCTTGCAGCCGCCCAGATCTCTGGTCATGCGGTCTGCATAGTACAGCATTGACGGTCTGCCGGCATAGTCCCGCAGCAGTGTCCGGTATTCTTCCAGAAATTCCGGATCATTGCCGTATTTCGCATAAGCTTCTTCCAGTTCATGCACTGCATTCATAACGGTTTCCGGCACATACTGCCCGCCGAAAATACCAAATCTTCCTACCTTGCCCATGTTATACACCTCGTATTATCGTTACAATTCGCTTCATTTTTGCATAGTCTTTTACACTGCCGGTTTCGATGCCGCTGGAAAAGTCCACGCCGTCCGGCTGTACCCTGGCTGCGGCTTCTGCCACATTCTCCGGTGTCAGTCCGCCAGCCAGCAGAAACGGCTGTGCCGGTTTTGCTCCGGCGATCAGTTCCCAGTCTGCGGTAATGCCCATGCCGCCAGCTTTGCCCTCCAGAATCAGCTGGTCTGCTCCCAGCTGCCGAGCTGCCTGTATATCGGCGGCAGTTTGCACCTGCACCGCTTTCCATACCGGTAAACCGGTACGCCATCGCACACCGGAAACGATCTCTGCCGTTTCACTGCCGTGCAGCTGTATCACGTCCAGCGGCACCTGTTTCAGCACCTGTGCAATGTGCTCCGGCGTTTCGTTGACGAACACGCCGACTGCAGCAATGCTGCGGCTTTTGGCTTTTACCAGCTGTTCTGCCGTTTCCGGCGAAATCGTCCGGCGAAATCCTGATGACAAGATCATGCCCAGATATTCCGGCTGGAGTTCGTTGCAGAACGCCACATCTTCCAGCCGCCGGATTCCGCAAAACTTGATTTTCATACGCCCTCCCGCAGCTGGTGCAGCGTTCCGGCAATATCATCGCTACGCATCAGTGTTTCTCCGATCAGCACCGCATCTGCTCCCAGCTGCCGCACCATTTGCATATCGGCATTGTTCCGGATACCGCTTTCCGATACAAACACTGCCTGCTCCGGTGCAAAGGGTTTCAGCTTTGCCACGGTGTCCAGACTGACTTCAAAGGTTTTCAGATTCCGGTTGTTCACACCCAGAATCTGCGGTTCCAGAAATGCGATCTGTTCCAGTTCCTCCTGATTGTGCACCTCTACGAGAACTTCCAGCCCCAGCGAATACGCCAGCCGGTACAGTTCCGCCAGCGTTTCCGGCGGCAGCACGGCGGCGATCAAAAGCACTGCATCTGCCCCAATGGCAGCCGCCTCGTAAACCTGATATGCATCAAAGAGAAAATCCTTCCGCAGGACCGGCAGAGAAACCACCTGCCGGATCGCCGTCAGATATGCGGACGAGCCTTGAAAGTAATGCTCCTCCGTCAGGCAGGAAATGGCACTCGCTCCGGCGGCTTCATACGCCTTTGCAATTTCCACCGGCTGAAAATCTGCCCGAATCAGTCCCTTGGACGGGGACGCTTTTTTCACTTCACAAATGCAGGACAGCGTATCCTGCCGCAGTGCCGCTTTCAGAGAAACCGGCTTTCGCTCCGCCAGTGCCTTTTCCGCACGCTTCTGCATTTCTTCCAGTCCGTAGGCAGCCTTTTCCCGTTCCAGCTGCCGGGCACGATACTTCATGATCTCATCTAAAATCATTTCCGCACCTCACACATTCCGATTGGTGAATTCCACCAGCTGCTGTAACTTTGCCAACGCCCTGCCGCTGTCGATCTGCCGGGCAGCCAGCTGAATGCCGTCTGCAATGGTGGCTGCCTTGCCGGACACATACAGGGCACAGCCGGCGTTCATGAGAACGATATTCCGCTTTGCCCCCTGAATGGAGCCGTCCAGAATGCCCCGTGCGATCTTGGCGTTTTCATCTGCCACGCCGCCGACAATTTCCGACTTGTCTGCCCGCGGGAAGCCGAAGTCCTCCGGAGCGATCTCATACTCTGTGATTTTGCCGTCCCGTACCTCTGCCACGGAGGTCTTATCGCAAATGGACACCTCATCCAGCCGGTCGTTGCCGTAGACGATCATCGCATTCTTGATGCCCAGCCCCATAAGCACCCGTGCCATTACCGGCAGCAGTGCCTTTTCGTATACGCCCAGAAGGATATAATCGGTCGATGCCGGATTGGTCAGAGGTCCCAGCACATTGAATACGGTACGGATCCCCAGTTCCTTTCGTGCCGGAGCCACGTACTTCATAGCACCGTGATAACTCTGTGCAAACAGGAACGAGATACCGATCTCCTGAATGGAAGCCTTTGCCTGCTCCGGTGTGGTCTGAATCTTCACGCCCAGACTTTCCAGCACATCTGCCGCACCGCTTTTACTGGAAACACTCCGGTTGCCGTGCTTTGCCACCGGCATGCCTGCCGCAGAGATAACAAAGGAAGATGTGGTGGAGATGTTAAACGAGTTCGCCAGATCGCCGCCGGTTCCCACGATCTCAATGGAGTTCTCGCAGCCGGTGACATGCTTGGCCTTCTGCCGCATGCCCTTGGCAAAACCGGTGATCTCTGCAATGGTTTCGCCTTTCATGCGGAGAGCCACCAGCAGACCGGCGATCTGTGCATTGGTCGCACTGCCGCTCATGATGATGTCCATTGCGTCCTGTGCTTCTGCTTCTGTCAGATCCTTGCCGTCGGTCACCTGTGCGATATACTTTTTCAGTTCCGTCTTAGGTCGTTCTTCCACAATGGGCGGCAGCGGCACAGATACGTCCGGAATCAGATTCAGGAAGTTTGCCAGCATACGCTTACCATCGCCGGTCAGCAGGGATTCGGGGTGGAACTGTACGCCATAGGTCTGGGTTTCCCGATGTTCCAGTGCCATGATCTGTCCGTTCTCGTCCCGTGCAGTCACTTTCAGGCATGCCGGAAAATCCGATTCCTGTGCGATCAGAGAATGGTATCTGCCGCAGGAAACCGTCTTGGGCAGTCCTGCAAAAATGGGGCAGGTCATATCCAGTACCATCTGGCTTGCCTTGCCATGCATCAGGTGGGAAGCACGGACAATTGTTCCGCCGAAAGCTTCACAAATGGACTGATGTCCCAGACACACGCCCAGCATCGGAATCTTGCCGTTGAAGTGGCGGATCGCCTCCATGGTGATGCCGGCATCTTTCGGGTATCCCGGTCCCGGAGAGAGGATCAGTGCCTGCGGGTGCAGAGCTTCGATCTGCTCAATGGTGATCTCGTCGTTGCGAACTACCTGAATGTCACGGTACAGTTCACCGATATACTGATACAGATTATAGGTGAACGAATCATAGTTATCAATCAGTAAGATCATTGTTCTGCCTCCTTAATGGCATTGATGACTGCCAACGCCTTGTTGACGGTTTCGTAATACTCATTTTCCGGCACAGAATCTGCCACAATACCGGCACCCGCCTGTACATATGCCTTTTCGTTGGCAAACAGCACGGTGCGAATTGCAATACAGGTATTGATGTTTCCGTCAAATCCCAGATACCCTACGGTGCCGCCGTAAAGTCCACGCTTTTTGTTCTCGAACTGGTCGATCAGTTCCATAGCACGTACTTTCGGAGCACCGGACAGCGTTCCTGCCGGCAGAATCGCCATGAGTGCGTCCAGTGCGGTCTGGTCTTTGCGAAGCTTGCCCTCCACATCAGAAACCAGATGCATGACTTTCGATGCACGTTCTGTCACCATATATCTTGTCACTTTTACGCTGCCGAATTCGGAAACCTTTCCCACATCATTTCGTCCCAGATCCACCAGCATGGTGTGCTCTGCACGTTCCTTCGGGTCTGCGGCAAGTGCCTTTTCGTTGGCGATGTCTTCTTCCGGTGTCCGCCCTCTGGGCTTGGTGCCGGCAATTGGACGGTTGTGAATTACACCGTTTGTCACCTTTGCCAGCATTTCCGGTGAAGCCCCTGCCACGTCATATTCCGGTGTGTGGAAATAGTACAGATACGGTGACGGGTTCGTGGCACGGAGTTTCCGGTAAACGGAAAAGCTGTCCGGCGGATTGCTGATCTCGAACCGCTGGGAAAGCACGATCTGGAAAATATCGCCGTTCCGGATATACTCCTTTGCGTCCCGTACCATCTGGCTGTACTGTTCCTTGGTGAGGTTGGAGCGTACCACAGCCTCTCCGTGATGCTGCCGTACCTGCGGCTGCGGATTATAGTGGCGGACAATGTCTGCCAGTTCTTCAGCTCTCCACTGTGCCGCCGCGTACTGTGCTCCGAGATCACCGTCCGTGTGCAGGTTTAGAATGACAATGCCGTTGCTGGTGAGGTGGTCGTATGCCAGCAGTTCCTCATACAGGAACAGATGGCAGTCCGGCATGTGAATGTCATCTTCCGGCACATGAGTCAGTTTCTTTTCCATGTAGCGGACGGTGTCGTATCCGAAATAGCCGATCAGACCGCCGGTGAAATTGGGAGCACCCTCCAGCACCGGAGAGCGATATGCTGCCATGCGTTCTTTCAGAAAGGCAATAGGCTGTTCCACTTCTTTCGTTTCGATCTTGTCACCAGTGCGGATCTCTGCGGTATTACCGGTAATGCAGATCTCCTCTTTCGGGGAAACGCCAACAAACGAATACCGGTCCCACTGCACACCGTTGCTGACGCTTTCCAGAATAAACGAATTCCGGCTGTCTTTCGAAAGAGCCGCGTAGATGTTCAGCGGGGTCTGATTGTCGGCAGAAAACTCATAGAACACGGGAATGGTGTTATACTGTTTTGCCAGTGCCTTGACTTCCTCCAATGATGGTTTTAACATGACGCATTCACTCCTTTATGCAAATAAAAAAAGCCTGATGTCCCACACCTATGGGACGTCAGACTTGTTGTCTACGTGTTGCCACCCAAATTCAGAAACGATAAGCATTCGTTTCCCTCTTTTCAGATACGCCGTATTTACCGGATATATCTTCCTCCCGATAACGCAGGAGATGCGGCATCAGGTACTGGGGCATCTGCCCGTTCGCCTCGCTTCTCACAAACCCATTCACCAGACAGCGTATACATCGGGATTCCACCACCCCCGACTCTCTGTGCTACCGTTTTGCCGGCTACTTACTTTTGCTCATGGAATTTAACTGCCTTCAGTATACGCGAATCCACCGGATTTGTCAAGGCGTTTTGCAAAATTTTCGCCAATTTCATCATTCTGCACAGTTTCAACAGTTTACTTCAAATCAGAATCCACAAATCCGAAAGCGTTTCTGCATATCCATGCTGCTGACTCGCATATGCTTGGACAACGCCGCCAATGAATCTGATTTTGTCAGGAGGTCTTGTATGTTTCGATTTTCCAGTTTGTTTTCCGTGTTCTGTGCCGGCTGTTTCTGCACGCTGACTGTTCAGCAGGTACCGGCGTGGAGTGAAGCCGCACTACCCCGTACACAGGCAATTGCCCCCGATGTGAGCACTGCCGTTCGTGATACGGTGCCGCTGTCTGCCCCGCCGGTTTCCACAGCCGCTGCTGTTCCGGTCTGCACGACAGAATCTGCTGCCGCTGTCCCGCCGCCGACGGCAACACCGCTTACAACAGCACCGCCGCTCGCAACCAGCGGCACATCTCTCGAAACCACAACGGAAACCACAGCGACAACTACTTCAACATGCACCACAGTTATCACCACAGAAACCACGGCGGTATCTACAGAAGCACCGCAGACACCGCCGGAAACAGATTCATTTTTTCAGGAATACGATACCGCATTCAAAGCCTACATGGACTACCGCACCATTACGGACACCAGTTCCGAACAGTACGCCATACAGCAGAATGCGTGGACAGACAGCCGCGGGCTGCGGCGAAGCTGTGATGACTATCTGGTTGCCATGGGGACAGGCTGGCTGACAGAGGGCTGCGGCGACCGGTTTCAGGTGACGTTGGAAAGCGGCTCTGTGTTTACCGTCCGCGTGGGCGACATCAAGGCAGACCAGCACACCGACAGCACCCACCGCTACCGCAGCTGTGCAGACGGTGCCAACGTGCTGGAGTTCATTGTGGAAACCGAATCGCTCTCCGATGCCGCCAGAACCGCCGGAACGGTTTCCGTCTATCCGGAATTGTCCGGCAACATTGCCGCGATCGAACCGATCAGTACCGCACAATAATCATGCCTGCATCAGCCGTTCGAACATCTGCTTGCGTTCCTGCTCCGGCAGGGTCAGATAGAACTGCCGCTTGATCTGTAGAAAAGACTGCAATTCTGTCAGAATGCTGTAAAGAATTGCACGGTTCTCAAAGCTTTCCCGCGTGTCCGGCAGTTCGTCCTGCCGGTATGCCGCGTACAGGGATTCCAGCTGTTCCAACAGGGCAGAACAGTCGTTTCCCTCATGGAAATGCATCGCAATATCTGCCAGAAATGCGGACAGCGGTTTCGCCTGTTCCGGCACCTGATTCAGCCGCAGCAGCTGACGGTAGATCACCTGCAACACGCGGCATTGTTCCCGCCGCATCTCCACATACCGCATAAAATAAATGTCGTCCTGCCACGTCTGGTTTTGCAGGAATGCGTCAATCTCCTGCCGCAGTTCGCCGGAGAGCCGTTCGGTTTCGGCAAAGCAGCTGTCCCCGTAGCCGGTATGGTCTGCCTCCAGGAGCCGCATGGACATGCGTTCCAGAATCCCGCGGATCTCCTCGTCCAGTTCCCGCTGCATGATGTGAATTTTCCCCAGATTCCGCGGCATGAACCAGTTCAGGCAAACGCCGATGCCGCTGCCGATGACCAACAGTAGCACTTCATTCCCCACCATGTGCAGAGTGACACCGCCGGCAAGCATGTAGTGGGTTGCCATGACGGCGTTGATCGGCGTGGCATCGTCCATGCGGAAGCTGTAGCAAATCAGCAACAGCAACAGCAACACGATGCCGAATGCCCACGGTGCTGTGCCGCAGAAATGATAGATCGGCAGGCAGAGCAGCGTCATCATTGCAAAGCCGCTGAACCGCCGCACACTGCTCATGACAGTTTCCCGTCGGGTGTTCTGTACAGTCAGCAGCGTGATGATACCGGCAGAAGCGGCATTCTGCAAGCCAAAAGCTTCTGCCAGCAGAATCGCCGCCACGGCTCCGGCAGCAATTTTCAGTGCCTTGAGCCAGTTTACATGTTTCGGAGTCCACTTTTTCAAATTCTCTCACATCTTTCAAGCAGTTTTTTCGGAGCAGTACATGACCAGCACATCACCGGCAAGAATTTCCGTGCTTCCCTGCGGGATCACCGTTTCTTTTCCGCGGCGGATATGGATCACCAGCTCTTCTTTTGGCAGCTTCAATGCTGCCAGTGTCTTGCCGTTCCAGTCGTGTTCCGATGTAATTTCCAGTTCGTTCAGCTGGATATGCCGCAGCTTTTCGCCGCAGTGTCCGGCAGCCAGCACCGCCACATCACCGGCACAGAGCACGGTATCTCCCCGCGGTGCCAGACAGTCGCCACCGCGAAGGACTGCTGCCAGAATAGTTTCCGGCGGCAGTGTCAGGGTACTGACCGCAGCCCCTACCCAGCTGTTTCCCGCCTCCAGCGGCAGACGCAGCAGCTGTAGTTCCTTTTCTTCGGTATAGTCGGTAAAGGTTTTCAGAACGTCTGTGGAATCGTCCAGCATGTGCAGCTTTCGGGAAACCAGCGGCAGCAGTGTCCCTTGCAGGGCAATGGAAAACAGCACCACACAGAATACCAGATGAAACAGATCGTATTGCAGATGTACGCCGCTTGCCACCGCGGTCAGGGCAAAGATCGCAGACGTTGCTCCACGCAGTCCTGCCCATGAAACCAGAAGCTGCTGCGGCAGTTTTGCCCGAAACGGTGTCAGCAGCACGCCCACGACCAGCGGACGTGCCACAAATGTCAGCACCACCGCGATCGCCAGTGCCGGCAGGATCACGCTCCCCAGCTTCGACGGCGTGCAGAGCAGCCCCAGCAGGAAAAACACCATCAGCTGCATAAATCCCGTCACGCCGTCAAAAAAATGCACCTGATTCTTTTTGTTGGGAATCTTCTGGTTGCCCAGAATGATGCCGGCGATATAGGCACTCAGATAGCCGTTGCCGCCGATAAGTACCGGCAGCACATAGGACAAAATCGCAATGGCAGCCATAAAAACTGTATCGAAGCCGGACGTTTCAAATCGGAACCGCCGCAGGAAAAAGACCGTGCAGACTGCCAGAACGGCACCGATCCCCACCCCGTAGACGAGCTGGGCGAAAATCATGTACAGCATTCTGCCGGCGGAAATTTCCGTGGTCATCATGGCAAGCACAATGGTAGTCATCAGGTATGCCACAGGGTCGTTACTGCCGCTTTCCACTTCCAGCAGAGAAGCCGTTCCGTATTTCAGATCCAGCTTTTTGGAACGGAGTATGGAAAAGACGGAGGCGGCATCTGTAGAGCCAAGCACTGCCCCCATGAGCATGCCCTCCAGCCAGCCGGTGTGCAGAGCAAACCGGCAGAACACGCCCATTGCCGCAGCTGTGAGGAACACGCCCAGAGTGGACAGCAGCACCGCTTTTCCGGCAACTGGTTTTGCCGCACGCCATTTGGTGCCGAATCCGCCGTAAAAGATGATAAAGATCAGGGCGACGGTACAGAGGGTTTCCGTCAGGGCGTAGTTGTCGAAACGGATATGCAGCGGACCGTCCACGCCGCAGAGCATACCCACGGCAAGAAATGCCAGCAGCACGGGCATGCCGATCTTACTGGTCAGCTTGTTGCAGAGAATACAGGCGATCATCACTAGAGCGAGTAACAGTAGAATCCAATTCATGTCGGTTTCCTTTCTGGCGGGCCATTGTCCGTATCGGAAATCAGCCGTGTGTGGGTTCTTTTGAGGGTGATTTCATTGCAGTTGTGGTCATGGATATGGCAGCCACTTCTGCCGCACCCTGTGCTTTCAGCAAGGCGGCACAGCGGTTCATGGTGCTGCCGGTGGTGAGTACATCATCGCACAGCAGAACCCGCATGCCTTCCAGCGATACCGGAGCGGCAGAAAACTGTTCCACATTTTTATGGCGTTCGGCGGCGGAAAGGGTGTGCTGCGTCTTGCCGGTACCGTTGTCGTGCAGTATGTCCTGCCGGTAGGGAATCCGCGTGACAGCGGCGATCTCCCTGGCAAATACTGCGGCAGGATTACAGCAACGTTTCCGCTGTTTCCGCAGCTGCATGGGTACAGGAATAACCAAGTCATAGCCGGACAGCACCGCATCTTCGGCGATCCGCTGTCCCAGCACGTTCCCGCAGAATCTGCCGAAGTGCAGACTTGCCGCAGACTTCATGGACAGCACACCGGCACGGGCGGCTCCGGTGTATTCTGTCAGAATCGCGGCACGGTCATAGGACAGACCTGTGCCGCAGAAGCAGTCCCGCGGCAGCTTTCCGCAAAGGGGACAAAATGCGTCTGCCGGTTCCGCAGTCACTTCCTGCCGGCAGGCTTCGCAGAGATATTCCCGCCAAGAAATAGAACAGTTACAGCAGGGGCAGCGATTGGGATAGAGCAGATCCAGCAGAAACATCTGCATTTTTCTGCCGGTGGATATGGAAATGGGCATGGGTTCACCTCCGGTCAGGCATTGTGCCGTGTTGCTTTTCGTGTTACTTTTATAGTATACCATATTGAAGTGAAAATTGCAAATATGACAGTTGATTTGCGTGTAATATAAAGATTGTATCACAAAGAAAGTTTGATAAAAAGGATTTCACAAAACCCCTCCACCGGCTTCGCCGGTCCCCCTCGTACTGAGCGGTCCCCTCTGCCCTGCGGGCATCTCCCCACCCCGTGGGGAGTCACCCCTTTCAGGGGAGGCTTATTTTGAAAGTTGTCCCACCACCGAAAAAAGCACGAACTGCCAGATGCAGACCGTGCTTTCTTCCATATTCCAATATGTACAGTTTATAGTTGCTTTTGGCAATACCGCACAAAGAGCGTCTGGCGAC
>NZ_KI260480.1:58889-94918 GCF_000468015.1 Ruminococcus callidus ATCC 27760 | reverse complement strand
AAGAGCGTCTGGCGACTTTGCACGGTATTGCCTTTTATTTCCTGTCAAAGTGCCGCGTCGCCGGTTTCATTTGTCCGGATACGAATACACTCGTCCACGGTGGAAATGAAGATCTTGCCGTCGCCCACAGTTCCGGTATAGACGTTTTCCTTGATCAGTTGCAGGAAGTCCTCCACGCGGTCGTCCGGCACCACTGTCATTAGATAGACCTTCGGAAGCGTGTTCATCATGACCTCATTGCCGCGGTGATAGGCGATCCAGCCGTGCTGGTTTCCGCAGCCGTGCACCTGATAAATAGTCACACCCTGCACACCAGCTGCCAGCAGCTTTTCTTTCAGCGGCTCCAGCTTTTCCGGTCGGAAAATCACTTCTATTTTTTTCATGATCTCGCACCTCCTCAATCCAGTCCGTTGAACGCCGGATATGCACGTTCACCGTGTTCGATCAGATCCAGGCCCTGTGCTTCTTCCAGATCGGATACCCGCACACCGCTGCACTTTTTCAGTACCAGCATGATAATAGTCGTCATGACCACTGCCACTGCAATGGAAATGCCGATTGCCCCCAGCTGGGAGAGAAACAGCCGGTAATCTCCGAACAGCAAGCCTTCCTGCGGAACCGCATCGTTCATCTGTTTGGTGGCGAAAATACCAGTCACGATACCGCCCCAGATACCGCCGACACCGTGGCAGCCGAATGCGTCCAGTGCGTCGTCATAGCCGAACTTTTTCTTCATCTTGGAAATTGCCAGATAGCAGATCGGAGCTGCCGTTGCACCGATGATCAGGGACGACCACAGCGGCACATAGCCTGCTCCCGGCGTGATGCCGACCAGCCCCACGATGCCGCCAGTCACGGCACCCATGACGGTGCACTTTTTCTGCACCAGTGCTTCGATGAGCATCCATACCACCATGCTTGCGGCGGAGGAAAGTGCTGTATTGGCAAACGCCAGAACGGCAATACTGTTGGCACCACCGGCACAGCCGCAGTTGAAGCAGAACCAGCCCATCCACAGCATGGAGGCTCCCAGCAGAAACAACGGTATGTTGTGCGGGTGGTAGGACATGGCTCCGTAGCCTTTCCGGCTGCCCAGAATGATGCATGCCGTCAGTCCGGAAACACCGGTGCTGATATGAATGACGTTGCCGCCGGCGAAGTCAATGGAACCGATCATCTCCAGCAGTCCGCCGCCCCATGCCATATGTGCCAGCGGGTAATATACCAGGAACGACCAGATCACCACGAACAGCATCATTTTGGAAAATTTCATGCGTTCTGCCACGGCTCCCAGAATGATCGCCGGCGAGATCACTGCGAACATCATGTTGAACAGAGCAGACACCATTTCCGGTGCATCGCCCTCTCCGCCGGTAACTTCCCACGAAACATTCCGCATCAGCACATTGTTCAGGTCGCCGATGATGCCGGCATGATCCTTGCCGAAACTCAGCGAATAGCCGCAGAGAAACCACAGCAGCATACCGATTCCCATCATTGCCATGCAAAACATCATGGTGTTCAGGGCGTTTTTCCGTCTTACCATGCCGCCGTAAAAGAATGCCAGCCCCGGTGTCATAAAGAATACCATAATGGTACATACGAACATGAATGCAACATTGCCTGTCATGATGCAACACCTCTCTTTTTCTACGGAAACACTGCAAGCAGATTGCGTACAAAGCCGTCAGACGGGCTTTATGCAGTATTTCCCTTCTACACTCCCGTTTCCCGCGATTATGGGAACAGTCCCTTGATGTCCTCGGCGTACAGCAGCCGCCGCAGTGCTACGATATAAGCTGCCATACGATAAGAACATGCCGTCTTTTTTCGTTCTTCCAGCAGTTCGCCGAAAGAAGCCGTCATCAGTTTTTCCAGCATCTCGTTGACCTGTGAGCGTTCCCACGTCAGTTCCTGGATATTCTGCACCCATTCGAAATAGGACACGATCACGCCGCCGCTGTTGGCGAAAATATCCGGAATCAGAGTAATGCCACGCTGTTCCAGAATCGCATCTGCTTCCACAGTGGTAGGACCGTTGGCACCCTCTACGATGTACCGGCAGCGAAGTTGTTCTGCAACTTCGGCGTTGATCTGGTTTTCCAGAGCCGCCGGCACCAGCACATCACAGTCACAAGTCAGCAGTTCCGTGTTGGAAATATGAGAAACGCCCTCTGCCTGATAGTCTTTCAGCAGGTGCCCCTCTTCCAGAAACGCGGAAACCGCATCGGCATCTAATCCGGATTCGCAGTAAATGCCACCGGACACATCGCTGAGTGCCACAACGCAGGCGTTGCGGTGGCAGAAAATTCGTGCCGCGTTGGCTCCAACATTGCCCATACCCTGCACGGCAACTTTTACGCCGTCCAGTGAATCCACGCCGTTGGTCTTCAGAACCAGCTGGGTGGCAATGACCACGCCTCTGCCGGTGGCGGAAGCACGTCCTCTGGAACCGCCCAGTTCCACAGGCTTTCCGGTCACTACGCCCGGACATGGTTTTCCGTGGAGCATGCTGTAAGTATCCAGCACCCACGCCATAGTCTGGGCATTGGTGTTTACGTCCGGTGCGGGAATATCCTTGTCCGCTCCGATCAGCGGTTCAATGGCGTAGGTATACCGCCGTGTCAGACGGCAAAGTTCCCGCTTGGACAAGGTACTGGGATCCACCTGAATGCCGCCTTTTGCACCGCCGTAAGGAATATTCGCCACAGCACATTTCAGAGACATCCATGTGGCAAGTGCCTTGATCTCGTTCAGGTCGCAGTTCTGGTGGTAACGGATACCACCCTTGAACGGGCCGCGGATATTGGAGTGCTGCACACGATAGCCCTCGAACACCCGAATGCTGCCGTCGTCCATTTCTACGGGAAGATACACCTTCGTTTCCCGCTGGGGATTCTTGATGATCTCAAACATTCTGCGGTCGATCTTTCCCAGTATCGCCGCCTGTTCCATTACCGTCTGCACATTTTCAAACGGGTCGTATTTCTTCATGGGAAACGCCTCTTTCCTGACAGCCGAAAAGCCTGCCGGACAAACCGGTCACGGCAGACTTACCGGAATTGTGATTTACAAGATTCTTAATACTTAAGGAAACACTGCATAAAACTTGTGCGTAAGATGCGTAGTCAGATTTTCCGGCAGATTGCACAGAAATTCCGCATTCGACAGATTGCATAGAAATTCCGCAGGCATACTTTATGTATGGCAAGGGATTTCTGGGCAATATGACGGGAAATTTGCAAGCAGATTGCGTACAAAGCCGTCAAGCGTGCTTTATGCAGCGTTTCCTTAATACAAATACGGTGCGTCCCACAGGTTCAGCTTCGTGCCGATGCCCTTTTCCAGAGCCGTTTCATACACGGTCTTGCCCCATGCCACATCTTCTACCGGCATGCCGCCGATGGAGTACAGAATGATCTGATCGTCGGACTCTCTGCCCGGCACCTTGCCGTTGGCAATGGCACCGATGTTCTGTACCACGCCCCAGTCCAGCTTGCCGTCATGGTCGAGGTCGGTGAACTTGTCGCCCAGCAGGAACATCTTATCGAAAGTGGGATACGGATATTCCTCTGCCCATGCCTCGTACAGCTTCTTGTTATCTACAACCAGCTTTACCTTCGGGTCGCAGACCAGTTCGTCCGGAAAATCTACGGCACCCGGTGCACACACCAGACAGCCCGGCTTCAGCCATTCCCGCTGGATAAACGGATAGTTGGCGTGTCCGCCGGTAGGCGTGGAAACGGCAATGGTCATAATGTCTGCGTCCTTGCAGCATTCTTCCATGGTATCACAGACGATGATGTTCTTGAACTGTGGGCAGTGTTCCTTGACATAGGCAATGCAGCGGTCAATGGAGGCTCTGCCGCGTCCCTTGATCTTCAGGGTGTCCAGCGAGGGACGAAGTGCTGCAAAGGTTTCAATGGTGATGTTGTTGATGAAGCCTGGTCCTACAACACCCAGCACCTTGGAATCCGGCTTGGACAGCAGCTTCACGCCAACGCCCGGAATGGCTGCGGTACGGTATGCACTGATTAGGTTTGCAGACATGAATGCCTTGGGAGCACCGGTGTCCTTGTCGTTCAGAATGACCATTAGAATGGAACGGGGCAGTCCCTTTTCACGGTTCTCCACGTTGGAACCGTACCACTTCACACCTGCCATATCGAACTTGCCGCCCAGATATGCCGGCATTGCCATAAAGCGGCGGTCCGGACCGTTCTTCGGCATGTTCGGGAATGCGGGATTATCCGGAAAACTGATCATACAGCCGTGAGAGTTGCCGTTTTCACCGCCCATGCGGTAATCTCCGTCGTCCAGAAGCTTCACCACTTCTTCCATGGTATCTGTGCACTTCACAACATCATTTACACCAGCGTCCAGCATGTCCTTTTCACTCAGATACAGAATGTCAACTTTCAGATAACTCATAATGATACACTCCTTTAAATTGGGTTGGGAACAAGGCGTTCCAATATATACACAGGCATATCGCCTGTCCGGCTGCTTGCAGTGTTTCCTTAGAGCTTGTGTGCATAGGCATCTGCCTGCGTCTTTTCGGCAAATTTTGCTGCATACTGCGTTAAAAATTGTAGCCTGCCACGCAAAACGCAAAAAACTGACACGCAAAACGAAAAAAACGCTCCTGAACACCACGTTCAAGAGCGTTTTTTACTACCTATAAACGGCGTTTTACCGCTGTTTTATCCGTTCAATTTCTCGTCAATACTGGCAACGTGCCGCAAGATCTGTTTGAGTGTGTCATTATTGTTGGTGTCTTTTTCTGTGTCCTCATTCGGCTTGTCTGTGGTAGTTGTTGCATTTTTTGCAAATCCATTCAGCCCGGCAGCCTTGATGATCGCCGGATAATCCTGATACGCATAGTCCAGATCCACCTCGCCGACAATGCCGGAAACGCTGCCTTTCCAGCTGTACTGCCACAGCCCATAATTCCCGGCATAGGACGATCTGCTCACATCCACATGAGACAGAAACACGTCATACCGGCTTTTTATATCGTCCCCGATACAGCTTTCCAGAGCCGACTTGAACGTATAAATTGCCGCATAATACCCGGCAGATTCCAACGCACTGCAAAACGCCTGACACAGGGCATCTGCATTTTGCAAACTTGCCTGTTCTTCGATGTCAAATGCGATTGGATACTCGAACTGCTTTCCAGCCAGAGCAGACAGGCACACAGCAGCCTCCTGCCACGCTTCTGCGGCAGTTTTGGCGTAGCTGTACCAGTACGCACCGCAGGGAATTCCAAGCCGTTTGCACTCGCTGTAATTCCGTTCAAACTGCACATCGATCTGGCTGGATTCTTTCCCAAAACCAGCCCGTAAAATCGCAAAATCCACCTGCCCGGATGCCTTGACTTTTTCCCAGTTGATCACGCCTTGATGCTTGGAAACATCAATCCCTTTTGCCACAATTTCAGATGGTTGCGGCTGTGCTTTTGCAATGCCGAAATAGCTGTAGAAATTGTTTGTCACTGTGTTTGTGCCTTTGGTTTCATCACCATAATATCGGCTGCCGGTGCGTACATCCAGATGCACCGAAGTATAAGCACCGGTGATATTGGCAATGCCGCCGAAGCCCAGATCCTGAGCCTTACAGCACACCGTCTTTGCTGAAATTATGTTGCCCGACTTGTCGTAGCACACCACGTCCGCCGCCGTGCCTTTGGTATGCTGCCCTGCTCCGTTTCCACCAACTGCCTTGTCATGTGCTGCACAGCGGTAGCCGCTGCTGACGATGATCTTGCCGCAGTCCAACGCCATATACAGCCGTTCCAGCATCGAAATCAGCTGTTCCGACACCTGAAACGTGTGCGGAGAACTGCATTTGCAGCGGAATTCTCTGGCACAAAAATGAGGCGAAAGCTGCGGATTATCTTCATACGCATATTTTGCCATTTCATCAGCTCCTGAACTGCTTGAAAATCTGATTTGCTCCCGTTGCTGCCAGTCCGGACACAATGCCGACTGCTGCCGCAGACAGCACATCCTGCACCGGAAAATCCGGCATCCAGAACAACGCTGCAATTCCCAGAATGCCGCCGGAAATACCGCAGATGACCGGAATCCATTTGTTGTCCAGAGAAGTGACCTTCACGATCTCCGCCGCCAGATAGCAGATGATCGTGATTGCTGCTACTGCTGTAATACCCAAAACTTCCATCATGTTTCCTCCGTTCCTGTTGTTGCTTCATAGTCGCCGGAAAGCAAAACCAGCATTTCCGGCGTGAGATTCCCAGAAGCAAAGATTTGATACTGTCCGTTTTCCAGCTGTGCCGCCTGAATCGCCGCATCCCCCCAGCTGCTCCGCCGGATCGCCTTGCCGCTTTTCAGCTGCTCAACTGCCTCGATCAGATTCATAAAATAACCTCCTTAAATCGCTGTAATCGACCGGATCAGCGGACGGCTGTTGTTGCTCCGTCCGACCCATGCCAGATAGTATGTGCCTGTGGTGACACCTTCGCAGGGGGTCAGCGTGGTGATATAATCCGTGCTGTACAGCCACTGCAAGGACAGGTCAATATGGCTGCCCTCTGTCTGTGCCTTGCTGAGAATGTCCTCTGCTGTGCCGCTGTCCGACTGTACCAGCCGCATGATGCCGGTTTCTGTGCTGCTTGCCAGAAACCGCATGGCGATCTGTGTTGCCGCAGAGAGCGTCAGCGGCACAGTCGAACAGGTGTAGCAGGAATAATCCCATCCAAAAATAGAGGTGGAATAGTTCAGGGCATACTCATTTTTGCTGCTGCAAAAGTCCGGATATACCGCCGTAAACGCAGAAAGACTGTACAAGGTGTTATTGTGGGAAAGAAAGATTCCGTCCCGGTGGTCTGCATCAAAAATCACTGTTTTTTCGGTCGAGCCAGAGGGCAGCAGGGAAACCTTGTGTACCAGCAGATTCAGCTTTTCGTCTGCCGTTGCGATAATGCCACGGGCAACCAGATGCCCTGCCAGCAGGTCACGCTGGTGGTTGATCTCTGCAATGTACTGTGCAATTGTCGCCATTTACGCCGTCACCTCCACAATGTCCGCCAGAGCAGTTGCAATGTCGCCCAAAGAATCCTCTAACGCCGTGATTCTCGCCGGAAACTTGCTACTCAGATTCTCATAGTCCGCCGGACTAATGCTGTTCAGCGTTTCTATGTTGTTGTGGTAATGCTTGATGGAAACCAGCTGTGTCCACTCTGTTCCGCTGATCTTATTCAGTACGTCCAGATTGTCGTGGGTGTGTGCGGATTCCTCCAGATGCGTGATGGACAGCGTATGCTCCTGCAAGGTATACGTCAGGCTGTCGGACAGCTCCTGCACCTTTCCGTCCACATAGACCGTCTTTGCGTATGGGGTGAGGTCTACTGCCGCACCCTCTGTCAGCGTTACTGTGGTTGTACCGTTGACATCTGTGATGGTGATGGTCACCGTGCTGCCGTCTTTCGCCACAGCAGCAATGGGGGAAAAACCGTCTTTCCCGTCTGCACCGGTGTCGCCTTTTTCACCGGGAATGCCCTGCTCTCCCGGATCCCCTTTTTCTCCACGTTCCCCCGGTTGTCCGGCATCTCCCTTTTCGCCTTTCAAAGATGCCAGCCACTCGGATTCAGAACCGCTGTAGCCATGCTCTGCTGCAAGGAGATAGGCGGATTTTCCGTCCGCACCGTCACGTCCGTCTACGCCGTCTGCACCGTCTTTTCCGGGTGCACCGGGTTCGCCTTTTTCGCCGGGATCGCCCTTTGCACCCGGCTCACCCTTTTCTCCGGTTTCTCCCTTTTCACCGGGAACGCCCTGCTCGCCCGGATCGCCTTTTTCTCCCGGTTCGCCTTTTTCACCACGAGCCGGCAGACCACTGTCTGTATACGCTCCGCTGTCGGTATCATACAGCCACCATGTGCCGTTGCGGATCTGCGGCAGCTGTACCGAAATTGTTCTGGTTTCCGTCAGGATCCGTTCCATTTCTTTCAGTGCTTCCTCGATAGCGTCCACACCGCCGCTGTATTCCTCCAGCACAGAGGCTTTCACCTGCATGGGCGTGACCGTGTATTTCAGAATGCGGTCGCTGTTGTCATAGCAGACGATCTCCAACGCCAGCATACCGGAAACCGCAGTAAACGCCGAAGACACGTTCCATGTCAGCCGGATCTCTGTTTCCATGACTTCCTGCGAAAGCGTTTCCAGTGCCAGATTTCCGGCACTGTTGACACCACGCATCACAAACAGACAGCCGGACAGATCGGTTTCCTGATAAAATCGCTCTACGGAAAAGACAAGCTTGTCCGCATACTTTTCTCCGGCAGTCAGCAGATGTGCCACATGGCTGGTGTCAATGAATTTCTTGTTTGCCTGCAATATCATGTCTTACCCTCCCAGTTTCTGAACTCGTTTTTCCAACGCTCTGCACCGGTTCCGTGCCTCTTTGCGGACTTTGTCGCCCTTGGAGGAACGGATGCAGTCCGCCATCACGCGGCTGTCCTCGCCGCCGCAGGAAAGCTTTGTACCGCCCCGAAATGTCCATTCAATGGCAGTGATAATGCTGTCATAGCTCTTGGCAGTGGTTTCATGAAAATCCCGATAGGAGAGCTTGATTTTCTGTCCCAGCTGAAACCGTTTTGTACTGTGTACGGTGCAGGAAAACGGACGCACTGCATACTGATTCCCGGTGTCGGAAGAATATCTTGCAAGCCACATAGAATGAGGAATGGTATTCAGTCCATAGCCGCTGCTGAATACAAAATCCTTTGCAAAACCATCCAGAAACGGATTGGATTCGATCAGAAATCGCTGAAAAGAACTGGTGCTGTAATCCGGAGAACTATGTCTTACCCATGCCCATGCAGATTTTTCATCTTCCAGTTCCACACGGGCATCTGTACGCAGCATATGGATCTCATAATCTGCCATCTCACAGGAATCGTATTCTATTTCTGACATGCCGATGCTGACACTTCCGTGATAACCGTTCCCGAACTGTCCCAGTTCCAAAGCTCCGTCCTCCGGTCTGGCATACACAAACCCAAAAGCCAGTTCTGCCAGATAGCGGTAAAAATCCCGTGGGCAGTCAGAGTCGCTGTTGCTGTTTTCCGCACTCAGATAAAACTTTGCCGGATATATGGTTTGTGACCATTTCCCGTTGACCTTTGCATAGATCCTGTCGTTGCAGTACCTGCCATAAGTTTCCCGTCTTGCCTTGTCATACGCTTTCCAGTGCAGCATCTCTTTTACGCCGGTCTGGGACTGGATAAAGGTATTGGTGCAGTCCGTCAGATATTGCAGCCAGCCGCCGTATTCAGTTCCGTTTTCGTCCCACTGGTCGATTCCGATTCCGATGTTTTGCCACTTGTCTGCAAGCACCTTTCCGACAGCTTTGACGGCAGATTCCGATGTGCTGTTATAGCTGGACGTATCCAGCCACCCCACAGAGTCCTGTGCGTTGACGGAAAAGATCTCGCCCACACGGGTGGCATCCGTGACCCAGAATGTGCCCATATTGTGCCATGCGGATTCAGTGCCGTATTTGGAACGTACCCGTAATTTTGCCCCACGCACCTGAAATGTGGTCATTCCCGGAATCTTTGCCTGCATGGAAAACGTGGCAGCATACACGCCGCCGATCTCAAATGTGCCGTCTGCACAGCACTGCCGCTTGCCGCCGGCAGAAATGATACTGGATTCCGTCAGTGTGGTAACCAGATCATAGCCGTGTGCGGCATAGTTGTATTTGTATACCTCCACCCGAATAGATTCTGCAATGATCATATCTCATCCTCCCGGAAATTCGGTGCATCGATCCGCAGACGATAAATGCGGTCAATATCGCCGCACTGCATCCGCACATAGGCGTTTGTCACTGTTCCGGTGATCCCGATCCCAATGACGCTGCCGATCCAATTTCCG
Source organism: Ruminococcus callidus ATCC 27760 (assembly GCF_000468015.1). GTDB lineage: Bacteria > Bacillota > Clostridia > Oscillospirales > Ruminococcaceae > Ruminococcus_C > Ruminococcus_C callidus. The sequence goes on along the minus strand of NZ_KI260480.1, from coordinate 85,016 downwards.
CTGGAATCTTGAAAATACGCCGTCAGATCTCTCTCCGCATTTGGATACCCGTTGACACCATATATCAAAATTTTTGGCGAAGCCGCTTGCAGCAAATTTGCACCGACATAGAAATGCAGATAGATTACGTCTGTGCTTTCGGTCGTATAGTCCGGCAGTTGCACAGAGCCGTCTGCCAGACGTTTGCCGCTTCTGGACTGCAAATATGCCAGCGGCGAAAAGGGAGTGCCATTGCTGTCCTGTACGATTTCCACGCCGGAAAAAGAGATCTGGGAATTACTGAAAAGCGGGGCAAAATACGGAATTTCACCAAATTCCTCCTGACCAAGCTGCCGGATTGCCGAAAAAGATACGCGATAGATCTCACGACTAACAGAAATCGTGGTCACAGAAACGTTTCCGGACAGGATCAAACAATCTCCCAGATGCTGGTCAAATGGAACAATTGCCCCTGTTTGTGCCGGATAAACTGCACCGTCCAGATACAGTACACCACATCTGAGCACACTCATCAGCTTGGACAAGGCGGTATCTCCGTGCACCTCAAACGACAGTGGAATGGTTTTCACCAACGCCAGAACCGGATAATAGATCTGTGTTCCGGCAGCACTTTGGAATCGTTTTCCCAGAGGCTCCGCAGTAGAATCTCCGTTAACCAGCTGTCGCATATTGGCAGCACAAGACCAAGTGCCGCTCGGCGACTTCGCCCAAATATTCACAAGTCTCATAATGTTTCCCCTCCGCTTCGTGCATTGGCGATCTGTGCCGCCTTGACCACAACGGTTTCCAACTGTGTGCCGCCGATGTTCACCGGAATGATAATATCCCCGTTCTGCTGCGGCTGCTGGTATTCCTCCGCCGCTGTCTTCTCCGGCGGATTGTACTGTACTGCCGTTCCGGCAGTTCCCATGCTGGAATATCCCTGCATCTGTACCGCAGAATCCAGCTGCATTTGCAGCCGGTCGGTGTCCACCTTGTCCATCATGGCATCCAGCGAACGGTTCAGATCATCGGCAGTGTCGCCCGTGGTGTCTTCCATGCCTATGGCAACGCCGGGCAGTAAAAATTTACCCACAGTGTCACGCATCAGCTTAGACGGGGAATTGATCCCGAAAAAGTCCTTGAATCCGTCCCAGATCTGTCCGGCAACGTCCTGCACCGTATCCCAGATAGCAGAAACACCCTCGATCAGACCGTTGGCAATGCCTTTCAGGATGTTGCCGCCCAGTTCCAGCCAGTCCACTTCGGTGATCGCATCCCAGATCGCTCCCCATATCTGGGGAATCGCTTTCAAAAGATCCGGAATTGCTTTGATCAACCCGGAAGACAGACCATACATCAGCTTGATTGCTGCTTCAATGATCATTGGCAAGTTGTCTATTAGTCCTTGAAACAGAGCTGTGACAATTTGAATGGCTGCATCGATCAGCTGTGGCAATTGTTCGATCAGTCCGTTGACAATGGCAAATATCATATCAATTGCCGCTTCGATCAATTGCGGCAGATTGTCCAGAATGCCATTGACTAATGCCATAATGATCTGAATGGCGGCATCGATCAGGAGAGGGAGATTCTGGATTATCATATCTGCAAGTGTCATGATAATCATAATGACCGCTGTTAGAATCGTGCTGACATTGTCTATCAGACCGCCTACCAGAGCGTTCAGGATCTCGATAGCTGCCACGATCAGCGTGGGCAGATTCTCCACGATCACATTGACAATGGCTAGAATGATCTGCGGCACATACTCCATCAGTGCCACCAATCCCTCGGACAATCCGTTGATCAGCGTGGTGATCAGCTGCACCGCAATGGGCAGCAGATTCGGCAATGCCTGTTGAATCGCTGTAATAATGCCGTTCAAAAGTGTCTGTCCTGCTTCCAGTAATGCCGAAGCATTTTCCGAAATGCCCTGGACGATGCTGTTTAGGATCTCTGTTCCGGCACTGAGAATGCCAGGCAGGTTTTCCCGGATACCGGAAAGAAATTCGCCCAGTATCTTCTTACCAGCTTCCACCATGCCGCTGGATCTGCTGCCGATGGAGTCGATCACACTGTTGATGCTTTCAAATAGCCCGTCAAAGATCCCGGCAGCATCTCCGCCGTTCATCACATTGATGATACCGGAAATGGCATCTGCTGCTCCGGCAGACAGCGTGGACTTCATATCCAGAGAGAAACCGCTGACAGTCCGTTTCAGTCCCTCTACCGCACTGCCGATGTCATCATACTTGACCTCGTTGATCTGTCCCAGTGCATCATACGCCACACCGGACGCATCTTCCATGTTTGCCAGCATAGGTAGCAAGTTCGCCTGTAAGTCCTCGAACTGTGTGCCGAACAGGTCAATGGCAGCTTGGTTTTTCGCCACCGGATCGGCAATGCTGTCCAACGCCTGGACAGTCTGGAAAAACGCTTCCTGTGCCGTATCGCCGCCAGCCGCAAACCGCTGTGCCATGTCATCTGCATTCATGCCGATCATGGCGAATCCCTCTGCGGTGGACTCGCTGCCGTCCTTGCAGCGGATATTGAATTCCTTGACCGCATCGCCCACCTTGTCGATGGAGAACGCTCCGGATTCTGCACCGGAGATCAGACTCTGGGTAAACTGCTCTGCGGAAAGTCCCAGTGCCGCATACTGTGTGGAATACTCATTGAGGGTGTCCAGCAGATCGCCGTTCTGATCGGCACCATTTTGTGCTCCTGCGGCAATGAGATTGTATGCTTCTTCGGCACTGATCCCGAAGTTGTTCATGAGTGCCGATGCAGCACGGGTGCTTTCGTTGACTTCATAGCCGAACGTGTCGCTGAGTGCCATAGCACCCTCTGTGGCAGACTGCAATTCCTCGCCCATCAGTCCGGTCTGCTTTGTGACCTCTGCCACGGCATTGGCGGCATCCTCATAGGAATCCCCGAAGTTATTGCCGTACACATCCTTGACCACATCCCGAAGCCCTTCCAGCTCCGCTCCGGTCGCACCAGTCGAAGAGGACATCTGATTGATCGCCTTGTTGAACTCGTCCCCGGAGGAGATCATATCGCCAAATGCAGACAGGGCTTTCTTTCCCATGTCAGAGAGCAGATTGCCCATTGCCACAGATGCTGCGGAGATCGTCCCTTTCATGCCTTCAACCTTTTGGTCAAAACCGCTGGTATCACCGTCAATGGGGACTCTGATGCTTTCATCTGCCATATTATTTCACCACCTCCGAAAAAACGGCACTCTCACATACCGTAAAAGTGCCGCTATTTATACGCTTCTATCCAAAAAACGCGCCGCATTGATAGCCGTCCAGCTCCGGCTGCGGAATGCGGATGCGATCCTGAATCTTCCGGATCCGCAGCCGTTCGTTCTTGTCCTTGATCTCCGCCAGATTCACGCTGCGGTATCCCATCCGCTGCTTAATTGGCGTTTCGTCCGGAAGGGCATCAAACAGCCCCAGAAACAGATGCCAGTGCATCTGCTCCACCTGCTGCAAGTCCATGTGATAGACTGACAGGAACGCAGCATACACATAGGCTGCATCATACTGCCATGACAGCACCCGGTCTGTGGTTTTGCGTCCGGAATGCTCCTGCCGCTGTTCCGGCTGCTCCTCGGAGCGTGTCGCAAACCCAATGAGAGCTTCCAGAGCCTCCTCCAGACAGGAGAGCGGTGGCTTGTCGATGTACCATTCCAGCATCAGCAGCAGCTTTTCCCGTTTGGAAAGACCATCATCCTCCTGCATATCATAAAACCGCAGCCAGTCCCGATAGTCGGTATAGATCCGGTACGCCTTGCCGTCTACCGTCACCGTGTCCGGCAGGGCATCGTACAGCAGATTCATCGTCTGCCGCCTTTGGGCAGATACTTCTTTTTCAGCTGCATGGATTCCGCCTGCGACTGTGCCGCCTGTTTTGCCACAAAGGTCAGGAATTCTCCGTACACTGCCGTATACCGCCGTGCATGATCTGGGATGCCGGAAAAGATCTGTTCCGCCGTACCCTCACCAAAGAGCGTATCATAAAAGGTACGAAACGCCTTGCAGTATGCCCGGATGTATGCTGCCGCACCGGCAGACTTGTCCTCCGGCACATCCTGCTCCAGCTGTGCCAGAGCAGCCTCATACTTTTCCACGGTGTCCGCTTCCTCAATGTCCAGCGGCAGCTCCAGTCCGTGGATATGCCAGATTGTCAGATCGTCTTTCATCATTCATTCCTCCTTACGAAGCACTGCACTTAACGGCATAGGTATTAGAGCCCAGTGTGCCGTTTGTAACAGTAATGTAGATATAGTCGCCTTCCTTGACGGTAAATGCCACACCGGAATTGGTAATGGGCGAAGAATTTCCATTGCAAGAAGCTGTAATACTAAATGTGTCACTCTCCGCTGCTGCATACACACTCAGAGAACCGATCTTGCTGACCGTGTACTCTGTAACAGACGGCTTGAAGGTCGGTTTCAGCAGGTTCTCGCTGCCATAAGAAACAGACAGCGTTTTCAGTACCGGCTTGGTGTTGGAAGAAATCGTAATGGTCTGAAAATCATCGGTGCTGTACACCGTGACATCCTCCATTTCGCCCCTTGTCTTAAAGTTGCCGGAATAGGTCATGCAGTCTGTGGTGTCGCCGTCTGCATCCGGAATGACGGCATAGTCACGCATCTTTGCCGATGCCGCCCAGATGCCGCTGCCCCCTTGCTGTGCTGTGGTCATATCCACATTGATGATAGAACGCACCGCATCCTGTCCCAGCAGCTCGTTCTCGTGAATGTTGATAATGTCATCTGTCACAGGATGTTTTTTGTAGCGATCCAGTGCATAGGCAATGGCAGTGTTATAGCCGGTAATATCCGTCCGCTTGAAATCCTCGTCCACATACTGCCGCTCATACTCTGTGGGATTCTTGGACGTGGAGAGGCTGGTGAAGCCCTCCATGCGTGTATAGGCACTCTGTCCCGGCACATGATAGAATGCCACCTTGCCGGTACGCAGTACAAGGTCTGCGTTTTTCAAATTCTTACCCATGTGTAAAATACCTCCTGTCCTGATAATACATCAGTCGTAATTGGATCTGATAGCGAGCCGTATCATCGCCGGTGTCATAGGCATAGCCGCTGGAAACAATGTCCATGCGGTATGGTGTCCGATAGTCGCCCAGTTCCGGAAAGATACCCTGCCAGTTGTTCCGCTCGATCCAGTCCGCAAAGTCCTCGTAGAAACCGGAATTGGCGATGTTCTCCAGCACCCTTTCCCCGTACTTCTCCCGGCTGGCAAAGACGAACAGAAACTGCCGCTTGTCGCTGCCGTCCGTGTACTTCTGCACCACTGGTTCACATGGTGTAGTGTCCACAGTATAGCCGATGGTGTCCGCCTCCAGCTGGTCTACGCCTAAGATCGCCCCGTCATGGAGCAGCGGACAGCCGGCAATGTACTCCCGTATCGCCGAAATGATCGCCATTCTATCACCCCTTTGCAAGGATACGGGCGTTTTTCAGAATGAGCTTGCCGTGGTCTGCCCATGCCCGAAGTGCCCACTTTTTCCCACGCAGCCCACGGGATACGCCGGCATACCACTGCACCGCCGCATAGGGTGTTTTCCATAACAGATACCCTTCCTCCGGCTTGCTGTGAGAAATGCCGGAATCCCGGAGCATTCCGGTGTCAAACGGCACATAGGGATCACATTTCCGCAGCAGTTCATTTCCCACAAATTCCTGTGCCTGCTGTTTCAGGACTGCCGATTTTGCGTGAAGCTGCTTGGTATTAAAATGGATACCCACCTTGATGATCATACTGCCGTCACCTCCAGATGCTGCACACCGGCAGAGCCATAGCGAAAGTCTTTCACTTCCATGACCGTCCGGCATTCCTCCGGCGGTTCTGCGGCGGTGCATCTGCCGCAGAGGATCCGGTCGCTCCGTTTCGGGATATAGCCGGATACCGATGCCGCCGGAATGATACACAGCACGCTGTCCTGCTGCTTCATAGACGTGCCGCTCTGGCTCTGTCCCTTCATGTCCTCCCAGTAGATCGCAGGGAAGAAGTGCCGCACATACTGCTCCATGCGGTCTTTTCCCACCGTTCTCTCAAATACCGTGCAGCCGATTTTATTGGTAAACATATTCACACTCCTCTGTACAACAGCCCCGAACCACCCAGATACCGGATGCAGATACTTTTGAGATAGTCCTGCAAGCCGGATGTTTCTCCGTTTAGAAGGGCGGAGATGCTTTCTGTCGGGGTAGCGTAGCTGACACTGTACGCTCCGATGGTCTCCGCCGTTTTCAGACCGCTGCCCTCTGCACCGCCTGTGCCGTATGCCTGATAGGTGACGATCGCCTCCGCCAGTGCACAGCAGCATTTCCGGATGCGGTCTTCCCACGGAGCAGGAACGCCGTCCAGCAGCCGCCCGAATGTCACCATGTCCAGATACTCGCTTGCCCGTTCTGCCGCCCGACCGAATGCGGTCGGATCCCGGATCATACTGCCAAGATAAAAATCCTGGTAGTATGGAAAATCAGCATATGCCATGCCTTACGCCTCCACTCTCTTGACATAGACCGTCTGCGGCTTGGAAATACCGATGCCGTAGACCTTTCTGCCCTGTACGGCAGAAGAACCGATATACTCGTTGGTCAGATTCTTGACGGCGACCGGAACAGACCACTCCTGCACACGGTGGCACCAGTTCGGGTGACCGCAGATGAATTCCGTGGTGGTTTTCTTGCCGGATACCAGCTTGCTGTCCTCAAACATGGTGTTGTTGGACTCGAAAACATTGTAGCCGGCGATTCTGCCCACCACGCCGGACTGCACCAGCTCCTGAGACAGATCACCCTGCTTGACGAAACGATCATCAGTCAGCAGCACCTCCATAAACTCCGGAGATGCCAGCAGCCAGCGTTTGCCGTCATTGGGGACACCCATACGGGACTGTACACGCTTTGCCGCCAGTACCTGCTTGTATGCCGTGCTGTCGGTGCAGGCAGTCTTGGATGCTGCCACAGTGATGCCGGCGGTCTCCTCCAGAGCACGGACAGACTTGGTGTCCATGGACAGCCCCAGAGAATAGCCGGCACTGTCCAGACGCTCTGCGGTGATGCCGTCCGGAACGCTGGCAGCGTCATAGCCGTCGATCATCTCGTTGACCGCCTCGTCAATGTCGATGTTGATGTCAAAGTAGGTGGTAGAGCCGGTAGAGATCGCAGCACCATTCTGCTTGTCATACTGCTTGACCTCTACCTCGGTATCACGCACCGGCACCTTGACCTTGCCTGCCTTGGGATTGCCCTCATAGCGAGTGTTAAAGATCAGGTTGTCCTTGGTGACCAGCGTATACCGCAGCTTCTCGTCCACCAGTGTCGAATATCTTTCCTGTGCAATATGTTCCATAACTTTTCCTCCATAAATAAAAATAACTTACCTGATAGGCTCCCCTGAAAGGGCACCCGTAGGGCGTGCCTTGTGCTGAGGTAGATGCCCGTAGGGCAGACGGTGGGGTAACACCTCTCTATAGGCTCCCCTTTAGGGGAGCTGGCAGTGCGTAGCACTGACTGAGGGGTCAGGACTTCTTCAAACTCGGATTCATGCCATAAAACGCAGCTTCCACGCCGTTCATGGCACTGGGCAGATTGCCGGACGTGGGAACAGCCGCACGCTCGCCGGGGTTCGGGGCGAATGCGTCTGCATGGGCGGTGCGGAACTGCTGCACCACATCGTCTGCCCCGATCAGCTTGTCACCGTCAAATTTCAGTTCCTTGGATGTCAGCAGATCGGTGACGTACTTTTCGTACACATCATTTTTCAGCTGCAATCCCTTGACATACTGGGACAGCTTGGTGCGGTACTCGAATGCGGCACGGTCTGCCTCGGACTGCTCCAGCTTCTGCTTGTAGTCTGCCACGCTCGCCTTGATGCCGTCAATGTCCATGTCCTTGTAGGACTGAATGGTCTTGCTGGCTTCGTCCAGCTGCGTCTGCACGGCGGCGGCAGCGTCCTGCTCCGCCTTGATGTCTGCGGCATAGGCTTCCGTGATCTTCTGCACGGTGTCCTTGTCGGTGATGCCGATGCCTTTCAGAAATTTCTCATCGATCATAGGGATAACTCCTTTTCAAAAAAATAAAATGTATGAAAAAAGCACCTCAGTCGAGATGCTTCTCATAAGCTTTCAGAAACAGTTTCAAAATAAGGTCAAACGCTCCGAATCCAATGCCGATCCACGAAAGCACAAAGCACACCGTGGGAACGGCAAAACTTCCGTTCATGGCATAGAGGAGGACTAACAAAACAATCATTGTAAGCATAACTGCTCCTTTCTGGCATAGAAAAAAGCACCTCTTACGAGATGCTGCTTTCGCTATGCAAAAACGCTGGTAGTCTATTTGACAATGCACCAATCTTCCGCCAGCATATCGGTCTGACTAGCCAGCCAGCCAATGCAATATCGGTTATCTGCGGTTTTCATGACAATGCTGTCCGTAAACGGATAACTTCCGTCACCGATTTCCTGCGTCAGTAATTTGCCGTCAGCAAGGTACAAATACATTCCTTTGCCGTTCCAACCGGTTCTGGCAACTTTCTTTCCGGCTTTCAGTGCTTCCAATGCACCGCCGAATGTCATTTCTTTCATAGATTCTCCTTTCTGGCATAGAAAAAAGCACCTCAGGTGAGATGCTTTTTGTTATATTTGGTTTTGCATCTCAAAAAACGTGCTATTTTGAGGTGCTTTCATCATTCTTGTGCTTTTCTACGAATTCCTTTTTGAACTTCTCGAATTCTGCTTCTAGTTCTTCGATAGTGTTCTCAGAGCATATTCGTCTAATTTCATTCATATCAACATCTTTTTCTTTGATATCAACATCATCCATCTGATTTCATCTCCTTAAATTTGAATTTATAAAATTCTTGCAAATCTAGGAGTGCGTTTACCTGTGCTTGGAATTCGCTATCTCCTTTTTCGGCATGTAGACTGATTCTCTTATTATACACCGCTTCATCGATAATAAATATTGGTGCTGTATATTCAAATACCGTACCGTCATGTCCAATTGTATAGCCCTTTTGATACCCGTTTTTCAATGCGGCATTCAAATCACCAGCACTGGGCGGCATACCAAGTGGGTGGTTATGGAACGAAACGATTTCATCTTTTTCAGATTCTTGCAACGCTCTGCGGATTTCTTCGGTATAGTCCGGCGTTCCGGCTTGCGTTCCTGTTGTTGAGGAATACCATTTCTTTGTTCTGGTATTATAGAAATACAAGTCTTCACCATTTGTGCCTGAACGATGGTTCAACATTTTCTTAGCAACCTGATAATACTGCCGCTGTAACTTTTTATCTGAATCCATGGAATCAAACTTGCTCCTGAACTCTCTGCTTTTTACCAAATCTTTTGGAACAGCATAATCCGAAGAACTTTGCATTCGTTCCTGTTCTTTTATTATACCACCGTCACCGCCAGAAGTCAATTCTTTTTTGCCATTCTGAACTCGTTTTGCAGCCTGCACCGCCCTCTGAGCCGTAGACCGTCCGAACCCATTGACCTGCTCCCGGAACGGATCTCTCCGCTGTCCGGTCTGCTGACAGAAGTCTTTCAGCGTTTTTTCCGCATCTTTCAAACGCACGGAAACCGCCGAAAAATCATTGTTCAAACCCTGTTTTAACACCGGATCATCTGTGTTATTCGCTGCTTCCTCCAACGCTGCCGCTCGCCGCTTTAGTGTTCTGACCTTCCGCTCGCCCTTTCGCTGCATCTGGCTGATCTCATACTCTGTGTACTTCTCGCCGTTGTAAGAAATGCTCTTTTCGTCCAGCCTGGCGATCTCCTCCGATGTGTAGTTCGGCGTGGACAGTCCCGGATAGTACGGATGCCAGTTGTGCCGGCAGTTCCAGCCCTTGAAGCCTCTGCCGTCCCCATAGCCGATTTCTTGCAGGGTAAAGACTTTCAGCCCGTCAATGATCTTCCTGGTGCGTTTGCCCTGTATCTGGACAAGCTGCCCCTGCCATCTGGCGTGCTCCGGTCTTGCTCCGCCGTGTGCCGTCAGTTCCATGTACTGACAGCCCGAATCCTCTGCACGTTTTTTTGCCACTGCCGCCGCAGTCTGTCCCACGCCCGTCAGCACACACCGCCGCACCGCAACATCAATGCGGTCACGGTGTCCAGTGGGATAGGTCACATATGCTCCGCCGTCCGCCAGATTTCGCACCGCCATGCGTATGGCATCCTGATAACTGAGCGCTCCGGAGGACACCTGCATATACGCCCGGTCACAGGCTTGCAGGAAAGCAGTCTGCGTGGTGTTCGCCGTGGTGCTGACCAAATTCCGCATCGTGCCAAGGGTTTTCCGGTATCCGGCTTCCAGCACCTGCTTCATGCCTGCGTCCTGCCGAATGTCCGCCGGGGCTTCGCCGGCTGCTTCGTGGGTGTCGTTGTCGATCTCCACCGTCCGCACACCGGCATCCTCAAACATCGCCCGAACCTGTGCCACACTGGCATCTGTCCGGTCTGCGATCATCTGCAAAATGTCATCATACAGGATACCGGCAGTTTGCAGCACCTCTGCCTGATAGGCGGTGGTTTCTGACACAAACCCCATACGCAGCATCCGCCGCACCATGTCTGCCACAATATCATCTTCCAGCTGCTGATATAGCCCCAGCAGCTGAGTCACATCCGGCTCATAATTCTGCATCAGATCTCACCACCGGAAAATAAACCGCCGTCATCCTGCCGCTCCGGCATCATCTGTGCTGCCTTTTCCTCAGAGCAGTCAAAATACCACGCCAGAAACAGAGACGGTTTCAGAAGTCCGTCCCGTACCATCTGCACACGCCGCTGGTACTCCACGTCTGGATCTTCCAGCACACCATCCCCGAAGTTAAAGGTTGCCTTGACCGGTGGGCTGCTCTGACTGCGGTAGTAGTCCTGATAGAACTGCATCCCATAGAGCATCTGCTCCAGTGCGTTCCGCAGATTTTCTTGAATGTCTTTTACACGGGAAAAGCTCCGCTGCTTGGAACTTCGCACTTCCTCTGCGGTTTTCTCCACATCGGATACTTCGGAAAGTGTGCCGTAGGAAAGCCCCACCGCATTTTCGATCCGCCGCAGGATCTGATTGAACGCATGGAAATAGGCAGTGTCCCGGACTTCCGGAGAAAAGGTATTGATAAAGGACTGCCCGTCCGTTTTCTCATAGCTGCGGAACATCCGCTCTCTGCCCTTGGGCAGTACCGGCTTGCCGTCCTTGTACCGGAACAGATCCTCGGTGGCATCAATGGCACGTTCGGACGATTCCAGTTCCCACAGGATTCGTTCCCAGTGCTCATCCGCATCCCGGATAAAGTCCACGGCATCGGCAAAGACCGAAACGCCCAGCGGTGAAGTGGGGTCGATGTTGTTGGAATCCGGTGTCTGAAAAATGGCAAACAGCGGACGCTGTACGTTTTCATACACCTTTTCCGGCAATACATCCGCCCACTGCGGCACTGCATCCAGACTGCACTCTGTGCCCAGTGTTCCCGGACTGGCAGACCGGAAGCAGCGGTTCTGAATGGTGTGTGTCTGCCGCAACCGGGAATAGACGTGCAGTTCCAGACGGGTGAAATAGTCCCTGCCGATGGAAATTTCCTCCGGACACACCACCGCATCACAGGAATCGTCCGTGTAGTTCACCGGGAGATAGGCGTTCTGCGGCACAATGTCCACCGAAACACCCTGTGCCGTGAAATAGGGTTTCAGCAGCAAGCCGCCAATGGCAAGCCCGAAGTCCATTTTCCGCCGCAGCTTCGGCAGCACACGGCTGACCGCCTGTTCCAGTTCTGCCGCATCGTGTACCGTGGCGGAAAATTCCGTCAGTGTCAGCCGTTTCAGCTCCTGTGCGATATTCGCCGGAATGTGACAGGAACGGATACGGTTCCGTATCCAGCCGGCACGGTTCAGATATAGTTCTTCCCACAGCTGCATCTGCTGTATCATGTCGCCGCTGAGCAGGCAGGGCACCTGCATGGCTGCGGCGATCTGGGTTGCATCGATCATGGCATCACCTCCTCGTTGTCATCTGCCGGCGGCATCCGGTATTCCCGCAGCGTCCGCTGCATCGCCGTCCGGACGAAATACCGCATATCGTCCATGGCGTGGTCGTTGGTCTTGACCACAGCGTCTTTTCCTTTGGCTTGATTGTCCCAGCAGTACAGCCCGAATTCCCGGATAATATCCGTACAGCCTTCACAGATGTGGATGCGTCCGGCTTGCAGCAGCGTGGACGTGTCACGGATGCCGTCCAGAACGCTGTTGTTGGCTTTCCGCACCCGAAATACCCCGTGCCGCCGGATACATTCAATAAAGCTGGCGGCAGACGGGTCTACGATCACATACCGCACATAGGGGGCAATATCTCCGGCAAGCTGTTCCAGTGCAGCGTAGTGTTCCTCGTCCGTTCGGGAATGTCCCTCTTTTCGGGCATCATAATAGTACTCCCGGATTCGGGTGGCATAGCCATCTCCGGACAGGTGCCATAAGCCGACAGAGGTCGGGTTCAGTGTGCCGTAGTCACAGCTGAGATAGAACTCGCCGGAATGCACATCCGGCACAGTGTCCGGAATGACGTGCCGCAGCTTCTGGAACTGCGGATACACCAGCCCGTCCGCCATAACCCACTTGCCCAGTACATACCGGTCATAGAACACACCGGAATACATCCGCTCGTACCGTTTCCGGACAGATACAGAGAGAGCACGGTTGTCCTCCATGGTGAAGTGCAGGTGCAGCCGGTTCTTTTCGCCGGCTTTCCCGTGTACGCTGTCGATCCATTCCTTGTACAGCCAGTGTTCCTCGCTGCCGTCCGGGTTGCAGTTCATCCAGATCTTAGAACCGGTGACAGAGCATCTCGCCGTTGCCTGATCCACAAAAGAACGGGGCATCAGTGCCACTTCGTCCAGCAGGACACCGGCAAGGGTGATACCCTGAATGAGAGCATAGCTGCTCTCGTCCTTGCCGCCGAAAAAATAATAGCGGTTGTGATGCCCCTGCCATTCCACGTCCATATAGTTCTTGGACAGGTTGATCTTCGGCTGCATCACGCCTGCCATCCACTTCTGGATCGGCGTGACCACATTGCGTTTCAGGCTGTCGATGGTCTTGCCGCAAAAGGCAAATGTCTCATGGTCAAAGCTCCGCATACTCCATAGCAGATAGCCGATGCTCATTGCCATGGTCTTTCCGGAACGGACAGAGCCGTCACAGATGATAGCATCATACTGCCGGAATTTCGGCATTGCCCACCAGAGCATGGCTTGTATCTGCTTGGGGGAAAAAGTCTGATAGATCATGCCAGTCCCTCCTGCAATTTCTCAAACAGATTGGTGATCTGCCCGTTATCCTCTTCTTCGGCTGCTCCGGATGCCGCCGCCTGTAGGGTGGCGGTGATCTTGGTCTCTGCCCGGATTAGCTCCGGATTGCTTTGCAGGAATTCGTACAGCTCCATGTGCCGTTTCCGGAATTCCTCCGCCAGCTTTTTCCGCTTCTTCGGCTCCGGGGTATTCAGGTAGGCAGAGAGGAACGTCTGCAAATCGGTAAAGTCCGCTTGCGGAATGGATTTCCGCTTGTCCTCAAATTGCAGGATACCGTCTGCCAGCTGGTGGATGCTCTTTTTCTTTCGGCTGTTCATTTGCAGTCACTCCTTTCAGAAAAATGGTCAAAAAAATACGGACGCTGTACGCCCGTATATTGCGTGTATTCTTTTTGGGTGTTGTTTTTCGCAGAAAAATCTTCAAACGATTCTAAACGCCCTCTGAACGTTCTTAAACAGGGTATGCTTCGCCATTCGGAATCTTTTTGGAAAAGTTCCGTTCGGGGTTCAGGCAATACCGCACAAAGAGCTGCAAGAAGTACTGCCTTTATACCATATGCCGCACCCTGTGGGACGAATCAACCACAGCAGCGACAGGCATACTGATTTGTTTCACACACGCTCTTAAATACCGATTACCGGCAGTGTGACCGTGTAGTCATGTCCGCAGATGGAGAGCCGCACACGGGCACGCCGCTGCCGGAGATCCAGCCGCACCACATTGTTCCAGTATTCCCGGAGCACGCCGGACAAGACCATCTTGTCCCCCTGCAATGTGGTATAGATCCGGGACGGGGCAATGGGCTTGCCGCCGTTCCAGAGCCACCGGATGTATGCTTCCTCGTGGGGTTGCAGCTTGCCCAGCGTACAGCCGGACACTTTCAGAAATCCGATCACGCCGTCTGCCCGGACAACGCTGTCATACTTCTGCCGGTCGATTTCTTCCTCCAGAAACAGATAGCCGGGAAAGACAGGTTCGGTGATGCTGTTCCAACTGCCGTTTTTCCGGATGTCCATGGTTCGCTGCGGACAGCGTACCAGATGCCCGTTTTTCCGCAGCAGCACAGCCACTTGCAGATCCGTGCCGGGCTTTACCTGTACCACATACATACTCATGCCTTTCCCTCCTTGGCTTTGGATTTGATAAATTTCTTGACTTCCTTGTAGAGATCCGGTCGTTCTGCCGCCATGGCTTCATAGATCAGATCCTTGAACTGCTCTGCACCGTTTTCCAGCAGATCCCGTGTCTTGGTGTCCACGTTCTTCTTGTACGCCACTGCACGGGTGAGTGCCACGGCATTTTTGGACAGGGTGTCAAAGTCGATCTCCGACAGCCGTTCCTCCGGCAGCTTGTTGATGGCATCCAGCATCTGATTGCAGAGCAGGCGGAGAATGCCGTCTGTCATGTCCAGATCCGGATAGCGGTCGGTTTCTTCCATGATCGCCCGGAAGTTCTCCTGACTGAGCCGCAGTGCGTCCAGCGTACTCATGAGATTTTTCGCATATTTTCCCACCGCTGCCAAAGAGATGCTCACGCCGTGGGACTGGATATAGTCCACGATCTCCCGGTAATAGGCACCGGTCTTGATCATCTCGTCTACGGTCTCCTTGACTGCCGGTTCCAGATTGTCGATCTTAGAATGCTTTCTGCGTCCCATGCAGCACCTCACACGTCAATACATTCGTCCTTGCGGACACAGGCAATGATCTTGATACCGTCCGCCGATACCTTGGCTTCCAGCTGCTCCATTGCCGTATCTGCCAGTGTCGTACACGCCTTGGAATCCATGTGCCGCAGCCGGATATATCCGGATTCCGTCAGATAGTTGATGCTGTCCCGGAATTCCGCCTCGGTCATACTGGGTTCCAGTGCATAGCGGATGTCCGTCAATGCAACAAACTTGTCACGCAGCAGATTCACGGCTTTCAGCACCATGCCGTTATTCTTGAAAAATGCCTTCTGCCGGATTCGCTCTATCATTTCTGCCTGCTCCAATGCCGTTCCTCCTTACTTGCTGCAATAGCTGTCGATCTTGCTTTCCAGCCTTGCCATGGTGCGAATAAAATCCTCGTTCTTGGTGGTGTGTTCCTTGATGTAGTCGATGTTCTCCGACAATTTTTCCATAGATGCCTTGATCTCCCGGATCTCTGCCTTGGTGGCGTACTTGTCCGACAGCGTCAGCAGATTGTCACGCAGCTCCTGCACTGCCATTTCGTTCTTGTCATTGCGATCCATGGTGCGTTTCAGAAAATAGCCGATGATCCCAAGGATCACGGTGATCACCGTGGTGATGATAAACAGGATCAGTTCCTGTGTCACTGCATCTCCCTCCCCAAAAGAAAAGTGCTATCATTACTTCTACTGTAATGATAGCACAGAAAAGAACGGTGCTGCAAATAAGGCAGATTTTTCAGGAATTTCAATGAATTTTCAGGTTCAGAAGAACGTCATCTGGTGTGCTTCCCGGTCGGTGCTCTGGCGGTAGATGATGTCCCGGATGGTGTTCTCCGCCAGATTGAAGGCGTGTGCCAGTTCCAGATAATTGGAACCGTCAAACCGCCGGAAGATCTCCGCATCTCTCAGACCGTTCATCACGGAATCCGCCTTGCTGATATAGATGCTGCTGCCGCCGTAGCTGGCGACCAGCTTCCGGTACGCTTCGATGCCGATGACCTCCGCAATTTCCAGCTGACTGCCGTGCAGCTGTTCCATGGTCAGTTTATCCAGAGTCATGTTTCGCCGCCTTTCGCTTTGTGTTTCGCAGATACCGTTTCAGTGCCTCGATCAGTTTCGCCCCGTCCTCCCGTTTGACCCAGTTCAGCGGATGACCGGGGCAGGGGTCTTCCTGCAATACCTTTCGGACGATGCCTGCCATGCGTTCGCCCACTGGCACCGCAGAGGGTGAGAGCTTTGCCAGATCGTACAGCAGCCGCCAGGCATACGCCTTTTGTCCGGCTGTCATTTTTCCCGGATACTCCGGGGATGCCGCTTTCTTTTTGGGACGCTGCTCCCGGAGCTGCCGCCGCAGTTCCGCCTCTACCGCTGCCGCCTCCGGTGGGGTGAGTTCCCGGACAGAGGTCTTGCCGCTGATACGGTAGACGATCATGTGGAACGGGTCTTCCTTGTTTCCCGATTCTACCAGCCCCAGCACAGCAGCAAGGCTGTACAGTGTCTGGGTTTGTCCTTTTGCCATATGCTTCACTTCCTCAGCCGATAATCTTTCTGGTTGTCCGGGCGTATCTCAAACGCATACCCTTTGGACATCTGAATGATCCTGCCGCCGATTGCTCCGTCAATTTGCCGCAGCTGGGGCAAAAGCCATTCCGTGGAGAGGATCGTCAGCATCTGATTTCTGGCACGATAGTCCAGTATCTCAAATGCCAGACGCACATCTGCACCGGATACCTCTGCGGTGCTGCTGGTCTTGAACAGATCGTCTATGTAAAGCACATCAGCTTCCTTGTACGCTGCGATCTGTGCGGCATAGCTGCCGTCTGTCAGAGCAGCTTTCAGCTGATTGGACGCTTCACGCCACACCATGTACCGCACCGAAAAACCGTTCCGGATCATGCCGCCCACAATGGCGGTGCAGATGTGTGTCTTGCCGCATCCGGTCTGACCGCCGATATAGAACCACCTGTGCCGTTCCTGTAGGTACGCTTTGGCACATTGGAGAATATGCTGCTGAAACGGCTGCTCTGCGGTGTAGTTCTGAAATGTGCAGATGCGGAGCAGGGATTCCAGACCGGATTCATGGATTCGCCGCAGGGTATCTCTGGTTTTCATACAGCTGCACAGGCACATGACCTCATAGCCGTCCCGGATCTCTGCGATCATGCCCTTGTTGCGGCACGTTTTGCAGTCGTAGCCGGTCAGCGTGCCGGACTGTGCATTGTACGCATCCACACGCATCTGCATCAGATCAGTATACGAAAGCCCCGTAGGGGTCATCGTCGGGAATGTCATCTTCTGCGGCAATGGTCTCATCCTCCCATCTTCTCTGATTCAGCCATGTGGCAGGATGCGGAATGAACTTCCAGTTCTCTTTGCCCCAGTGGTAGACCTTCCGCTGCCGTTCCAGCTCCGCCAGCATCTTCTGCAATTCCGTCTCGCTGGGCTGGATTTTCTCGAATGCCCGTCTGGCTTTCTCCTTGCCCACCTTTCGGGGATATGCTGCCCAAAACTGGTCGAAGCAGCGGTTTCCGGTGTCTGCTGGTTTTCTCATGCTTCCACCTCCTCACACAACGTGATGTCCGTGCAGTTCTGGCACAGATGCCGTTTCAGAGAACGGAAAGAACTCCAGTAGGGCGAATAGGTGTAGCAAATGCTGTTGGCAAGTACCTTCTCCCGAAAAGCTTTCCGTTCCCGTTTCAGCTTTTCCTGCTCCTTTCGGGTGAGTATACTGTGTTTGTGCTTCTGGAAGAACTTTCTGCGGATCTCACAGTCCTCCGTCAGCCATTTTCCTTGAATTTTACCGTCAACATAGACCGCAATGCACAGCTGCATCTTGTACCGCTGTGTCTGCAAAGACAACGTGTAGCCGTCTGCCTGTAGCTTTACGATGCGGTAGGATGATTGCAGGTTCTGCTCTGCGGTTTCCCATTGTTCCTTCGTCATCGCCGCACCTCACGAAATAGTAAACCGCTTGCTTTCCGATGCAACGCAGTACTGGTCATAGAGTGCCTGGTGTGTCTCCTGAAATGCACGGCTGTCGAACCGGCTGCTGACCACCGTGGTATACCGCACGGTAAAATTGCCCACGTCCATTTCCTCCAGATGCTTCTTGTCCATCATCGCCTTGACCTGACTCCGCAGCTCGTCTGCCTGCTTTTTCAGCTGCTTGCCGGCTGCCTCCAGTTCCTTGATCTGATTGACGGCGGAGAGCATATCTGCCTCCTGTTTCAGTGTCAGTTTTGCTTTTGCCATAAAAATACCTCCTGTATGAAAATGTATGAAAATAAACTGCCGACTCTGCATTTTTAGAGCGTGTTTTGCATCTGACGTATGCAGATTGCGTTGTCAGATTTTCCGTCAGATGGAGCAAAAAGCAGAGTGAATACTTGATGTATTCACGAGCATTTTTGTGAAATATGGCGGAAAATATGCAAGCAAGATGCGTGCGAGAAGATGCAAAACAGGCTCTTACGGGCTTGTCACCGTCCTTGGCTGCATTAGGCGAGAGGAGCATTTCTCCTCTCAGGGGGGATTATGTGATTTCTGAATCCCGATGCTTCGGGATATGTCTGGTGCGTTCTGTGTACCGGTGGAGAATGACCAGCTCTGTGCTGGTGTTCTTGGAGATCAGCCAGTCCTCCGGATGGAATCCGTAGAATGCCAGGATCTTTTTCTGTGCCTTGGTGGGGCGTTTGCCGTTTTTCATCTCAGACCTCCATATCCATGTACTTTGCCATTGCCACCAGTCCCTCATAGCTGTAGTCCTCGTTGTCATAGGCATTGGAGAACAGGTTGACCACGCCACGGATAGCCTGCGGTGTCTGGGCGATGCGGAACAGAAAATCAATTTCCTTTTGCCGTCCGTTCAGCATGGGGAACAGCTTGGCAATGTCCTCACGCTGGATCTTGGAACGGGTGTACAGCTTCTTCTGCTTGGTGCGGTTGGCGATCTGTGCGAACTCTGCTTTCTTGCTGCCGATGCGTGTCACCGTTTCCAGATTTCCGATGAAACAGATGCCCAGCGTCTGCCCGTGGTCGGCAAAATCATCGGAGAAGCTTCGCAGCACCTCAATGGTTTTCAGCGGCAGGTGCTGGGATTCATCAAAGATCAGCACCGTGCCGTCACTCAACTTTTGCCGGATGGAATACCACAGGGCATCTCTGGAGCGTTCCATGGGAGCACCGATGCGGTCGGCGATCAGCCGCAGCAGGGACTTGATGCTGGTCAGACAGGGATTCAGCGTGATCAGTACGCTGTTGTTCGGGTGCTCTGCCACAAAGTGCTGTGCTGCCTTGGTCTTTCCGATGCCGGCATCTCCGGCGGCAATGGCAAGACCGCCCTTGATCTGGCAGACACCGATGATGTCATAGATCTCCGTGGAGATGCTGGTATCTGCATAGCCGGATTCCTGATAGGTCTGTCTGGTCTGATCTTTTACCCCGAAATAGCTTTCCAGTTTCGCAAACATCTTCTGCGGATTTGCCTGATAGCTGCCGGAAAACAGCTGGGAGAGTGCTCCCTTGGAGATGCCCAGACGGGCAGACAATGCAGACAGGCTCAGTCCTTCGTCCTTTTGCAGCTGCTCCAGCTTGCGGAGCAGGCTCTGTTGATGCTCTGTGTATTCCATGTGTTATTCTTCCTTTCGTCTTTGGGCGTTCTGCCGCATTTTTTTCAGGTCGATGGTGACCGGGATCATTTCGCTGCCGGAAACCATGCGGTGTTCTTCTTTCGTTTCTCCGGCTCGTACCGGTTCGATGGTCTTGGGATACCGGATCTGGAATCGTTCTTCCTTTGCCTTGGCGGCTCTCCGGATCGTGGCATCCAGAGAATCGATCCGCTGTGTGTTGGTCAGATCGGCGGTGATGCCCTTGACCTGATCCCGTACAAACTTCTTGGTGCGGCGGATCATCATTTCTGCGTTGGCGATCTCCTCCGGATTGGAGGTCAGATAGTCCATCAGCAGGATATCCGCCAGCTCCCAGGTAAACAGATACTGGTCTTGGGTGTTGTACAGCCGGACGGTTTTCAGGTCTGCCGGATCATACCGCACATAGACCTCCTCGCCCAGATGCAGAATGGTTTCCTCCGGATTCATGTACCAGATCTTTTCACCGGCAAAAGTGATGTACACGCCGTTTCGCTTGATCTTCTGGGTTCTGGTGGATCGCATCAGCATCAGATTCAGCTCTGCATCCGCTGCCTTGCGGATCGACCGGATCTCCTCGTTCCAGACATCCAGACGGCTCATGTCTCGGTACTTTGCCTCAGAACCGCCGTACTCCTGCAAGTTGTACTCGCCGTCGATCCACGTTTCCAGATGGCTTCTGACCTCGTAGTCCTGCGGTATGGCTTTGTTCTTGATTCGCCGTTTCAGGCTTTCCGGACGTTCCAGGATCGTGCCGCCGCAGAAACCGCTGAACGCTTTGGAAAACTGGCTCTTGACCGTGTAAAATGTTCGTTCAATGGGCTTTGCTTTCGCATTTCGTACAATGGCGTTGTGCATTTCAATGCCCAGCCGCTGTAAAATGGTAGGCGGCTCTGTGACATCCTGGTCAGATTTTCGGGTGCGGTGTCCTTTTCCGCCCACATCGTGGGTGAGAAATTCCCGACCGTTGTCAAAATACACCGCTTTCGGGATGCCGAACCGCAGAATGCCGTGCCGCAGTGCCAGGATCGTGGACTGGGAATCCGGAGACTCCGTAATGTTCCAGCCGGTGATCACGCCGGACTTGGCATCCAGAAATGCTGTCAGATACAGGCGGTGAATGGTGCCGTGTTCGTCCAGAGACTGAATATCCAGTGTGTGGTTGTCGGCGATCCATACGTCATTCGGTTCCAGCTGGTCATACATTCGGATAATGTACGGCATACAGCGGTCAGAAAACGCCTTTTCGCCCTCACGCATCAGTATTTTCGTTGCCTCTGCCACATCGTTGTCGATTCGCCGCCGAAAGCTCCGTTCAGACGGGATCTGTTCCAGCAGCTCCGGGTGGAAATCCTCTGTCCAGCTGATCACATTGCGATAGCTGGCTCGGACGGTTGGCTGATTCTCGTCCAGCCAGAACCACAGAAACGCCTCCCACACGACTTGGGGAATGCCGCTGCTGTGCTTGTTCCAGCCGCCCCGTATCCCCAGCATACCGGCAAGATCATGCTCCTGATAGGCGTTCCATTTGCGGTACAAAATCCCCGTGGAAACCTGTAGGTCTGGGTGCTCCAACTGACACTTACCCACATACAGCTTGTCATAGTCGGTTTTCTTGCTGTACTGGATGCGTCCGGCGTGCCATTCCAGCAGAATTGCTGTCCAGATCTGGATCTCCTGCCGCTGCTGTGCGGTGCAGTCCTCAATGGTCATCTGCCGCACGGCTCTTGCCTTCTTTTTCGGCTTCTGCGGTTTCGTTTCCGCCGGGATCGGCGTGGGCATCATGCCCATTTCCTGCCGCTTTTGCTGATAGTACCTAGCCTGCAACGGCTCCGGAAATGCGGAGACCGGAATCTGATAACAGGGTTTATGGTTCTGCGGATGTTCTTGGATAACCGCCGGTAAAACACCGTTTTTACATTGTTTTTGAAGTGATTGAACGCTGCACCCTTTTAGGGCTGCCGCTTCTTTGACGGATAAGTAGTCCATAGCTCCTCCTTTCCGGTCTGCCATCATCAGTGCCGGTAGACCAGTTCCGGCAGACAGCGGCTCTCTGCCGCTGTTTCGGCTTTTATGTTTCATCTGCATTTGCAAGCTTGAATCCGGCATAGTCCAGCACTTCTTCTGTGATCTCGTCCAGGAAGTAGACCAGCGTTTCTGTCGGCTCTTCGTAGTCATAGTCGATACTCAGGTCAATTACGATTGCAAACTTGAATCCGTTTCCGCTGTAGTGCGTGTGCAGCCAGTCGTAGATCAGCCTGAGATTCGTGCTTTTGAAAATGATGCAGTAGTTGCCGTACTTGTCTTGCACATCTTCGATCACCTTCACAGCATATGCACCTCCATATGCAGCTCTTTCAGGAGCCTGTCCTGCTCTGCTTTGGAACAGTCGCTGGTGCGGATCTCGTGGAGGATCGACCAGTCTGTGTAGCCGCAGTTCTTCATTTGCCGTACAGTTCTTCGCAGCTTTTGTGACCGTCTGGGCGGCGTTCCGCCCCATTCATGCAGTCTTTTCATCGGCTTCCTCCACCTCGTCATCGTCCTCGTTGGCGGCAAACAGCACATTGTCCGAAAACCACGGAAAGCACCGGCTGGCATATTCCCACTCTGCATCCATCTGGTCGGGGAAATACGAACCGCCCCACACGCCTTTGCCGTCCTCATCAATGTGCCAGACCACGAATTCGCCGTCCGGCAGGATCGGTCTGGCAAGGCAGTGCTCCGTGCCGTAAATGGCATAGATCAGGTGATTCTCGATCACCGTTCCGATTTTGATTTTCATGATGCACACCTCCGCTTTTTCAACTCCGGTTCTGTGGGGAGCAGACGCTCCACCGGCACACGCAGTGCCTTTGCCAGCCGCAGCACCACCGTGATGCTCGGCACAAACTTGTCTTGCTCCAGCTGACAAACATAGCTCTGGGATACCTCTGCCGCCTCCGCAACCTCCGTCTGGCTCAGTCCCAGCGTGGTGCGGATCTCCAGCAGCTGCTTGCCGAATGTTTTCGGGGTCATTTTTCATCATCCTTCCTGTGTACGCCGTTGGTTTTCAGAATGCGTTGTTTCAGTTCTTCCTTGGGTTCCAGCATCTCCGGGATAGCGTCATACCAGTCATACAGATAGCCGATGCTCGCCGCATCCCTTCCGTGAAACCTTGCACTGGCAGCGATCTGCAAAGCCGTGGGATTCTCGGTCACGACCATGTCACATCGCCTCCCATGGCTTTGGCAAACTGCTCTGCGATCAGCCGCTGGGTGAAGTAGTCCCGATAGATGTTCTGCTTCCCGTCCAGACAATAGCTGCTGTTGGGCTTGTCGCCGGTCTGCACCGTTGTCAGACGGACAGTTTTTCCAGTGGGCGAATAGGTTGTGGTAACACAGTAATAGGTGTGTAAAATTCTCGGTAACATGAAAATTGCTCCTTTCAAAATGTTGTTGAAATATCTTGTCGATTCCTGTCGAATCTGTTGTATTTCCTGCCTGATTATGCTATAATAGGCGAGGAAAGGGGGTGTTGTTCTTGATGCAATGTAAAGCAAGTGAAATTGCAAAACGGCTGTCATTAATGTCAATCAGTCAGATCATTGGTAATGCAGATATATGTCGCTTTAAGCTTTATCAAATACGGAATCTGGAGAAAAACCTAGGACATTTATCCGAACTGGAAGAAGAAAAACTTCGTCGTTTTGTAGAATTATTAAGCCTGTCTTTCGGGATACCCTATGAAACAGAAAGCTTGATTCTCATCACCGAAATTGAAGTGGTTAGCAATCTGATGTCCACAGTGAAAAAATCAACAGCATATTTAAAAGAACTGGGAGACACAGAGATGGAATGCGAAGAATCTGATTCTGATTTTTTCCGTCAGTATGCACTGTTTGCATTAGATGAAGATTAAAAGGACAGAAACCACAGAAGAAGAAAAGATTTTGGAAGAAGAATTTTCTTCTTTCCATTTTCATCTATATGGGTGCTGTGTGCAATGTAATCCTCTATTGCTTCAACTGAAACCTCGGTAAGGTCGTATTCCTCCTTGTATTTCAGTTGGTCTTTCCAAACACGTTCATTCCGTTCCTGTTCCATCTTTGCCTGCTCCGCTGCATCTGGAGCAGGCTTTTTTCTGCATGGAATCCGCTTGACAATAACTTTCATATTTTTTCCTCCTTTTCATTTACTTTTGCCTTACTTTGTGGTACAATTATCATAAGGCTTTTTATACCCTGTTGTATTGGTATGCTAATATTATAACTCGCATTTGCGAGTTTGTCAATCGTAAAATTCGCAAATGCGAGAATTTGTAAGATATGCATAGAAAGGTGGTTATCTTTTTGTCTATTATAGATAATCTGATCAAGCTGTTAAACGAAAAAAATATTCCTCAGAATGAGCTTTGTGCCCACTTAGATATTACAACAAGCACTTTTTCGACATGGAAGAAGAGAAATAGCGATCCGCCTTCCAAGTATATCATTCGCATTTGCGAGTTTTTGAGAGTATCGCCCGAAGAACTGTTATCCGGAAAGAAATCCGAAAGTACAATGGACGAATTAGATGAGATAGAAAAAAAGTTGATCTTTGATTTCCGTTCGTTGAGTCAACAGGGGCAGGATTACATCCGGCAGCAGATGTTCATGGCACGAGAAGTTTATAAAAAAGAACAGGATCTACCTCAGTCAAATATGAATGTGGGTTAAAAAAAGAGGTGGACACCAACCGGTTGGCATCCTAGTTCAAACTAGTTGGCAGGTTGGTATCCCCTCAGGAAACAATTTTTCAAAGCACCTATTTTCTTCTAAAACAAACTGTTCAAAACCGCAAAAGCAAAAAAGCAGCGTATTTCCGCCGTTTTGAACACTTTCAAACACTTTTCAAACGCCGGTAAAACGCTGCCCTCAAAAATTGAACACCAAAACGAAATCGCCCGGAAAACAGAGGACATCCTCATTTTCCGAGCGATTTTTTTGACACTTCAATTTTCGTTCACTTTTCCGATTCTATCTCATTCCACCCAAAACATCACGCATTTTCGCCACTTTTTCCCCCTTCCAATTCAATTCCACCCTTTTCCACCCTTTTCAACCTTTTTACGTTTCCCTTGTCAACTCACAAAAATTCTTGCCAGACACCAAGTATGCCTGCGAATTTTTGCCTTGTCTGCAACAAAATTTGCTCGAAAATCCGCACACATTTCCTATGAACACAAGCTCTTAAAAATCCACTGCCAGATCGTAATAGCAAGCCTTCAGCAGCTGTTCCATTTCTTCCTGCGAGGGGATACGCGGATTGGAACCGGTGCAGGCATCGGCAATGGCATTGGCTGCCACTTCAGGCAGTTTGTCGAGGAACTCGGTTTCGTCGATGATCGAGGTTTCTGCCTTGACACCGCCTGCTCCGTAGTTCTGAATGGACTGGGGAATGTTCAGCTTGTCGTTCATGGAACGCAGTTCTGCGATCAGGGAATCCACCAGTTCTTCTGTGGAATTGCCTGCCAAACCAATGTGCTCCGCGATCTCCGCGTAACGCTTGGCTGCGGCTTCGTCCTTGGCATTGAACTTGATGACCTTCGGCAGATACATAGCATTGGCACAGCCGTGAATGATATGGCTGGTGCTGTATGCGGCACCGGTCTTGTGTGCCATGGAGTGGACGATTCCCAGCAGAGCGTTGGAGAATGCCATACCGGCAAGGCACTGTGCATCGTGCATTGCCGCACGGGCCTCCATGCAGCCGTCATAAGACTTTTTCAGATACTGGTGAATCATCTTAATGGCGTGAAGTGCCACTGCATCGGTATAATTGCAGTGCAGCGTGGAAACGTAAGCTTCAATGGCATGAGTCATTGCGTCCATACCGGTGTGTGCGATCAGTTTCGGCGGCATGGTTTCCGCCAGTGCACTGTCCACAATTGCGATGTCCGGCGTAATGTTGAAGTCCGCCAGCGGATACTTGATACCCTTTTCGTTATCTGTGATAATGGAAAAGGCGGTCACTTCTGTGGCAGTGCCGGAGGTAGAGGGCACTGCACAAAACTTTGCCTTTGTCCGCAGCTTTGGGAAGCTGAACGGGGTGCACAGATCTTCGAATTTGGTATCCGGATATTCATAGAATACCCACATTGCTTTTGCGGCATCGATAGGCGAACCGCCGCCCATTGCCACGATCCAGTCCGGTGCAAACTCCTGCATGGCTTTTGCTCCACGCAGCACAGTGTCAACAGATGGGTCGGACTCTACGCCTTCAAACAGTGCTACTTCCATGCCGGCATCTTTCAAATAGCCGACTGCCTTGTCCAGAAATCCGAACCGCTTCATGGAACCGCCGCCCACCACAAGAAAAGCTTTTTTGCCCTCCAGTGTTTTCAGGGTTTCCAGTGTTCCCTTTCCGTGGTACAAATCTCTCGGCAATGTAAATCTGCTCATTGGTCTGTTCCTCCATTTTCATTAAGGCAATACCGTGCAAAGTCGCCAGACGCTCTT
>NZ_KI260480.1:35400-58789 GCF_000468015.1 Ruminococcus callidus ATCC 27760 | reverse complement strand
CGCCAGACGCTCTTTGTGCGGTATTGCCTTAAGTGTTAAATGCATTTATAAAATGCATGGTGTTCCTTTGGCTGAGGTTCTGCTCCGGCGGGATACCCTGCCGCCAGCGAACCGACAATGGCGTACTCTTTTCCGATACCATGTGCATCCTGCCACGCCACACCGGCATCAGAAGCAAACAGAGCATTGACGGCATAGATCCAGCAGGTACCGATGCCCAGTGATTTCGCGGCAAGAAGCATGTTCTCGATCGCCGTACAGCCGTCCTCCATGGGTGCCAGATTGGTCATCTTGGCAAATACCAGAATCACAGTAGGTGCATCGTAAAACGGGTTGTGGTCTTGATGGGCTGCCGCCTTTGCCAGCTCCGCCAGCTGTGCCAGTTCCGCCTTGCTCTGCACTGCCACGGCAATTGCCGACTGCTGATTCATGCCGCTTGGGGCTGATCGTCCGGCTTCCAGAATCGTTTCCAGTTCGTCCGGCGTGATCTGCTGCGGTGCATAGCTGCGAACGCTTCGCCGTTCCAGAATGGTATCTACGGTGGCATTATGCAGTATCATGGGATTCTCCTCCTCTCCAATTGAAAAAGGACAAAGTGCCTGTAGTATAGACGCCTTTGTCCTTGCAATGTAATGATTCGTTTTTTCAACTTACAATATATAGTTTAACCCTTTGCGTGGAAACGGTCATAGGTCAGCTGGCTGATGTCAATGGTGGTGGACTTGCCGTCCAGCATCAGTTCACTGACGGCAATGGAAACCGCCGGACTGATGCCAAAGCCATGCCCGCTGAAACCGAACGCCACAGTCAGACCCGGCACTTCCTTGATGTTGTCGATCACCGGCAGCACATCAATGCACTGGTCATACCAGCCGGACCATGTACGAACCACCTTGACATTTTCCAGGATCGGGAAATACTTGATGATACCGCGGGAGATACAGGGAGCGGTCAGGCTGTTGGTGACGAAATTATCATTGTTGGAAGTAAACGCCTGCAAGCCGCTGTTGCCGCCCAGCACAAAGGAACCGTGTTCCGACTGGTGCCCGTAAAACTCGCCGCCGGCAACGCCCAGCATAATATCGAACATCTTCGGCTGTGCCTCGGTAACCAGTACTTCATTGAACTGTCGTTCTACCGGAGCATCAATGCCTACGGTATTGGCGATACGGCGGGATTCATAGCCGGCACAGAGCAGGATCTGGTCAGCTTCATAGACACCATCGTCTGTGATGACCTTGCGGATCCGACCTTTGACCTTTTCCAGAGCCATGACCTTGACACCGGTGACGAATGTCACGCCCAGCTGCAATGCCTTGCGGTAAAAGCCCAGTGTGGCTTTCAGCGGGTTGGCGTGTCCGTCAGAGGGACACCAGCTTGCGGCAACCACTTCTTCGGACATGTACGGACAAAGCTTTCGTGCTTCGTCGCCGCTGATCATTTCCACTTCCAGCCCCAGCTTGGTGCTCTTGGCGGTGTGGTTTTCCAGCACCTTGATGTCCTTGTCCGTCAGACCCAGACGCAGGTTGCCGCCCTGATGATATTCTACATCAACGCCCAGTTCCTCGCTCAGCTGCGGCCAGATGTTCTGTACCGCGTACATTGCCAGCGGCAGTTCTTTCGGATCACGTGCAGACTGGCGGACACCGCCGGCGTTTCGGCAGGAACCGCCGTTGCCGATCTCTTTCTTTTCCAGTACCAGAACATCGACACCCCGCTTTGCCAGCCGGTAGGCTGTTGCACAGCCCATGATGCCGCCGCCAATGATGATCACATCTGCTTCTCGTTTTTCCAGCATGGCTTAGTCCTCCTTTACATCTGTCACGTTTTTGCTGAACGTCCGAATCTCTACGGGACGAACCGGTGCTCTGCCCTGAATCATGCCCAGCTCGGACGGCCGCACTTTCAGTTCCGAAGCGATAATGCCCTGCACCAGCCGCTGGCAGGTCTGCCCCTGACACAGCCCCATGCCGGAACGCAGATACCGCTTCACTTCATTGGTGGTACGCATACCGTCATACACTGCCCGACGGATCTCGCCCTTGGTGATCTCCTCACACCGGCAGATGATCATGTCATCGTCTTCCCGTTCTACAAAGGGTTCCGGATTGGCAACCCGAATCATTTTACGCATTATCCTGCACCTTCCTTTCGTCAAACCTCTGCCCGATAGAATCTTGCAGCGTGCACATATTCCAGCGGCACCTTCATCGTGACCACTGCGGTCTTGTCCATGATCGGTGTCTTTTTGATGCCAACGATCTCTGCATCGCAGACCGGCTTGCCCTGACGATCCAGAGCCTTGCCCTTATCGCCGATCTTCGGCATAGGCAGGAACTCATAGGGGAATGTCACGGAAGCAAAGCCTTCTTCATAGGTTTCGTCCACCAAGAAGATTGCCTGACCGGAGCAGGAAGCCACACACAAGCCACAGCCGGTGCACTTCTTTTCCTCATCGATTGCCGGCAGCCGTGTGATATTCTCGCCCACCTTGATGCAGCCGAAATGACATGCGTCCTGGCACGGGTTACACGGAATATTCTGGGTACACTCGATCACAGGGTGGATACCGGCTTTCTGGTAAGAAGCCGCCGGAAACTTGGAAAGTTCCTCCTCAGTCATATAACCGTGTGCCAGCAGCGTCTTGGAGATCGGATAGCCCTCATCAGTTTCCGTGAAGTCGTTTCTGCCCTTATTCTTCGGGGCAAACATGCCCTGCCGCAGCTGTCCCAGAGCCTCCTGATAGCCCTGATACTTGCTCTCAAACTCGTCTTCAGTAAGGTAGCCGGCTTTCATGCTGACGTGAGAAGCCACGCTTCGGCCCTGAATCATTGCGGAACTTGCTTCCTCGATACCGGCAACGTCACCGGCACAATAGATGCCTTCTACGGAAGTTTCGCCGTATTCGCTCAGCAGTGCCACATGACCGCCCTTCTGGGGAATCAGTTCCATATCACAGGTGGCATTGCTTGCCAGCTGAGACATTGGTGTCAGACCAACGGCAATACAAATGGTATCCACGTCCAGTTCCTTTTCCGTTCCCGGAATGGGCTGGAAGTGCTCGTCCACCTGTGCGATCACCGCACCGGTAACACGATCCGTGCCCTTTGCCTCCACAACGGTGTGGGAGAGATAAAACGGTACGCCGGTTCTTGCCAGCTTTGCCGCATGGACACCATAGCCGCCGACTCTGGGAGCCGCATCGATAATGGCTGCCACTTCACAGCCGGCTTGCAGCAGCTGGAAGCTGACGACCAGTCCCACGTTACCGGAGCCGACCATGAGAATCTTGCTGCCCGGCTGCACACCCTGAATGTTCATCATGGTCTGTGCCGCACCGGCACCGATAACACCCGGAATGTTCCAGCCCTTGAACGGGATCATGTTTTCGGCAGCACCGGTGGCGATGATAATCGCATCGCCTTTATAATGATGGACTTCACCGTTCTGCTTTACGGTGACTTCCTTATTTTCGTAGATACCCATTACGGTGGAGTCCAGTTCTACCCGAACGCCCAGATCCTCTGCCTCTTTCAGAAGCTGCTGACCAATGATAAATCCACGGGTCTTAGCATGATGCTCCTTGGAACCGAAGAACTTGTGGATCTGTTTGAACAGCTGTCCGCCGGGGCGTTGGTTTTCATCGAACACGATAACATCCATGCCGTTTTTCTTTGCTTCGATCGCTGCACTCAGACCCGCAGGTCCTGCACCGATGACGATCAATTCATGCCGTTTCATATTGTCAGTCCTCCTTCTTTGGCTCTACGCCGTATTGCGTCTGGATCTGCATGCCCGCCTCCAGAGGAGTGACACAAGTCCGCACATTGGGAACGCCGTTGACGATCATGACACAGTCGGTACATCTGCCAATGGCACAAAAAATGCCTCTGGGCTTGTGCTGCTTCGCTGTGTAGCGGTGTACCATGACGCCGGCTGCCTTTAACGCCGCAGCAATGGAATCGCCCTCATAACCAGTCAGTTCCTTTCCGTCGAAAGTAAACGTGATCTGCTTCCCTTTGTGATAGCTTTCGATAATCGGATGCTCACTAATACGCATAACGAAGACCTCCTCAATTGTCTTTCTATAGAAGCACTGGGCAGAAACGAGAAAAAGGCACATCTTCCGAATCAGATGCACCTTTGCAGCTTCGTTTTCTGTTCCTCCGGAACCGCAAATGCGTTTCTGCCGCTGTGGCTTTCGCTTTGCGTTTCCCTTGTTTCTGTACTTAGTATACACCCATTCCGGCTGGTTTTATTGAAAAAAACGGACACGCTAAAACTTAAAATAACAATTTTAGTTATCACAAACTAACCGAAATTCAACGCACAACGCCTAATATAATAAAGCGAAACTGCAAATTCAAAAACAAAAAGCAGAAATCCGCCGTGCGGGATTGACAAATAACGCCACGGTTTTTATAATAAGAATATCTTAAGGCAACACCGCACAAAGTTTGTGCGTAAGATGCACCGGAAGATTATGTGCAAAGCTGACAGGCGGTATTGCCCCAGTACATTGTAGCTTAGCTGACTTCGACAGTTATCCCTAGGGCAACACCGCGCAAAGCTTGTGCGTAAGATGCGTCGTCAGATTTTTCGGCGCAGGCATACTGCCGTATGGCAAGGGATTTCTAGGCAATATGACGAAAAATCTGCACGCAGATTGCGTGCAAAGCCGTCAGGCGGGCTTTGTGCGGTATTGCCCTAGTTTTAATTGTTACAATCGCTGGTACACCGAGAGGAGAATTCCTATGAAAAATCTGTATCAAAGCTATTCTGACTTTATGATCCGGCAGCCTTTTTTCTCATTTGATGTCAAGCACTATCAGGAGGCAGTTCAAAAAACGCCTTTTGCTGCACGATATTATCAATTCTCCACCCACAAGATCATCGACCGCACCAACGAGAACCTGTTCATGTGCTGCATTCCGGACGGCTGTGTGGACATCGTCTTTATCCGACACAACCAGCAGAACAAAATGGAACTGATCGGTTCTCCATTTTGCAGAAAATCCCTTATCGTGTATCCGCATGCAGACTATTTCGGAGTACGCCTGAAACCGGGCATGTTTTTTCCCAATCACGAGGTCTGTCTGAAAGAGATCACCAACACGGAAACCTTTGTTCCGCAGATTCCGGCAGATACCGCACTGCTGCTGGAACAGATTTTTGAAACGGATACCCTCTGGGAACGGGCACGGCTGTTCCAGGAATATCTGCTCCGATTCTCGCCGGAACAATATATAGTTGAGGAAACAGTGCAGCAAGTCTTATACCTTACCAGTCACGCCAACGGCGATGTGGAAGTCGGGGACATTGCCAAAGAAATCTGTTATTCCGAACGCCACCTCACCCGCATGTTTTCCGATGCCATGGGCTATTCCCCGAAGATGTACGCCCGCATTGCACGGTTTCAGTATGCTCTCAGCCGCATGATGGAGCATTCTGCCGATTCGGTTTCCAGTTTTATTGACCTGCTGAATTATGCCGATCAGGCTCATTTTCAACGGGAATTCAAGGAATTCACGGGCATTACGCCGAAGCACTTCACCCGTTATTATCGGAACGTCGTCTGTCCCGCGGAAAAGGAGGCGGATTTGCCATGAATGCAGATGCACTGTTGCTCTACTCCTATCTGATGCGGCAGGACATTCCCTTTACCCGCTTCTGTCACCCCGCCTATCGTGACCGGACACAGTGGATACAGAGTCTGAAAAAATCTAAGCTGGAGCCGGTTTTTCCGGTGTGCAGAGTTTTCGTCAGCACCACAGGCAGCTTCCTGCTGATGCTGGGTACAGACGCGGAAACAGTTTCCCCGCCGGAATCCTATGCTCCCGCAGAGCCGGCAGAATTACAGCAGATCTGTGAAATTTTGCACTGCCAGCCCCACACACTTTCCCCTATGGGACTGCTGTTCGACCAAGAGCACCTCTGCCGGATGCGGGCAGAC
Organism: Ruminococcus callidus ATCC 27760; assembly: GCF_000468015.1. Classification (GTDB taxonomy): domain Bacteria; phylum Bacillota; class Clostridia; order Oscillospirales; family Ruminococcaceae; genus Ruminococcus_C; species Ruminococcus_C callidus. The sequence continues at coordinate 52,836 of NZ_KI260480.1, read as the reverse complement.
AGCACATTGCGGCAATCGAAGCTGCTGTGCTTTTCGCCCTGTTCGGACACTTCCAGTGTGCTGATGACACCGGAGGCGTTTTTCCAACAGTTTCTGCCGGCATTTCAACATAAATAAAACAACAGCCGCAGGGAACGGAAATCCGGTTTCCCTGCGGCTGTTATTTGTATTATTTGTATTCTGTTAGCGTGAAAGCAGAGAGAGCACTTTTTCCTGCTCGGCTTCGCTGTACTCGTACAGTTCCATGTAGGTCTGAAGCACTTTCCGCAGTGTTTCCGATTCTGCATCGGTCAGCGGCGTGTTGGCTTTCACCTTTGTTTCCAGAGCCGTTATCTGTGCGACGGTGTACGGATAGTGCTCCGGTTCCAGTTCCAGCTGTCCCTCTATAAAATGATACAGGATCTCTGCTGGTGTGTTTGGTTTTGTTTCGCTCATAGGAACTTCTTAAGAAAACATCGGTGTGGACAGGTATCTTTCACCGGTATCCGGCAGCAGTGCCACAATGGTCTTGCCCTTGTTTTCCGGACGCTTTGCCAGCTGAATTGCTGCCCAGACAGCTGCACCGGAGGAAATGCCTACCAGCACGCCCTCGCTTCTGGCAATGGCTCTACCGATTTCGAACGCATCTTCGTTTTCTACGGCAATGACTTCATCATACACGCTGGTATCCAGTGTATCCGGCACAAATCCGGCACCGATACCCTGAATCTTATGCGGACCAGCTGTGCCCTCGGACAGCACCGGAGAACCCTTCGGTTCTACTGCAACGACCTTGACGTTGGGATTCTTGGACTTCAGGTATCTGCCCACGCCGGTAACCGTACCGCCAGTGCCTACGCCGGCAACGAAAATGTCTACTGTACCGTCTGTGTCGTCCCAGATCTCCACGCCGGTGGTCTTTTCATGCACGTCCGGATTTGCCGGATTGGTGAACTGCGACGGAATGAAGCTGTTGGGGATCTCCGCTGCCAGTTCCTTTGCCTTGGCGATCGCACCGCTCATGCCCTTGGCACCCTCTGTCAGCACCAGTTCTGCACCGTATGCTTTCATCAGGTTGCGGCGTTCAACGCTCATGGTTTCCGGCATTGCAATAATCAGACGATAGCCTCTGGCTGCCGCAATGGAAGCCAGACCAATTCCGGTATTGCCGCTGGTGGGTTCAATGATGACACTGCCCGGCTTCAGCAGACCCTTTGCCTCTGCATCATCGATCATGCCCTTGGCGATTCTGTCCTTGACGCTGCCAGCCGGATTGAAATATTCCAGCTTGCCGTAGATCTTTGCCGGCAGTCCGTCCTCTGCCTCCAGATTCGTCAGTTCCAGCAGCGGTGTTCCGCCGATCAAATCCGTGATTTTCTGATAAACTTTCATGATATGACTCCCTTTCCGGTAACTGCTACATTACCTATCTGTTTGATATGAATTATACCACATTTCTATGCAAAAGTCAAGTGATTTAGAAATCTTCTTTTTGCTTTCGTCAGGTTGCATATAGAATATGTGTTGTTTTGTTGCGTTTTGCACAGATGCCGCAAATGGATACCCTATAATCACTTTTGATAATCTATATATTTCACCATGTCAGTCCTGCACATTTTTTCAATGATCTCCTCATCATCAATAACAAGGGCTTCTATCGTTACACCATTGCATTCGCCTGTCCATACAGGTCTGTTTTCAGGTGGAGCATATATCCATTTCCCCTCGGTAAAAGCAATATAGCCACCATAATTTTCATTGCATGACACATTACTGTTATTGTATACATAGTAAAAGGCATTGCCATTTGTGTAATAATTATCCACACGAAATGTCTGGAATTCGCCTGATAGATTTGTTATTTCATCAATCACAGCGATCTCATCAGCAGATGAAAGATACTGTGAATTATCGCTGCGAATTCCGGGATCGATCAGTATTTTGGTGATTTTTCCACTTGTTGGAACAGAAGCACCTTCTGCAATAAAGGTGCCGCTATTATCTCTGCCTACAATTAGAAGATACTGCGGCGATGTATCTGAACCAACCGTATAGACTCTAGCACCATGATCTATACGTCCAATGATCCTCCTGTCATCATCTGCACAATAAAAAAGTCCGGAAAGATATTCAGTTCCATTGTAAAAGACAATATCAGTGTCCTCGTTTCCATTTAATTCAATTTTTCTGACATGAAATACTTCTTTTGCGTATTCTGACCACCCACCGAATGTGATCATCAGGCAAATTACAGCAAGGACTATGTACCATGCGATCGGTATCAGCAAATATGCTTTGCCTTTACGCAGTGTTTTCCGAAAGATATAGATATTTGAGGGCAGTGCAAGGGCAAGCCAAATGAGAAGTTCCACACAGCCCAACATGATAGAAACATCTTTCTCTGATCCTAAATCATAGCTATAGCCTTTTGCATGACCAGTTATGTTGAGATAAATCAAACCAAAGCATATCGGAAACGAAAACGCAACGCAGCTTGTCCAAATAAAATTGATGCAATATATGATTTTGCTTTTCATGCCTGCCTCCATGATTTCTCTGTTGATTTATTTTGCAAACTGGAATTTACGTATAAGGACTTCGTTATTTTTCTCTTTTCATTTTCTGTACTCGATTTTTTCTTCAAGATGTTCAAGTTCTCTTTCAATTAGTTCTGTAAGTGAGCATTTGGTTATTTCAGCATCACCTTCAAATATACAGCAAACATGATAATTTCTGTCTATACATATTATTGAACCATCTCCCACAAAATCACCTATTTTCATATAGCCTTCAAATTCTCCATATCCCAATAAGCCGCCTTCTCTAAAGGTAATTTTTTCAAACGGACAGATATTGAATGTTGAGAAATAGATACGTAAATTCATACCATTACTGAAAAGATAAAATTCTTTCAGTTCATCACAAAGCTTTACGTTGTGTGCAATCTCCCAATCAGATATTTCTTCCGCTGTCACCGGAGAATTAAATGTGTCCTTACCATTATTACTGTTACACAGAGATTTCATCTTTTGCAGTAAAGCTGTTATTTTGCTCATAACTTATCTCCTATAAATCCCGATTTTCCCAAAAACTCCCCGTTCCCGTCTTTCTTATTATACCATACCACACACAAAAACACAAGAAAATTTTACATTTTTCCTTAGAAAATCAAATGCTGAAAAAATTTGCATTTCCCGTCGGATTGTGGTATAATAAAAATTACTGTGCCGTTTTGGCTGTGACATTTTACATGAGCCTGTCCGCAGGCTCCGGAAAGGACATCATCACATTGGACAAAGCATTTCGAAAAGGCATTTTACAGGGAATCCCCATTGCATTGGGATACCTCTCCGTTTCCTTTGGATTCGGCATCATGGCAGTGCGTGCAGGGCTGTCGGTTTCTGCCGCCGTGGCAATCTCCATTACCAATGTCACCTCTGCCGGACAGGCTGCCGGCGTAGGCGTGATCGCTGCCGGCGGTTCCTATCTGGAAATGGCTCTGACTCAGCTGACCATTAACTTCCGGTATGCCCTCATGGGCTTTTCCCTGTCCCAGAAGCTGGACAAAACGTTCCGGCTCCCCCAACGCATGGCGGCGGCATTCGGCATCACCGACGAAATTTTCGCCGTAGCCTCCGCACAGTCCGGCACCATTTGCCCCGCCTACATGTACGGGCTGATCCTGATCGCATTTCTGGGCTGGACACTGGGAACACTGCTGGGGGCAGCAGCGGGACAAATTCTGCCCAAGTTTATCATTGATGCCATGGGTATCGTGCTGTACGGCATGTTCCTGGCAATCATCGTTCCGGTTTCCCGCAAGAAAAAAAGCGTGCTGGCAGTGGTCGCTCTGGCGGCGGCGTGCAGCATATTGTTCCGGTACGTGTTCACGGCGGTTTCCAGCGGCTTCGCCATTATTCTTTGTGCAGTTCTGGCATCGATATTCGGGGCGATCGTCTTTCCCATTCCGGAGGAGGAACGCACATGAGCCTGATTCTTTATATTGCCATTATGGCAGGCGTGACTTATCTGATCCGTGTTGTGCCGTTTACGGTTTTCCGGAAAAAGATCCAGAACCATTTTCTGCAAAGCTTCCTCTATTACATTCCCTACGCAGTGCTCAGTGCCATGACCATTCCTGCCATTTTCTACTCCACAGGCAACATGATCACAGCAGCCGTGGGAACAGTCGTCGCAGTTTTACTGGCGTACTGGAACCTGCCCCTGATCGTGGTGGCTCTGGCAGCCTCGGCAGCAGCTCTCGTTACAGGATTTTTTGTATGATACAAGTCCCCATATGCAAAAGGTAATCTGCATGTGGGGACTTGCTGTGTGTTCACACAAATCAATTTTCAAAATGAACTGGTAATGCATTGCACTGGCTAAAAGATTCTCCTTATGTCACAAACTGATACCGCCAGACGGTTATAATATGCAATGCAGACGGGCGAAAGACCAGTGCAGCTGTGATTTGAAGTTCTCTTAAGGCAACACCGCACAAAGCCGTCAGGCGGGCTTTGTGCGGTATTGCCTTAAAATTTTTGGAACCCTGTCACAAATCGATACCGCCAGACGGTTATGATATGCAGACGGGCGAAAGACCGATGCACAGGAATGACAGCCCGTTTCAGAAAGAGGTGAGCAAATGGCTACGCACAAAGAAAAAGAACAGGAAAAACTCAAGCTGCTCTATGACATCTACGAACAGCCCATGTATCGCATCGCTTACGCAATCCTGCATCATACAGAACAGGCGGAAGATGCTGTATCCGATGCGTTCCTCCGAATCCTAAAGAATCTGAAAAAGATCGGCGACGTTCGCAGCGAAAAAACCAAGCATTACATCATTTCGATCATTCGCAGCACAGCGATCAACCAATACCGGCAGAACCAACGGGATTCCGAACGCTATACCGTCTGGGACGACCGCATTTTGCAGGTCCCCAACCAGAAAGATGACATGGAACAGCTTCTCGCCAACATTGCACAGGAAGAATCCATTGCCGAAATGTTAGAGCCGCTAAACGACCTGGACCGGCAGATCGTCCTGATGCGGTGCGAGGAGGAGTTATCCTTTCGCGAAATTGCCGAGCGGCTCTCTATGAAAGAAGCCGCTGCAAGAAAACGCTTTGAACGTGCCAGAAAGGCAATCCAACAAAAAAAGGGGGAACTTTATGATGAAATCCGAACACAACTCTTTTCCGTATAACGACACCGAATGGAACAACATCGTCAACGACGCATTTACATCAGACGCACAGCCCCACGTTTTTTCGGAACGCTATGCCCGCCGGAAACAGCAGATGCTGCACCAGATGGAGGAAAGTCCTATGAGATCGCATAAATTCCACATGAAAAAGTCCCTGACCGCAGCCGTAGCAGTTGCCGCAGCCATCGTAGTCATCCCTACCGCTGTATATGCATCCACTCAGATCCGCGGCTATTTCCAGAACGGCGGCGGTGAGTATCAGCAGGAAATGGTGATTCCGAAGAACGACAGCGTTTCTGACCAGATCATGGCGTTGCAGGTGGGCTGGATGCCGGAAGACATGGCAACCGATCCCAGCAGCGGAAAGTACAGAGACCCCAGCGGACGCGCCATAAGTATGTTCTTCTATAAGATTGACAGTCAGGAAGCTGCTCTGACGCACACCGTCAACTACAGCGTTTCTCAGGAGACACTCACCTGCGGCAGCAATACTGTTCTCTATGCAGTGACTGACACCACGGGACTGTCCGGCAAGGATGTTTTTGACAAGGATGTCTGGGTCGCATTCCCGGATTCCAACTATGCCGTACAGCTCTATGCAACAACCGGCGTGACAAAGGAAGAAATCGAAAAGATCGCAGAAAATCTCAGTCTGACACCTTCTGACAAGGAGACAGCTGAGCTGTGGAGCGGTGAGCCGCAGGAAGAGACTGGCGGAACCGATGAGGTTTACAAGGTCGATGACTATACCATTCAGCAGATCGGTGACACCATTCGTTCGGATTTCTATGATGATGATGACAGATATTCCCGCGTCACTGTCAAGCTGGACAGCGTTTCCGTCCAGGATAACTTTGACGGACTTCCGGCAGTGGATGAAATCGGCAATCCGACAGACTACAGCCAGTATCTCAATGCGGACGGCACTGTCAAGGACGATGTACGCACATGGTACTCCCGCGGCGACGGCGTGAACACACTGGATACCAAAATCAAGGAAGAAACCGTTCCCCAGCGTGTCCTTGTGATGCATCTCACTTACACCAATGAGTGCAGCATCACACAGGAGATCTGTGTCTGCCCGAGTCTGCTCCAGAAGAACGGTGACAGACTGGATTACGGCGCGGTTGCCTGCGAGCCGACGGATGAAACCATGTACTGCAATGGCACATTGGACGACTTGAAGTATGGTGAGTTCTTCCTGTTTACCACTGACAGAGACCACAGCAAGAACAACATCACCAATGTTGCTCCGGGCGAAAGTGTCGAGGCAACTGTGGCATTCCTCATGGATGAGGACGAACTGCAAGACCTGTATGCTGACATCCTGGGCTACGGTCAGAAAACTGTAGTTTCCTTGGGCGATTTACAGTAAGCAGTTCCAGAGTGTGTTTTCATAACCTACTTGTCCATTGACAACTTTCCATTTTCTCTTTTAAGGAATGTGTCTGTGTGAACTTTCTCCACACACGGGATACGTTCCGGAAACAACGCCCCGCATGCGGTTTCATCCCTTCGCATGCGGGGCGTTTTGGTTTTTATTATTCTATTTTATTATTCTACCGGATTGATGATTTTTCCGATGCCCTCTACTTCACATTCTACCACATCGCCGTGCTTCAGATACTTCGGCGGCACGAAGCCCATACCGACACCTGCCGGCGTTCCCATGGAAATGATCGTGCCTGCGGGAATTTTCATGGCGTGGGACAGTTCCTCAATGACATAGGGAATGTTGTGGATATACAGTTCCGTGTTGCACTTCTGCCGCAGTTCCCCGTTGACTTTACAGGTGAGATTCAGCTTCGGCGGAAAGTCAAAGCTGTCTGCCGTCACAAGGCAAGGGCCCATCGGTGCAAAGCCGTCCAGACTTTTGCCGCGGAACCACTGCTTATGCCGCATCTGAATGCACCGTGCACTGACATCGTTCATAATGGTGTAGCCGAACACATAGGAAGCCGCGTCCTCCGCCCTGGCACCCTGAATGTCTTTCCGCACGACGAATGCCATTTCCACTTCGTAGTCCAGATCGGTGACAATGTCAAAGTGTCCGTTGATGCTGTCCCCCGGAGCGACTGCCTCGTTGACATGCTTGGCGAAATAGATCGGGAACTTCCGTTCGCTGCCGTATTCCTGCCCCATAACGCCTACGCTTTCCTTGGCGTGTTCGGAAAAGTTCACGCCCAGACAGATGATGTCCCGTGCCGGTCGGGGAATCGGTGCCAGCAGCTTCACCTGTTCCAGAGGGATTCCCTCTCCGGCTTTTTCCGGCAGCAGAGCCGCCGCCGTGTCCCGCTGGGCATCGGTCATCTGCACTGCCAGTTCTGCCATATCTGCAAAATCCAGCCCCAGCATGCCTACCGGCACAACCGCATCTTCTGCCGGTGTCAGCACGCCGATCTGTTCTATTCCGTTCTGTAAATAAGTCACAAGTTTCATAAATGTTTCCTCTTTCTCTTTCGGCAGCACCCACAGTGTTGCCTTTACTCTGCTCGCTCCGCAGCGATACGCTTTCCGGTAGGCGTTGCCGCCAGACCGCCTCTTGCCGTTTCCCGCAGGTCGGCAGACATGCTGCTGCCCACCTCTGCCATTGCATCAATGACTTCGTCCGGCGGAATCCGGCTGACAATACCTGCCAACGCCATATTGGCACAGGAAATGGCATTCACCACGCCCACCACATTCCGCTTGACGCAGGGCACTTCCACCAGTCCGGCAACCGGATCACACACCAGCCCCAGCAGATTCTTCAGTGCCATGGCACAGGCATTGCCGCAGGCTTCCGGTGAGCCGCCCCGCAGGTAGACCAGTGCCGCTGCTGCCATAGCCGAAGCGGCTCCGATCTCTGCCTGACAGCCGGCTTCCGCACCGGAAACCGATGCCCGCTCAGCAATGATATTTCCAAAGCCGCCGGTCACGTAGAGGGCGTGGAGCATCTCCTTCTCCGGTGTATCGGTGTATTCTTTCCGGTAGGGAATCAGCACCGCCGGAATCACCCCGCAGGAGCCGGCAGTAGGTGCTGCCACAATGCGTTTCATACAGGCATTACACTCGCTGACTTTCAGGGCGGTGGCAATGGCATCGTTGAGGTATGTCCCGCACATCATCTTGCCAGAGGACAGCATCTGAGTATACTTCTCCCCGTCCCCGCCGGAAAGCCCGCTGAGGGAACGCTGAGAACCGTCATAGCCGGCGGCGGAGTCCTGCATCACCTGCCAGAGCATTTGCATTTTCTCCAGCGAAGCCGCCCGCTGTTCCGGCGTATCTTCTTCCAGATCGCTGCAAAGGATCGCTTCCCAGATGGGCATTTTCCGGCTTGCCTCTATCAAAGCCGCAACAGACCGCAGTTCCATATCACACGTTCTCCTCTGCATTATAGCTGGTGATTTTCAGAATGCCGTCCAGTCCGCTGAGCCAGCGAACCATGTCCGGCGGTATCCGGTCGTCACACTCCAGAATCATTACCGCATAGCCGCCCTTGGTATTGCGGTACAGCTGCATGGCGGCGATATTCACGTTTTTCTGTGCCAGAACTGTGGTCACCTGTGCCACGTGTCCGGGGGTATCGGTGTTGTGTACGATAATGGTGTTGTATTCGCCGGAAAAGTCTGTCCGGATCCCGTCGATCTCGCAAATGCGAATGCGGCCGCCGCCTACGGACGAACCGATCACTTCCAGCTGGCTGCCGTGTTCTCCGACAACTTCGATCTTCACTGTGTTGGGGTGAGCTCCCCGCAGTGTACCCCTGGTGATCTAAAAGGAAAAGCCGGCTTTTTTTGCCGCTTCAAAGCTGGACGGAATCTGCGGGTCATCGGGCTTACAGCCCAGCAGTCCGGCAATCACAGCACGGTCGGTACCATGTCCCGAGCCGGTATCCGCAAACGAACCATGCAGGAGAATGTTCGCCTGCACCGGTGCTTCTCCCAGCAGCTTTCGCGTGACATAGCCGATTTTCACGGCTCCGGCAGTATGAGAACTGGACGGTCCGATCATCACCGGCCCCAGTACGTCAAATATATGCATCAGCCACACACCTCCTGCAACAGTATACCACAAAAACAGCTCTGCCGTCAATGGACTGCCGGCTTTTCCGACGGATTCCAGTTTATTTGCCGGTTTCGCTTGGGATTCTTTTTTGTTCGGGGGCGTTTTGTATTTTTTGCAGGGCTTGCTTTGGAGCGTGTATGTGGTCAAAATGTGGTCAATAAACAGCTGTAAAAACGCAAAAGGACACCCCAGCCAAAACCAGCCGAGGTGCCCTCTTTTTCTATTTACATGGAAAAACCACGCAATTTCTTAGAACTTGCCAGCCTTAGCAGCTTCTTCAACAGATACTGCAACAGCAACAGTCGCACCAACCATCGGGTTGTTGCCCATGCCGATCAGACCCATCATTTCTACATGAGCCGGAACGGAGGAAGAACCTGCGAACTGTGCATCAGAGTGCATGCGTCCCATGGTATCGGTCATACCATAGGAAGCCGGACCTGCTGCCATGTTGTCCGGATGCAGGGTACGGCCTGTACCGCCGCCGGAAGCAACAGAGAAGTACTTCTTGCCCTTTTCGATGCATTCCTTCTTGTAAGTACCAGCTACCGGATGCTGGAAACGTGTCGGGTTGGTGGAGTTACCAGTGATGGAAACGTCTACGCCTTCCTTCCACATGATTGCAACGCCTTCGGTAACGTCATTTGCACCGTAGCAGTTTACCTTTGCACGGGGGCTGTTTGCGTCCTTGGAGTAGCACTTGCGGAATACTTCCTTGACTTCGCCGGTGTAGTAGTCCATTTCGGTTTCTACATAAGTGAAGCCGTTTACACGTGCGATGATCTGTGCAGCGTCCTTGCCCAGACCGTTCAGGATAACACGCAGCGGTTCCTTACGAACCTTGTTTGCCTTTTCAGCGATACCGATCGCACCTTCTGCGGCAGCGAAGGATTCGTGACCTGCCAGAAATGCGAAGCACTTGGTATCTTCTTCCAGCAGCATCTTGCCCAGATTACCGTGGCCCAGACCAACCTTTCTCTGGTCAGCAACAGAACCCGGAATGCAGAATGCCTGCAGACCTTCACCGATTGCAGCAGCAGCGTCAGCAGCTCTGCGGCAGCCCTTCTTGATCGCAATTGCTGCACCAACGGTATAAGCCCACTTTGCGTTTTCGAAGCAGATCGGCTGAATGCCTTCTACCATCTTATATACGTCCAGACCAGCAGCCTTGGTAACTTCAGCTGCACCTTCGATGGAATCAATGCCATATTCCTTCAGAACAGCCAGAACCTGCTTTTCTCTTCTCTCATATGATTCAAATAATGCCATGGGTTGTTTCCTCCTGTTCCTTATTCTTTTCTCGGGTCAACAAACTTCACTGCATCAGCAACACGGCCATACTGACCCTGTGCCTTTTCGAAAGCAGTGTTTGCATCGTCGCCAGCCTTGATGAAGTCCATCATCTTGCCGAAGTTTACAAACTTGTAGCCGATGATCTCATCGTCTTCGTCCAGAGCGATCTTGGTAACATAACCGTCGGTCATTTCCAGATAACGCGGACCCTTCTTCAGTGTGCTGTACATGGTACCAACCTGAGAACGCAGACCCTTACCCAGATCTTCCAGACCAGCACCGATCGGCAGACCTTCTTCAGAGAACGCACTCTGTGTACGGCCGTATACGATCTGCAGGAACAGCTCACGCATAGCAGTGTTGATTGCATCACAAACGAGGTCTGTGTTCAGAGCCTCCAGAATGGTTCTGCCCGGCAGAACTTCTGCAGCCATAGCAGCGGAATGGGTCATACCGGAACATCCGATGGTTTCCACCAGAGCCTCCTGGATCACGCCTTCCTTTACATTCAGAGTCAGCTTACATGCACCCTGCTGCGGTGCACACCAGCCCACACCGTGTGTCAGACCGGAAATGTCAGAGATTTCCTTTGCCTTTACCCACTTTGCTTCCTCAGGAATCGGTGCAGCACCGTGCTGTACGCCCTGTTTTACGCAGCACATTTCGTTTACTTCGTTTGAATAAATCATGGTCAAACTCCTTTCATGATATGGCATTGTATACGATTCGCATACAGGAACTATTATACACCATCTCCCGACAAGAATCAAGCTTTTTTCTGTAAATTTCTTACCAATCGCCCTAATTTTGATTAGTTGTAGCTAACCGCAAGCCTTGGAAACTGAAAAAGGCACCTCTATTCTAAGAGGTGCCTTTCTTCTGATTTTCAACACCACAGGATTACTCTTTCCCGCGATATTTCAGCATTTTCCACTGTACAAAAATATTTTTCAGCGTGATGAATACATGACTTGCACCATTCATACCTGTCTAAAAATTGATACAGCACTCCTTCAAAAATGAAAGAGTGCTGTATGCTGTTAGGGTATATGATTTACCGCTTTGTGCTTGGAGTATTATTTTTCAATATTTACAGTTGTTGACATTTCTTCATTTCCTTCACAAGCTTTTCTGTTGACTTTCTCTATTTCTTCTGCCCAATCAGGCAGTTCATCAGCTAAATGAAAAGTTATTTTATCTCCAACGCTGATACTGTCAATAGATGATTCGGTTACTTCAGCAGTACATTTTTTCTTACCAAAATCACATTTTGCTCTCAGTAAGATTTGATTCATATCAACAAGAAAATCATTTTCCGTGAGCATATCATAATCACTAATGATAAGTCCGGAGCCATAATCAAATTCAAGACTAATATGATAGACTGTTTCAGTCGTTTTTAAAGCACCTAAACAAATATTATAGTTTCCATCGTACATAACAGAAAAAAATATATTTTGATCAGCTGTAATCCACCTTGTATCATCTTGATTTCTTGGTTTTACATCGTCATGCATATCACATGACGAAAGAATGACAAATGATACAATTGCGAGGAAAATACGAACGATTCTTTTCGCTGCTTTGTAAAACTTAGACATCACTGTCCATTTCCCATATCGCCCCAGTCGGTCAGTTCCATAGTAGCACTGGCGTTCAGGCTGGAATCGGCACGGATCCCTGCATCAAAGGCATAGGAACCGGCACAGGCGATCATGGCTCCGTTGTCGCCGCACAGGGAAAGCGGCGGCATGTACAGGGTGAAGTTCCGCTTGTCACAGGCTTTTTGCAGAGATTCCCGCACGCCGCTGTTGGCAGAAACGCCGCCGGCAATGGCAATGGTGGAATAGCCGTGCTCCACTGCCGCCCGAATGGTGTGTTCTGTCAGCACCTCGGAAATAGTCGCCTGCACCGAAGCTGCCAGATCTTCCCGACAAATGGTTTCGCCTTTCTGCTGGGCATTGTGCAGCAGGTTCACCACGGCAGTTTTTAAGCCGGAAAAGCTGAAATCATAGGCATTTTCCGCAATTTTCGGTTTTGGCAGAGAAAATGCTTTCGGGTTGCCGGACTGGGACGCTTTGTCCAGATGAATGCCGCCGGGATACGGATAGCCCATAGCACGGGCACACTTGTCGAAGCACTCCCCTGCGGCATCGTCCCGTGTCCGTCCCAGAATCCGGAATTTCGTATAGGTCAGCACTTCCACCAGATGACTGTGCCCGCCGCTGACGACCAGACAGAGATAGGGCGGCTTCAGTTCCGGATGTGCAATGTAATTCGCCGCAATGTGCCCTGCCAGATGATGCGTCGGCACAAGGGGCTTTCCGGCGGTCAGTGCCAGTCCCTTGGCGAAGTTCACGCCCACCAGCAGTGCCCCGATCAGTCCGGGGTATGCGGTCACGGCAATGCCGTCCAGTTCCGCCAATGTCACACCGGCATCGTCCAGTGCTTTCTGTACCACAGGCAGCACGTTTTCACAGTGCCTGCGGGAGGCAATCTCCGGCACAACGCCGCCGTATTGTTTATGTTCCTCTACCTGTGAGGAAACCACATTGGAGAGAATCTCCGTGTGGTTTCTGGCAACGCTCGCTGCGGTTTCATCGCAGGAGCTTTCAATTCCTAATATCAGCATAGCTGCATCTCCATTTCTGTGAACTTTATCACAATACCGCAAAGCTATAGCAGGTGCTTATCCGGTATTGCCTTTATTTTTTCTGAACGGTATACTGCCTTGCAATACGGCATTCCGGTGCAAGATCGAACAAATACAAAACCGCCGCAAACAGCCATTCCAATGGCTTCATCAGCAAATACACCAGATCCGCCCGAAACGGCGTAGTGATTTTTTGCGAAAGCGGATAGCCGTGATTATCGTAAAAATGCCGTACCAGCCGGTGCAGACGCGGCAGACGTTCCTGAAGCAGTTCTTCAAAGGCATTCGCCACGGCAAGCTGTCGGTTTACCACGATCACGGCACCACGGCGATACCCCAGCCGAAGCGGACGCACCAGTTTCCGGTGTCCGCCGGCAGCGACTGTACAGAGATAGTGTCCCTGATATTCCAAAGGAGGCGGCGGAAGCTGCTGTGAAAATGTCCAGTCCGCCGTCTGGGTAAACGCCTGAACTGTGCCGTCCACGCCCTGTCCGCAGAGAATCAGTACCACTTCCAACACTGCCGCAAGGGGCAGCACCAGCAAAAAGGCAGCCAGCCGAAAATGTGATGTCTTTTCCAAAAACTGATACAGCCGAAGCACCCAACGCCGCCGGAATACCGTCTGCTGTTCCCGCAGGAGCCTTGTCTGTCCGGCGATATGCCGGCGGATCCCCATCGCAGACAACAGCAGCAGATTGCCGTGATAAAGGTAGAAATACCAATCCAGAAACCTGTGCAGATCTACCCGTTCGGCAATCTGCACTGCCAGAAGTATCTGCATGATATTTCCCACCAGCACCCCTGCCACTGCACCGGCAGAAACCAGCGGCGGCAGCTGTTCCGGTCTGCACCAGAGCAAAAGCACCAACCCGACGACTCCCACCAAAACCGGCAGCCAGAAAGAAAGTGCATGTGCCGAGTCGATCAGATTATGTGTCTGAAAAGCATATGTCGCCTGGTCATAATCCTTTCCGCTATATTCAAACCACGCACACAACAGAAGAAAATACTCTGCCGCACCAATTCCCATGGAAAGTCCGGCGAACAGTCTGGGAGCCAGTTTTCTCCTGCCGCTGCACTCCGCAAAAAGGTTCCACAAATTCAGTGCAGTCAACGCAAACGGAGGTACAAGCAACAATGTCCAAAGCAGAAAAGCTTTCAGTTGCATTAGTAGTTCCGTCATGTTTTTTTCACCTCTCGCGTCATCAACACAGCACCCTCCTCCGGATCGCGGTAATACCGTTTCCGAAAGCCCACCTGCCGATAGCCTACGGATTCATACAGGGCAATAGCGGCGGCGTTGGACTCCCGCACTTCCAGCCAGAATTCGTTCTCCGGAAACTGCCGGTGTGCCCAGTCCAGAAGCTGTCTGCCGATACCCTGCCGCCGGAACGCCGGTACAATTGCGATGTCGTCCAGATTCACCGCATCTCCTGCCAGCGAAACTGCCACATAGCCGCAGAATTCCCCTGCCGCCCTGGCACACCAGATACGGCTGTAACAACAGCACATGGTCTGGCGGAACTGCTGTTCTGTCCACGGGTCGGGAAATGCTGCTTTCGCCAGCGACAGAATCTCCGGCAAATCGGCTTCTGCCGCCGGTACGATCTCAACCTTTTGCTGCATACCAACTCTCCCCCATGCTCACATCTGCTGTCAGGGGCACAGGGAATTTCTCCTGTTCCTCCGGCGAAAGGGTATTCCGGATCACGTCCTGCATTTCCTCGCCCAGCACTTTTCCCGCCTGTAAGGCATGCTGTTCCGGCACCTCGACGATCAGTTCATCGTGTACCTGTAAGATCAGTTTCGCGTCCGGCACGTCGCTTTGCAGCCGCCGGTACACGTAGATCATGGCAAGCTTGATAATGTCCGCCGCCGTCCCCTGAATGGGCGTGTTCATGGCGATTCGCTTTCCTGCCGCCTGTACCATTTTGTTGCTGGCGAGCAGTTCCGGCACCGGTCGGCGTCGCTGGAAATAGGTGGTCACATAGCCGTTGATGCGGGCAGTGTCCACGGTCTTTTCCATGAATGCCCCCACGCTGGGGAACTGTGCCATATAGTTCTGGATATACTGGTTCGCCTGCCGCACGGAAACGTGAATGTCCTGCGACAGGGAAAAGGCTCCCATGCCATAGAGAATGCCGAAGTTTACTGCTTTCGCCGCACTCCGCATCTCCGGTGTCACCATTTCCCGCGGCATGCCAAATACCTGTGCCGCCGTGGCTGCGTGAATATCTGCCCCGCTAAGGAATGCCTCCTGCATCTGCCGGTCGCCGCTCAGGTTTGCCAGCAGCCGCAGTTCGATCTGGCTGTAGTCTGCGTCCAGCAGCACACAGCCCTCCCGTGCCACGAAAAATTTTCGCATATTCCGCCCCAGTTCTGTGCGGACAGGAATGTTCTGGAGATTCGGCTCTGTGGAGGAGATTCGCCCTGTACGGGTTTCGGTCTGTTTGTACACCGTGTGGATTCTGCCGTCTGCCCCAACGGTTTTCAGCAATCCGTCCACATAGGTGGATTTCAGCTTGGCATACTGCCGCCATTTCAGCACATAGTCCACAATGGCATACTCTCCCCGCAGTTTTTCCAGAATGTCCGCATTGGTGGAATAGCCGGTCTTGGTCTTTTTGCCGTGGGGCAGCTGCATTTCCCCGAACAGCACTTCTCCCAGCTGCTTCGGGGAACCGATGTTGAAAGTGTGTCCGGCTTCGTCGTAGACCATTTGCTGCATTTCCTCGATCTGTTCCGACAAGTACACGCCGAAGTCCTCTACGCCCTGCCGGTCAATGGCAATGCCGTCGTGTTCCATTGCCGCCAGCACCACGGTCAGCTGCTGTTCAAAGTGCAGCAGACGGGTCATGCCCTGTTCCTCCACCAGCTTCTCCATAGCGGCGTACAGCTTCGGGAGAGCCGCCAGATCGGCATATTCACCTGCACTGCGGGGATAGGGCACATGATAGGTCACGCAGAGCCGTTCGACCTCATAGGCGGACGTGGTGGAGTTCAGCAGATACGCAGCCAGTTCCGCATCTTTTGCCGCAGGGCTGCCGCTGTCCGGCGTGATGCTCTGTGCCAGCAGAAACCGATACTGGGGCTTTGCCCCGAACGTCAGACGCGGCATCTGAAACAGCTGTTCCCACAGGGCAGTATCTGTCGAAGTGTACACCGCTTCCGGCGTGCCGGCGTGGTATACGCAGATGCGGCTGCCGTCAAACAGACAGCAGGGCAGTTCCGTTTTGTCAGCACGCCATGTGTCCAGCAGAGCCGCCGTCAAGGGCTGTTCCGTCAGAGGCTGCTGCTGTTCTGCCGGCTCTGCCGCTTCTGCTGCGGGAGCATCTGTTCCGGAAAGCTTCAGCTTTTCCAGCAGTTTTG
Source organism: Ruminococcus callidus ATCC 27760 (assembly GCF_000468015.1). Taxonomy (GTDB): domain Bacteria; phylum Bacillota; class Clostridia; order Oscillospirales; family Ruminococcaceae; genus Ruminococcus_C; species Ruminococcus_C callidus. The sequence goes on along the minus strand of NZ_KI260480.1, from coordinate 36,286 downwards.
CCATTTCCAGTTCCAGCAGCAGCCTGCGGACTTCCTCGGTCTGCACCGGCTGGGGCAGATAGTGCTGCACGTCCATGTCGATCGGCACATCGGTCACGATCGTTGCCAGCCACTTGCTCTCCTTTGCCGCGTCCTGTCCGGCAGTCAGCTTATTGTACACCGACTTGGTGAGCCCTGCCTCGTCCAGATGAGCATAGAGATTTTCCACAGTTCCCCACGCCTGAATCAGCTTGGAAGCAGTCTTCTGTCCTACGCCGGCTACACCGGAGATGTTGTCCGAACTGTCCCCCATGAGAGCTTTCAGGTCAATCAGGGACAGTGGAGCAAAACCGTACTCTTCCTGAAAACGCTCCGGCGTATAGGGAATGGTTTCCTTGTTGGTAGTAAGCCGCACTGTCACATGATCGCTGACCAGCTGCAGGCTGTCCCTGTCCCCTGTCAGGATCACACAGTCCGCATCTTGTGCCGTACATGCCGCCGCCAGCGTTCCCAGAATATCATCTGCTTCGTAGCCCTCACAGGTGATGACCGGAATTCCCAGCAGTGTCAGCAGCTGCTTCACATAGGGCAGCTGCATGGCAAATTCTTCGGGCATGCCCTTGCGGTTCGCCTTATAGGTGGCAACTGCCTTGTGACGGAACGTGGGCTTTCGCAGGTCAAATGCCACAGCCACAGCATCTGGCTGCACCTCGTCCCGATTTTTCAGGTAAATATTCATAAAGCCGAAAATGGCATGGGTAAACACGCCCTGTGTATTGCTGAGCGGACGAATCCCGTAGAATGCACGGTTCAGGATACTGTTTCCGTCAATGGCAAGTAGTTTCATGTAATCCTCCCTGTTTCACATTGGTCTAGGGCAACACCGCACAAAGAGCGTCTGGCGACT